>VFZU01000008.1 GCA_016870995.1 Acidobacteriota bacterium
CCGATGCGGGCTTTGATGAGCTTCTGTGTGTCGCTCATGAGTGGTGTCCTTTCGGGGGTGATTTAGGGTTTTGGAAGATTCCAAATCTATCACCGCAAGGATCCGCTCGGAGCGGTTTGGGGCCTCCGGCTATGGTCGGGCTAAACCCTCCCTTCGCCTACGTCCCCAAACCGCTGTTCCCCATCAATGTGTCCGCTCATCGTCCGCTAACTTCAGGTGTCATCTCGTCGAGGACATGGGCTTCTGGGAAGGGCTTCTGCTACAGCCTCGTCAGATAACTCCCTCACGCCACTTCCCTCAACCCTAAAGGCCCGGATAGATTCTCGAAAAATCCACACCGATCGCCTGATACAGTTGCTTCATCTCCGCAAGCGTCGTGGCCCGAACAATCTGGCCATCGGGGAGAATCGCGGTGATCGTTTTCCCATTGCCGATCTGCGGTCCATAATTCGGCCCCGCCTTGGCAAGATTGTTTCGATCCGGCCATACATCGTGCGGTCCATGGACAACGCCGCGGTCAAAGAGGTCGCAGTCGAGTTCGGCCTGTAACTCCGCTGACCAACCCGATGTGCCGTCCCGATTGTAAACGCCGTGCAGATCAATATCACTGTACAGCGCGTTACCATCGGGATCCCGAATCACCTCAAACTCCTCAGGCGACCCGATGCTGAACTCTCTGTCCGTCAGCAATTTACGTTCCGCCGCACTCAGTCCCCTTGCGGAAGCGAGGCCCTCGTATTGCCCCACGCTGCCGGGCGGCAGTTCCGCTCTCGTCAGGGACTTCCCCTTCACATCAAGCAGCTTGGCTCGGTATCCCGGCCGGCCCACCCAACGCAGCGCCCCCGGATTTGCGTCTCGGATGATAAAGGTCTGCTGCCGCGTCGCAGCCAATCGTTCAAAGAGCTTCTGATCCACCAGCGACAATCCACGCTGCAACGGCGACGGCGGACGAGGCAAGTTTAACTTCGGTACATAAGAATTCGCCTCCTGAATCACGGCGACCTCGTCCGCGGCACAAACCGGCCCTCCGTCCCCTGGCTTTCTGGGGCGAGCAACGCATTTGCCGACCGTAATCGCGCACTCGGCGGCGTCCGGAATCAGGGCCCAGGGTAAAGATCCGCAAAGCATGCCGCCGGCCTTTCTCGAAGCCCGTCACGGGCCGCCCCGTTTGATCCAGAACCTGAGTCTCCGCAAGATCGGCCCACAGCGCCTGGAGCGCACTCCCAATGAATCGAACGCCTGCATCCGAACGATTCCCGCCCAGGATATTTGCCGCTGACACCGCGTCGCCTCTCTCCAGGGCCTGATAGGCCCGCCACATCGTTTCAAACGGTTTGCCACACAGATGGAACCCATCCCGGATGCCGTCCAGATAGCCGGGGTTAGCGGGCGGTGGACGCCGGACACTCCCCGGAGGAAGGCGAGGTCCGGAAGGGGGCACAGTTCCAGAAGGAGGGCGAGTTCTCGAAGGAGGCCGCGTTCCTGGCCAGGTGGGAGGAACTCGATTCGATGGCCCCGGCGGAACGGTCGTGATCACCTCACCGCTAAGCGGCGGCCCCTCTTCATCGCACAGCTGCTTGTCGAGGTTCCAGGGATGCGATCCGCACCGCGCACGGCCTCCTTGCATACGCCGCCGCTGCGCCTCCTCCACCGTCACCACCACGGCCGGCAACGGATTGGGGAACGGCACAAAGTAGTAGCAGGTGGACGGTGTCTCGCGCACCAAAGCCCAGGATCGATCCGGCGGAATGCACCTGCGCACCCGCCCTTCAAGCGCAGGGGGCAGAATCGCGGGCTTGCCTCGCAACGGATCCTGATCCGCATAAATCTCCTCCAGCGACGCTTCGCCCCTTGCCGATACTCCGCCACGCAGTTGGGTATCGGCATGCAGCGCTGCCCCCAGGGACAAGACCACAAGAAATAGATTCATCTGCATTAAGTGTTCCGCTGACGGGAAACATCACGAGCCTGCCTCTGGTTGAACTTTATCGTTCCCACTCGATCCAACCTTATTTCTCTCCTCAAATCAACTACTTACGATTCACTCGCCCCAAGTCCACCCTACCTCCGTGCGAAAACCAATTCCGGAGGGGCTCCCACGCCTCCTCCACTCGATACAACAATTCAGGGGAAACCCCTCCCATGGCTTCCGACAAACAGATTGCGGCCAACCGCCGTAACGCTCTCAATTCCACTGGCCCGCGCACTCGCGCCGGCAAACTGAAAACCAGCCTCAACGCGCTCCGTCATGGCATGTACTCCGAAAAGTACATCGTCAAAACGGAAGACGAATCCGCATTCCAATCCTTCGCTCAAGGCTTCCTTGCCGAGTTCGATCCCCAGACACCCTCCGAGTTCGAACTCGTCGACACACTGATCCAGACCGCGTGGCGGCGTCGCCGGGTCTCCGCCCTCATCGCTTCCAAAATCAACGAAGCCCTCGATGAGATCGCCCCCGCTCCCCCGGCCACTCCCGCCGAAGCCGAATCCCTCACGCTTCAGGCCTGTGCGCTCGCCGAAAGTACAGACCCCAGCCTCGCTCGCCTCGAATCCCACGAACTCCGCCTCGTCTCCCTCTTCATCCGCACCCTGCAACGCCTGCACAAAATCGTGGAACAGAGGAACAAAGCCAATTTGCGCCAAAACCCATTGCTTTCAGCCGCTTGACATGTTCAATCGATCAGCGCGTCCGGTCCACAACAAACGCAAAAAACCCCGCCGGCCTTGCGGCCAACGGGGTTTCCTGCAATCCATATCAAGTCAATTACTCGACGTCGCCCATCCCGATCGGGTCGTCGTCGTCGAGGCCACCAGCAAACAGGCTCTTGGCATCGTCGTCGTAAGCCGACAACGAATCCATGATGTTCTCTGGTTCCTGCTCCACGGTATCCACCACGTCCTCGCCCGCAATCTTGGCGCGGCGGTAGTGTTCCATACCGGTGCCGGCCGGGATCAGGCGACCCATGATGACGTTTTCCTTGAGACCACGCAGGTAGTCCACCTTGCCGTTGATCGCGGCTTCGGTCAACACACGCGTCGTTTCCTGGAAGCTCGCCGCCGAGATAAAGCTATCGGTCGACAGCGATGCCTTCGTGATACCGAGCAGGATCGCGTTGCCGCGAGCCGGACGGCCGCCGCTCTCAATGGCGCGGGTATTCTCTTCCTTGAACTTGAAGCGGTCAACAACCTCTTCAGGCAGGAATTCCGTATCGCCGATCTCGTCGATCTTCACCCAGCGCAACATCTGCCGCACAATCACCTCAAGGTGCTTGTCGTTGATGTTCACACCCTGCAGCCGGTACACTTCCTGAATTTCGTTCACCATGTACTTCTGCAGTTCCGTTTCGCCGAGTACCGCCAGAATGTCATGCGGGTTGCGCGGGCCATCCATCAAAGGATCGCCAGCCTTGATCCGCTCGCCTTCCTGGAAGTTGATGTGCACACCGCGAGGAATCGAGTATTCCTTCACCGTGCCGTCATCGCCCGTGATCGAAACCTTCCGGTAACCCTTCACGAGTTCCCCGAAGTGGATCGAGCCATTGATCTCGGCGATGATCGCCGGGTCATGCGGCTTGCGGGCTTCGAACAGTTCGACAACGCGCGGCAAACCGCCGGTGATGTCTTTCGTCTTCGTCGTTGCGCGAGGCAGCTTCGCCAGCACGTCGCCGGCGTGAACTTCTTCGCCGTCGCGAACCAGCATGTGCGCGTGGGTCGGCATCAGGTAGCGCCGTTCGTCGGCCTTCGATCCGCCCACCTGCTTGATCACCAGCGCGGGAACCCGCTTGTCGTCGGTCGAATCGATCACGACAAACTGGCTCATACCCGTGATTTCGTCCACCTGTTCGGTGATCGTCACCTGGTCGATCATGTCCTTGAAGTGGACCACGCCCGACACTTCCGTGAGGATCGAGAACGAGTACGGGTCCCACTCGAGGATGATCTGGTTCTGCTTCACAGCAGCCCCGTCCTCAAGCAACACCTTCGCACCGTAGACCACCGGGTAGCGTTCCTTTTCGCGGCCCTTGTCGTCGACGATCACGATGATGCCCGAACGGTTCATCGAGATCATGTTGCCGGTCTTGTCCTTAACCAGGAGGATGCCATCGTACTTGATGTATCCATCGGTCTTGGCGTCCTGCGTCGACTGCTCGCTCTGCGAGCTCGCCGTACCACCGACGTGGAACGTACGCATCGTCAACTGCGTGCCAGGTTCACCGATCGACTGCGCCGAGATGATACCCACGGCTTCGCCGCGTTCCACCATCCGGCCCGTCGCCAGGTTGCGACCGTAGCAGAGTTGGCAAACGCCGCGCTTCGATTCGCAGGTCAGCACCGAGCGGATCTTCACACGCTCGATACCCGCGGCCTGAATCGCCGAGGCCTTCTCTTCGGTGATCTCTTCGTTGGCACGGACGATCGTCTTGCCTTCGAAGTCCATCTGGTCTTCCTGCGCCACGCGACCGATGATACGGTCACGCAACGGTTCGATGATTTCGCCGGCTTCGATGATCGGCTCAACGTAAATGCCTTCGAGCGTTCCGCAATCGAGTTCGGTGATGATCACGTCCTGCGCCACGTCGCAAAGGCGGCGGGTCAGGTAACCCGAGTCGGCCGTCTTCAGCGCCGTATCGGCCAAGCCCTTGCGCGCGCCGTGCGTCGAGATGAAGTACTGCAGCACGTTCAACCCTTCGCGGAAGTTCGCCGTGATCGGGGTTTCGATGATTTCGCCGTTCGGCTTCGCCATCAGTCCGCGCATACCGGACAGCTGACGGATCTGCTGTTTCGATCCACGAGCGCCCGAGTCGGCCATGATGTAAATCGGGTTCAGGTAGCGGCCCGTCCGGTCGTCTTCTTCCATGAGTTTGAACATGGCGTCGGAGACCTGATCGTTGGCGCGCTGCCAGATTTCGATCGTCTTGTTGTAGCGTTCGCCGTTCGTGATCGCGCCGTCGTTGTACTGCTGCTGCACTTCGATCACGTTCTTTTCGGCCTCGGCCACCAGCTTCGGCTTCACGCTCGGCACCACCATGTCGTCGATGCCGATCGACACACCGCCGCGCGTCGCGTACTGGAAGCCCAGTGCCTTAACGTCGTCGAGCATCGCCACGGTCGCCTGCAGGCCAAACCGCAGGTAGCAATAATGCACCATCTGCGTCAGACCCTTCTTCTTCAGCAGGCCGTTGATGTAAGCAATCGGTTCGGTGGTCAACGGCGCAATCGCCCGCTGGATCACATCGTTCAGAATCACGCGACCCACCGTCGTGTCCATGTACTGCTTCGCGTACTCGATCGGTTCGGTGTGCATCACGTTCTGCGAGTCGAACGCCTTGGTCAGGTCGATCACCTTGCCCGTGTAGCGCAAGCGGATCGGCGTCAGCGTTTCCACTTCGCTCATTTCGAGTGCGATCAGCACGTCATCGACGCTGGCAAAGGTTCGGCCTTCGCCCTTGGTTCCCGGCCGCAGCTTGGTCAGGTAGTACAACCCGAGCACCATGTCCTGCGTCGGCGTCGCAATCGGCGCACCGTGCGCCGGCGACAGAATGTTGTTCGAAGCCAGCATCAAAGTCGAAGCTTCGATCTGCGCTTCCGGCGACAACGGAATGTGCACGGCCATCTGGTCGCCGTCAAAGTCGGCGTTAAAGGCGGTACAAACCAGCGGGTGCAGCTTCAGCGCCTTGCCTTCCACCAGCACCGGCTCGAAGGCCTGGATGCCAAGACGGTGAAGGGTTGGGGCGCGGTTCAGCAACACCGGGTGATCCTTGATCACCTCTTCGAGGATGTCCCACACCACCGGATCCTGCTGTTCCACAAGTTCCTTGGCCTGTTTGATCGTGGTGCAATGTCCACGCTGTTCGAGGCGATGGTAGATGAACGGCTTGAACAACTCGAGCGCCATCTTCTTCGGCAAACCGCACTGGTGCAACCGGAGTTCCGGGCCCACCACGATAACCGAACGGCCCGAGTAGTCAACGCGCTTACCGAGCAGGTTCTGACGGAACCGGCCCTGCTTGCCCTTGAGCGTATCGGAAAGCGACTTCAGCGGACGGTTGTTGGCGCCACGCAGCACTCGGCCACGACGGCCGTTGTCGAACAATGCGTCGACAGCTTCCTGCAGCATGCGCTTTTCGTTGCGTACGATCACGTCCGGCGCATGCAGCTCGATGAGCTTCTTCAACCGGTTGTTGCGGTTGATCACGCGGCGATACAGGTCGTTCAAATCCGACGTCGCAAAGCGGCCGCCATCGAGCGGCACCAGCGGACGCAGATCCGGCGGAATCACAGGCAGCACATCGAGAATCATCCACTCGGGCTTGTTGCCCGACTTGCGGAAGCTCTCGGTCACACGCAAACGCTTGGCAAACTTCAGCTTCTTCTGCGCCGACTGCTCGGTCTTCATCCGCTCGCGGATTTCGACAGACAGCGTATCGACGTCAATCTTCTTCAGCAGTTCCTTAATGCCTTCGGCGCCCATCATGGCGACGAACCCACCGGGGAATTCCTGATCGAGCTGACGCTTCCGCTCGTCGGAGATCACTTCGCCACGCGACACGGAACCATGGGCTTCGCCCGGTTCCACAATCACGTAGGCTTCGAAATACAGCACGCGCTCGAGTTCGCGCAGCGTGATGTCGAGCAGGTATCCAATACGCGACGGCAGGCCTTTGAAGAACCAGACGTGCGAGCAGGGGCTGGCCAGCTCAATGTGGCCGAGCCGTTCGCGGCGCACACGGGACAGCGTCACTTCGACGCCGCACTTGTCGCAGATCACTCCGCGATGCTTCATGCGCTTGTATTTGCCGCAAAGACATTCCCAGTCCGCCACCGGTCCGAAGATCCGGGCGCAGAACAGGCCGTCGCGCTCAGGCTTGAACGTACGGTAGTTGATCGTCTCTGGCTTGGTGACCTCACCATGGGACCAGTTGATGATCTTCTCGGGAGAGGCCAGTGAGATGCGGATGGAATCAAAGTCCGCAATCAGATTGGCGCGATCGTATGGGGATGAACGATACATATTGTGTGTCTCCTTTCGCTTTCAACTAGTCCGCCGCGAGGGCGGTATCCACGGGCGCTTCTTCGTCGTCCGTAGCCTTCTTCATCTTCATGAGTTCAACGTCCAGACACAGCGATTGCAGCTCGTGGATCAAAACGTTGAAGCTTTCCGGAACGCCTGGCTCAGCCGCGGCTTCGCCCTTCACGATCGCCTCGTAAATCTTGGCGCGACCGTAAACGTCGTCCGACTTGGCCGTCAGCAATTCCTGCAGAATGTAAGCTGCGCCGTATGCTTCAAGGGCCCAGACTTCCATTTCGCCGAAGCGCTGTCCGCCGAACTGCGCCTTGCCGCCCAGCGGCTGCTGGGTGATCAGCGAGTACGGTCCAATGCTGCGAGCGTGGATCTTATCGTCGACCAAGTGGCTCAACTTGAGCATGTAGATATAGCCAACCGTCACCGGTTGCTCAAACACCATGCCGGTCATACCGTCGACGAGCTTGATCTTGCCCGAGCTCGGCAATCCGGCCTTTTCGAGCTGTGCCTTGATGTCCTTCTCGGTGGCGCCGTCGAATACCGGCGTTGCGAACTTCACGCCGAGAGCGCGAGCCGCCCAACCCAAGTGGGTTTCAAGGATCTGTCCGACGTTCATACGGGAAGGCACACCGAGCGGGTTGAGAACGATCTCAACCGGCGTGCCATCCGGCAGATACGGCATATCTTCCTCGGGAACGATGCGAGCGATAACGCCCTTGTTACCGTGGCGGCCGGCCATCTTGTCACCAACGCTGAGCTTGCGCTTCATCGCGATGTAGCACTTCACCAGCTTGATCACGCCCGGCGGCAGTTCGTCGCCCTTCTTGAGCTTCGCCTTCTTCTCTTCGGTGATCTTCTCGAGCACCGCGATCTGACGCGAAGTCATGTCTTCGATCTCATCGAGCTTCTCGTTCAGAAGGGGATCCTTCTTGTCGAGCTTCATGCGCTTGAGATCGCGCGAGCGCATCTTTTCCAGCAACTCGCGAGTCACTTCCTGGCCCTTGCCAAGCAGCTTCTTGTTGGTCTTTTCGTCATGCAGGTCGGCTTGGATAATCCGGCCACCCAGCATCGCTTCAAGACGCTTGGCGCGTTCGTCGTTCAGAATGCGCTTTTCGTCGGCGAGGTTGCGATCGAGACGCTGAATCTCTTCTTCCTGAATCAGCTTCGAGCGCTCATCGAGATCCGCGCCCTTGCGCGAGAACACCTTCGCGTCAACCACCACGCCTTCAATACCAGGCGGGCAGTAGAGCGATGCGTCCTTCACGTCTCCGGCCTTTTCGCCGAAGATCGCGCGGAGCAGCTTTTCTTCCGGCGTCAACTGGGTTTCACCCTTTGGCGTTACCTTGCCGACCAGGATGTCGCCCGGCTTCACCGTGGCACCGATGCGGATGATGCCCGACTCATCGAGGTTGCGCAGGAACGATTCCGAGATATTCGGAATGTCGCGCGTGATTTCTTCCGGTCCCAGCTTCGTGTCGCGCGCTTCGATTTCAAACTCCTCGATGTGGATCGAGGTGTAGTAATCCTCTTTCACCATCTTCTCGGAGATCACGATCGCGTCTTCGAAGTTGTAACCGCGCCAGGGCATAAACGCGACCAGCACGTTACGGCCGAGTGCGAGCTCGCCGGCATCCGTGCAAGGACCATCGGCCAGCACATCGCCTTTCTTCACACGTTGCCCCACATAGGCAATCGGCTTCTGGTTGATACAGGTGTTTTGGTTCGAACGCTTGAACTTCGTCAGCGGATAGATGTCAGCGCCGACTTCGCGCGACATCTGGCCTTCGGCCACGCCGCCGCCGTCCACGCGGACGATGATGCGCTCGGAGTCAACCGAATCCACCACGCCCGAACGCTTACAGATCACAACCGCGCCAGAGTCACGCGCCGTCACCTTTTCCATACCGGTGCCGACCACGGGAGAATCGGCGCGCAACAGCGGCACAGCCTGCCGTTGCATGTTCGATCCCATCAGCGCGCGGTTGGCGTCGTCGTTTTCAAGGAACGGAATCAGCGAGGCGGCCACCGACACAAGCTGCTTCGGCGACACGTCCATGTACTGAACTTCATCTACGTTCTTCAACACGAAGTTGCCAGCCTGACGAGCGTTGACCAGCTCTGAGGTGATCTTGCCCTTTTCATCGAGCGGAATGTTGGCCTGCGCGACGATGTACTTGTCTTCTTCCCAAGCGCTCAGATAGTCGGAGTGTGATTCGTACTCGGCAAGCTGTTTGTCCTTGCCCAGTGCCTTATTCGCCTTCTCCATTTCGCTGCGCTTGATCACGTCGTTCACCTTGTAAGAGGTGTCGCCGGGATTCAGCACGCGGATTTCATCGATGACGTGGCCGTTGTCGACGCGCCGATAGGGCGATTCGATGAAGCCGTAGTCGTTGATGCGGGCGAAGCAGGACAGCGAGGAGATCAGACCGATGTTCGGACCTTCCGGTGTTTCAATCGGGCAGATACGACCGTAGTGCGTCGTGTGAACGTCGCGGACTTCGAAGCCAGCGCGTTCGCGAGACAGACCGCCCGGTCCAAGGGCCGACAGGCGGCGCTTGTGAGTGATTTCCGACAACGGGTTCGTCTGGTCCATGAACTGCGACAACTGCGAGCTACCGAAGAACTCGCGGATCGCCGCCATTACGGGCTTGGCGTTGACGAGATCGTGCGGCATGGCCGTCGACATTTCCTGGTACACGGACATCTTTTCCTTGATCGCGCGTTCCATACGGACAAGGCCGATGCGGAACTGGTTTTCAAGCAACTCACCCACCGCGCGGACGCGGCGATTGCCCAAGTGATCGATGTCGTCGACCGCGCCGATACCGCGGCGCAGCTTCAACAGGTACTTGATGGTGACGATGAAATCGTTGATGTCGAGCACGCGACGGTCGAGCGGATTGGTGAAGCTCGGCTTGCCTTCCTTCTTGAGGGCTTCCTGCTGTTCAGCCCAACCAGCGGGCGCGTACTTTTCGTCGTCGTGAACCTTGATATTGAACTTCATGCGACCGACGCGCGAGAAATCATACTTGCGCGGATCGAAGAACATCCCCTGGAACAACTGGGTTGCCGTGTCGAGCGTCGGCGGGTCGCCCGGCCGAAGCTTACGGTAGATTTCAAGCAAGCTTTCGCCCTGGCTCTTCTTTTCGTCCTTGCGGATCGTTTCGCTGATCACGATGCCTACTTCGTCCCGCTCGGGGAAGAAGATCTCGATGCCTTCGATGCCAGCATCGAGGAACTTCGAGTAGTGAGTTTCGGTCAGCTTATGGTTCGCTTCGGCCAGGATTTCGCCGGTCTCCATGTCGATGACGTCAGCTGCGAAATGCGCGCCGTCGAGATCGTTCGGAGCCACTTCGACTTCATGGATCTTGTTGTCCTTGAGCGCCTTGAACAGTGAGGACGTGATCTTCTTGCCTTGGGCGACAACCGTTTCGCCGGCCTTGTTGACGATCGCGTAGCTCAGCTTCTGGCCCTTGAGCGAATCGCCGACGCCGAGCATCAGCTTGCCCTTCTTCAGGCTCAGCTTCGAGAGCGTATCGGTGTAGAAGGCCTTGATGATCTGCTCATCGCTCTTGAAGCCAAGAGCGCGGAGGAACACGGTGCCGTAGAACTTACGCTTGCGGTCGATACGAACGAACAGGTAGTTCTTGGTGTCGTACTCAAACTCGACCCACGAGCCGCGATACGGGATGATCTTGCCCAAGTGGTAGCCCTGCGCCGGGATGCGTTCAAAGAACACGCCGGGCGAGCGGTGCAACTGGCTGACGATCACGCGCTCGGTGCCGTTGATCACGAACGTGCCGTTCGGCGTCATCAGCGGGATTTCGCCAAAGAACACTTCCTGCTCTTTGATGTCGCGCACGGTCTTTGCCTTCGGATCGGGATTGTCCGGATCCTTGTCGTAAACCGTTAAGCGGATGGTCACCTTCAGCGGAGCCGAGAAGGTCATGCCGCGCTCTTCACACTCAGGGATGTCGTACTTGAGCTGCAGACCAACCGGGTCACCGCAACGGTTACAGAAGGTCACGATGTTCTTGTTGAACGTGCCGCAAGCGTGGCAGAGGATGTCGCCGGCGTGGAACGGGTCGGTCTGGATCGTCGCACCGCAGTGGCGGCAGACGCTACGCAAGTGGTTCAGACCTTTCAGCGCCGAGCACTTACATTCCCAGTTTCCGATCGCATAGTCGACAAAGTCGAGCTGCGAAAGACCACGGAAGTCCGTGATCGGGAACACACTCTTAAACACGCTCTGCAGACCGATTTCGTCGCGTTCATCGGGTAGCAAGTCCATCTGCAGGAATCGCTCATAGCTGAGCTTCTGCACTTCGATCAGGTTCGGGATCGGAATAGAGGACTTGATTCGGGAAAAATCAACACGGGTGATCGGCTGATTCGGCCGGTAGACCGGCGGGGAACTCTGTTGCATTCGTTCAAACCTCGCGACGGCCGCAGGCCGCCGTACAGTGTACAGTTCAAATGGAAGGAAAAAGGTACTGCGCGGAACAGCCGCCGACCCCGGGGGCTAAAACCCCGGCTCTTCGGATCAGGCTGTCAGAATCAATAGCATCAGGTAGAAAAATTTGGGGCGGAAACAGCAAAACGAGACAACAGAGTCCCTGCCGTCTCAAAAGCGGTCCAACATTTAGGATTTAGTTCAAAAAATGTGCCTAGTCCAGCCCTATGTTTTGCATGGTAACTGAAAATGACAGCAACGTCAAGCCACATTACATGCAATGATCTCGCTATGTGCACATGGATACTGCCCCTTCTCGCGCTTGCCGCATCTGACGACTTCATGGCTCGCATCAAGGAGAGCAAAACCGAAGCGTTGGTTGTATTGAAGGAAGGCAAGGCAATCGAGAGTTAAAAGCCCGGCAACCGGGTTCACATTCAGTCGATCACCAAAACCTTCACGAGCCTGGCGACTGGATTATTGCTCAAGCAGGGGAAGCTCTCCTCCATTGATGTTCCAATTTCTACGCTTCTCCCACAGCTGGCCTCGGACCCCAAGGGTGCCATCACTTTGCGCCATTTGCTCACCCACTCCTCCGGCATGAAGGACGCGCGAACCGAAAAGGACAAGACGCTCGACGAGTATAAGCGCAATGACGATTACCTCGCCTATACCCTGCGTCTGCCGATGATCTCGGTGCTGGGTGAAAAGTTTTACTACAACAACGCACGCATCATGTTGCATTCTGCGGCTCTCGAGAAGGCGGCGGGGAAACCCCTGCATCTCTACCTGAACCAAAACCTGTTTGCTCAGTTGGACATTCGCTCGGCCAAGTGGATGCTCGACAAAACGCGCCGAAGACCTTGCCAAAATTGGACAGTTGATTCTCGAGGGGGCAAGGGCATTCTTACGCCGGATTGGATCGAGCAATCGACGTCACTGCCTGGTAATCCAAAGAGCAATGAACGCACGGGCCTGGTGTGGTTCTTCCAGCCATCCGCACAACCCGGCAAGCCAGTGATGATCCAGCACTCGGGGGATGGGGGAAACTGGCTGATTGTCTTTCCGAAACAAAACATAGTTGTCGGTCGCTTGCGGACTTACTCGCCGAAAGAAGACATCCTTCAAGACTTCCCTAGCCTGGCTTATCAGTCCTTCGCCAAGTAAGGCACGTTCACCTGCAACTGCGAGTTCTCGCCGACCTCCACCTTCAACCCCTTGCCTTCCCGCAAAGCGAGGGCGGCATCCACATATGAGAGTCCTTTGGTTGCGATGAAGTGATAAGTGCTAGGCGGAAGAGACTCGAAGCGAAACTGCTTTCCTTCTCGACGCTGGAGCCTTCTGTTGACTGGTTCGCCAGCGAGTGGCTCCATCAATGCATAGATCAGTGCCCCTTCTGTCTTGACCTCGCCTGAGACGCTGTTGTTGACCTGCGATACGAAAAGCTCGCAATCGTGCTCCGCGCGGCCTGGATCGAGCCGGAAGTTAAATCGGTCAAACTCAATGCTGTTACAAGTGCCTCGGCGCAATGCCCATCCTTTGGGTAGACCCATGACGTGAATCCACATCAGGTCACCGAATTGACCGCCGATCTCGGCACCTTCGCCAGATTCGACAACTTGAGGCCGGTCGCTCGAGAAATTCGCGCGTGTTTGAGGATTGAAGCTCAGGGTAATTTTGGGTTTTAGCTGCGTCCAAAGCGGATCGCCATCAATCGGATGGTCGCCCAAGCTGCGTACTTTGAAGCGAACTTTGAACGCTCCTTGAAGGTTTAGATCAAGGTCCTTCACGTCGCTATCCACCATCAGCTCTACTACCGCTTGCTTTCGTTTCAAGCTGTCCCGATCTTTCGTAAAGAACATGAGGGAAAATCGTCCAGCCGGTACGTTTTGAATTTGAAATGGCCCTGGCCCGGTGAGATCACCGATCCCGCTAAACGAGATCCCTTCCTGGCCAAACTTCGTTGTTGACGTTGTGGCTGCGGCACCGTCTGAGCCCTGAATCGTTCCGCTGAGGGTGTAGAGCCGTTCTTTGCGGATCTTGAAGTCAAAGTACTCAAGTTGCGCACCCTGCCGAAGGGTAATGGTTTGTCCGTCGGCGAAGTTCGGAACGCCGGGAAAGTAGAGCGGCGGATAGGTCATCGCTGGAGCAGAGTCCGCGGGAAGGCCCGGAAAAATCTTTGGCCTCAGTTGAGTTTGGATTTGCAGCTTGTACTCGCCTGGCATCATGCCCGTGATGCGGAAACGGCCATCGGCGTCGGTACGCGAGCGAGGGCCAAAGCCAAAGTAGTTGCCTTCTGTCTTGCGATGAGAAATCACCTCAACATCCGCGATCGGCTTTTCCGTATCAGCGTCGATGAGCCGCCCGCCGAGCACGCTCTCGGGGTCCAGTTTGACGACCACCCCGGTCCGGTTGCCTGTCAGAGTGTATGTCTCCAATGACTTGCCGACACCGAACAGCCTTCCAATCGTGACGTAGCCTTCCCGCTCGACGCCAAAGTGAAACGGCACTCCCTCCACAGCTTCAAGACGAAAGGAGCCATCCTCACCGGAGGTAGTTGTGTTTCCTTTTGCGTTCGCGGAAGTCAGAGCGGAAGAACCATCGGGCGCCTTTTCATATTGGATGGTGATTTTCGCTTTGGCCAATGTGCCCGAACCATCGGAGCCAACGACCGTTCCTTCAATGAAGGCGGTCTTTTGAGCGAGTAGGAGTAGCAGCAGGGGTGTCAGGGACATACCGTAAGCCTCTTCGTGAGTTGGACTCGGCTCCCTTCCGATGGGTTCCCGCGAAATCCATTCGCGAGGAAAAATTCGATTTCCGATGCGTCCGCCAATACGTGGACATAGCCGATGGGGCCCAAATTTGAAATCTGTTTCAGAAGAAACATCAATCCGTAACGACCCAGGCCCTGGTGACGCCAGGTTGGGTGAATCGCGCAGCCATGCAACATCGCCTCAGAAGGGGAAGTCAGCTGATACCCACCGCAGCCGAGGATTGCGCCTTCATGCTCCATCACGAAGTAGTTTTCGGCGGGGCTTAAAGACGGAATTAGCGTCTGACAAGCGGCAAGATCCGACGGGGCGAAGGGGCGAACATCCATAGGCTGATTGTAAAGTGGGGAAATCACAATGCAAAACCAACTCAGCCGCCGGGAACTGTTTGCCCTAGCCGCAATTGAGCTCAACACGAAAGGCTTCTGCGGCTGGCCCACGATGATCCGCAATTCGAAAGGCGAATTGCTGGTGGTTTACTCCGGTTCGCGTGAGGCGCATGTGTGCCCTTTCGGCCGAGTGGAATTGATCCGGTCGAACGACGAAGGTGCAAGCTGGTCACATCCCCAAGTAGTTCTCGATACGCCGATTGACGACCGCGACGCCGGCATCCTTGAAACTAACAAAGGCACGTTGCTGGTAACCACCTTCACATCGCTTGTTTATCAGAAGAATAAAGGCTATTCGCAGGCGCATTGGCAGGCGATGGAACGGGGCTTGACACAGGCGCAGCGGGAGTCGCTATTGGGCGCCTGGATGTTGCGATCGACCAATGGTGGCCTGACCTGGTCGCAGCCCTATCGGGTTCCCGTGACCAGCCCGCATGGGCCCATCCAACTGCGGGATGGAAGACAGCTGTATCCGGGCAAGAGATATCCGGAAGCTTCTGGAGAGATCGGCGTTGCGGTATCAGGCAACGATGGCGTGAGTTGGAAGTGGTTGGCAACAATTCCGTCGCGGCCCGGTGACCGGCACGAGGACTACCATGAGCTCCACGGGGTGGAGACTGCTGATGGTCGAATCGTCGTGCACATACGCAATCACAACAAGGTAAATGCGCAAGAGACGCTCCAGTCGGAATCGAAGGATGGCGGCAAGAGCTGGTCGGTGCCTGTGGCGATTGGGGTTTGGGGTTTGCCAAGCCACTTGCTCAGGCTTAAGAACAACTGGCTCGTGATGAGCTATGGATACCGGCGTACACCGCGAGGGAACCATTTGCGGGTGAGTCGTGACCATGGCCGAACCTGGTCGGAGCCAATTGTGCTCAGTGAGGATGGCACGGGCGATCTGGGTTATCCCTCGTCTGTGGAGTTGGCAAGCGGAGAGTTACTGGCGCTTTGGTATGAGGTGATGAAACCGGGCACACCGGCTGTGCTCAGGACGGGCCGACACCGTCTCGCCTGATTGATCCCGCCAGCGCACCGCCGGCGATGCTGAGCAGGCCGGTGAGTCCGTGCCAGAAGGCGATGTGGGCCCCCTCGTGATCGGGACAGACCCACTGCAAAATCATGATCCCGGTGATGCCGCCGAGAGCTCCAGTGATTGCTCCGGACAGCGTTCGATGAATGACGTAGCCTCGCCGACCGAGCACCCAGATCAGAGAACTGGCAAAGAACGAGGTAATCAAGCCGAACAATAGACACACGACACCTTCTGCAAAAAAGGATTCCCGAACCGGTTGCAGCGGGAATAGAAGTGAAGCAAGTGCGGGATAACCAACAGCAACGCTGCGCAACAAGATGGTGGGCGAGATAGGGCGCGGGACCGCTGGGCGGAGGAGCCTGGCCAAGGAGATGGAGAGCAGAACAAGGAGCACAAACGAATACACGGTCAACGCCAGCCGACGCATGTGATCCAGGAGATTGAAGCCCGGGATGCCCATGATTGCGGTCCACAAGCCGAAGCTGACAGCGGCGGAGGCTACGATCGCGACAGCGATCTAACCAGTGCTGGCCAGTGGTTTGGCCGGTGCCAGGTTGCTGGTAAGACGAGCCGCAATCTTGCGGCTGGAATCGTTCTCGTCGTGGGGCGCCTCAATCGATTCGGCGATGAACTCGACCAGTGGGCGGCAACGTGGACAGTTTCGAATGTGTGGGCCGGCGCGCACTTGCAGTTCGCGCAATTCGATTCCTTCGCTGAGGAGGCGGTCGACATCACTGCAGTTCGTTTTAGATCTCCATCGAGGATACCCATCGCGTTGCGAATGGTCTGATAAGCGCGGTATGCCTTTTGCTTCACCGCGGCGGGTGTTGAACCCGTGGCAAGGGCTACCTCCTGTACTGACATGCCGGTGACTTTCAGCATGACAACGACTTCGCGTTGCGAATCCAGGAGAATTTGCATGAGCTTGAGCAGGCGGCCAGCAGCGGTGGCAGTATTCCATTACTGCTGAGGGTTTGCACTGATCTCTTCAAGCCTGGTCTCGATGTCGAGTTCGCGTCCGTTAGTGCCCCGCCATTTCCGATAGGAATCGATGCGGACGTGCCGCGCAATGGCAAGCACCCAAGGCATGACAGGTTCTCCGAGACGATAGCTGGCTCGGGCTTTGTGAATTCGGAGCCAGCACTCTTGAAGCAGGTCCTCGAAGTTGGGAGCCCCGAGAGAAGTCGCATAGAGGTAACGGGCCAGAGTACGGTTGAGGAGTCTTACCAACTCGTTTGCGGCATTGCCATCGCCTTGCTGATAGCGAAGCATGATTTGTTTGAGGAGTTGGGGATCTGTTTCGAGGGGACTGAACGGGTAACGGCCTGCCTAGAGCGATTCGCTACAAGAGCCGCAGAGGTTACGGTGCCGAGGAAATTCATTTGCACCGTTACTTTTGCGGAACTAGAGGCGAACTGCATCGTGAACGTATGGCTGACACACAACCCACGCACGAAGAGATCGCGGCGCTCGCCTACAAATACTGACAGGAACACGGCGAAGAAGAAGGCTCTGCGGAAGCCGATTGGTTCAAGGCCGAACAGGACCTGAATGATACAGGTTCATTGCGCTGAGATCTGGGGCGGCATCCAGCCCGCCAATGATGATGTATGTACCTCCGGAGTAACGGCAACCTTATACTCCAGTGCAGCGGGAGCGCCCGGTGGTGGTGACATTCATTACTTCAGCGTTTGCAGCTATGACATTTTGACTCGGGTGGTAATTGCGGATGTCAGAGGCCATGGGGCGGCGGCGGCCGAGCTAAGCCAATGGCTGTATTTGTCGCTACTCGAACACATGAATTCTGAGGATGGCGCAGCAATTCTCGACGAGTTGAATCAGAAGGTGTGCGAGATTGGGCACAGCGCACTCACCACAGCGGCGGTGCTGAGCTACAACCGGGACGATGGTCAACTGTATTACGCCAACGCAGGGCATCCACCACCCTACTTGTTTCGCCAGCAACAAGGTTGGAGCCGATTGCTTGTGGATGATGCGCCGGGAGCGGCAAACCTGCCACTGGGTATTTTGAAGAAGACGCGTTATGACCAGCAACCGCATGCACTTGGGGCGGGAGACCGACTGTTTCTCTACACCGATGGGCTGACCGAGTGCCCTGGCGCGGACGGAAATGTTTTTGATGAGGCGAGACTGGAAGACTCGCTGTCGCTGAGTGCGCTCGAATCGCTGCATAGCGTCAAGACCAATCTGCTGAAAGAGCTATGTCAGTTCTCGTCGGGAGCGCTGCTGCATGATGACTGCACTTTTCTCTGTTTTGAACCAAGGCCGAAGGATTCGATAGACTCCAGTTCATGACGAGACGTGAGTTGCTGGCGGCTGCATCGATCACATTGCAGCCCACTGCGGAGCAGGCGCTGCGCAAGCCTGAGGCGGCGGTGCTGTTGGTGCGAAAGGGGAAGGAGATCACGCTCAAAGCGTTCGGGGCCGCGAAGACAGATTCAAAGTTTCTCATCGCATCGATCACCAAGCCCTTCACGGTTGCGGCGTTTCTCTGGGTGGCTGAGCGGAATCGGATCCCGCTGACGGATCCGGTGGTGAAATACCTGCCTGGCTTCTCCTCACCCACAATGCAGCTGTCGCATCTGCTGAATCACACCTCGGGTTTGCCAGACATGCTGCCCGAGAATGCAGAGTTGAGAAGGCGTCATGCTCCGCTCAGCGAGTTTCAAAAACTGACGCTGACAACGCTGCGGCTTTTTGAGGCGGGGCAAAAATATAGCTACTCAAGCATGGCGATTCTGCTGGCAAGTGCGATTGCCTCAAAAGTGGACTCAAGGCCGTTTGCAAAGCTCATCG
This sequence comes from Acidobacteriota bacterium, assembly GCA_016870995.1. Lineage (GTDB taxonomy): Bacteria > Acidobacteriota > Terriglobia > Bryobacterales > Bryobacteraceae > Bryobacter. The sequence continues at coordinate 18,488 of VFZU01000008.1, forward strand.
ACGAGGTTGTGTTTCGCCCATTGGGGATGAACGCGACCATGCTGGGCAAGGTGCCTGGGGCGGTGCGAAGCCAGACCGAGTTTGCCACAGGCCAGGAGCCTGCGTGGGATTGGAATAGCGATTACTGGCGTGGGCTCGGAGCGCCGTGGGGAGGAGCGCACTCAACGGCCGAGGACATTGCGAAATTCCTTCAAGCGTTCTTGAATCCGGCATCGAATCCCTTGGGAGAGACGCTGGCGAAATCGATGGTGCGCCCCGGGGGATTTGGATTCAAGCACGGCAAGAGCCTAAGCGCGAAATTGCCGGAGAGAGCCTTTGGCCATGGAGGATCGACCGGGACCCTTTGCTGGGCTAACCCTGAGAAGGATCAGATTTTCGTGCTTTTGACTTCTTTGCCGGACGAGGTGTCGCGGAAGACGGTGATTCAGCCGGTTTCCGACTCGGTGATCGCTTCTTTGCAGCCTTGAGGCGCCAAGCGGCCTCAAGGGCACCAGTGAGCATGTCACGGTTGGCGGCCTTGAGCACGATATGGGTCATCCCCATCCGGCCCCAGCCGCCGTGGATCGGCAGGAAAAGATCTGGTGCGTTTTCGACAAACTCAGATTGAAGCTCTGGGGTGAGCATGAGGTTGCCATAGCCTTCTTTAACGGAGGCAAGTGTGGCAAAGATACGGCCGTTGACACGGAAGTCAACCGCCCCCATGGGCGAACCTTCAACGGCGCCTTCGAAAGAAAGGGCAATGCGGCGGAAATCTTCAGGCTTCATGCCGGGCATGAAGGCAGTTTAGCTCTTCAGGCAGGCCTCAAGGCGTTGGTAGGCATCGGTAGCGCCAGAAATCATGTCGGCAACCGCGCTGGAGCGGCTCTGGCCGACGCGTTCAAGAAAGTCCTGACAATTGCGCCACATCAAACCGGCCCGGTCGCCGTAGGAATTGAGAAATGCACCACCGGTATCCGAGCCAATCCCAAGCTTGCGGCTCAGGATGCGGAACTGGTTCTGGCCAAACATGGTGGCACTTTCGATGACATAGAGATAGCCGCAAACGAAGCCAAAGGTGGCATCGTCGAGAGGGAGATCGAGATCGGACTTACCGGCCATTGGAACCACAAAGTAGGTAAGATCGCGCTCGATGCGATCGGCCTTCTCCCGTTCGGAAAACTCGAAGCCGAAGCCTTCCCACTCGCGACGACCGCGCACCCTGCGCTCGAAGCCGCTCTGGAATGCCCACATTTTCTCGAGAAGTTCGACGTAGCCCTCACGAGTGGCTTTGCCCTCGGCAATGGCCCGGTGCAATGGGGTCGCCTGGATCTTGTTCGGCCAATGACTTACCTGACGGCGAAGCCGATCCATCACTTCATTTCCAATTTCTACCGGCATTTCTGTCTCCGCTGCTGAATTCGTAGGGTCTAGGCGGATTACCTGACCGTTATGCGGCTTATCGGACAGCCAGGAGATTGTTAGAGAAAAATATGCCCCTCTTTTGTACCATGTGAGGAATTATGAATCGAGGGGTTGAAACCACAATGATCTTGCGGGATGCCTGGAAGGAAATGACCTGCAAATTCCCAGATGCAAAGCTGGATCTGGAGGGTACCCTAGCCACCACGTTTGCGAATTTGCCCTTGTTTTTCTTCAACATGAATCTGGCGGTGGAGCCGGTAAAGACTCTGGGTGAGTTTGATCAGAGTCTTGCGCTGTCGTTCAGCCGGGCTGAGGGGGCACCCTATGGGTGGTTTCACGCAATCTGCCATGAATTGACAGTGGAAGGCTGGGAAGAAACCGCGGCAGCCCGGGGGCTGATGCCCATCATGAAGCTGACGGGGATGTCAGCGGATCAGCTGAATGAGCCGAAGCGTGAGTTGCCTAGCCTTGATTTCCGGGCTGTGAGCGAAGCGCGAACCTTTGAAGATATCGCCACAGTGAATGGACTGGCTTATGAAATGCCTTCAGAGATGTCCAGTTGCATCGCGAACGACTTGCTATGAAAGGGCACAATCTACGGAACGGTTGGCGATGTGAAAGACAAACCGGTGACGGCGGCGGCGGCATTTCCCGTGGATGGCACGATCTATTTGGCGCTTTTGGCAACGATGCCGGGGAACCGCGGCAAAGGCTATGCCGAAGCGGCAATCCGACATGTGGCGAAGCAGTGTGCGGAGGCGACCGGGTGGACCCGGTTGACGTTGCATGGAACGGATGCGGGCAGGCCGCTCTATCAACAAATGGGGTTTGAAACCGATGGGTCGTTCTCGGTGTTGATGGCCCACCCGTAGGCTGCCGCAGCGAGAGTGCTAGGCGATGCCCATGCGTTCGAGTTTGCGGTAGAGCGTCTTGCGCTCGATGCCAAGGATCTTGGCGGCGCGACTCTTGTTGTTGCTGGTGGCTTCCAGGACCTTGAGGATCTGTTCGCGCTCGGTGTCCCTGAGGCTTTCTGAAGTCGTTGGGTCTTCGCTGGACGATTCCACCAAAGCGTCAGCAACGGCCTCGGCATCGATACGCCCGTGGGGGCTGAGAATCACGAGGCGCTCGATCAGGTGTTGGAGCTGGCGGACATTGCCGGGCCAGGGTTGTTCTTCAAGAAGTTTTAGCCCGCTGGTGGTGATGACGGCGCTCAGTTCATACCGCTCGTTGTACTTGCGGAGGAAGAAGTGAGACAGCAGGGGGATGTCCGTGCGGCGGTCCCGCAAGGCGGGAAGCGGAATGCGGACGACGTTCAGGCGGAACCAGAGGTCTTCGCGGAACTTGCCTTCTTCGACGAGCTTCTGAAGGTCTTTGTTGGTTGCGGCAACGATGCGCACGTCGACCGGCTTGGCGCGGTTCGCCCCGACGGGACGGATTTCGCGTTCTTGTAGGAAGCGCAAGAGTTTGAGCTGGAAAGCGCCATCGATCTCGCCGATTTCGTCGAGAAACACTGTGCCGCGATTGGCGGTTTCAAAGACGCCAGTGCGGTCGCGATCAGCACCGGTGTAGCTGCCCTTGAGGGCGCCGAAGAGTTCGGCTTCGAGAAGCGAAGGAGCGATCGAACCGCAATCGACTGGAACGAAGGGTCCGATGAGGCGCTTCGAGTTGGAATGGATCATGCGGGCGACCAGCTCTTTGCCGGTGCCGGTTTCGCCAGTGATGAGAACCGTAGCGTCGGTGGGGGCAACTTGACTGAGGGTCTTATAGATCTCGATCATGCGCGTCGAGCTGCCGATCATTTCCGTCTCAGGCAGATCGTCGATATCGGTTTCGCGATCGGAATTCCCTGCCCCTTCGATCTCGGCTTCAGCCTTCTGGATGGCACTGAGAAGATCGTCAAGCTCGAAGGGTTTGGCCAGGTATTCGAAAGCGCCGCCGCGGGTGGCAGCCATCACCGTCTCCATGCTGCCGCGAGCACTCATGAGGATGACGCGGCAATCGGAATGAGCTTCCTTGGCCGCTTTGAGGACATCGAGGCCGGTGCGCTCATCAAGGTAAATGTCGCTGATTACGATGGGATAGCTGGAGGCGGCCAGTTTTTCCATCGCCGCTCGGGTGCTCGACACCGCCTCGACCGTATAACCTTCGAGATCGAGGAAAGTGGTGAGTGTGCTGCGGACGCTGTTGTCGTCTTCAACGAGCAGTAGTGGTGCGCTGATTGGCATTGCCTATATCCGAGTCTAGCGAAGGACCCTGGGCAAACGGCAGAATGACTGTAAAAACACTGCCCTTGCCGAGTTCGCTTTCCACTTCGATTCGCCCCTGGTGCTGCTTCACGATTTCGTTGACGATGCTGAGGCCGATGCCGGTGCCGGAGATTCCGCTCTCTTCGGCGCGCTTGGATCGATAGAAACGGTCGAAGATCTTTTTGAGGTCATTTGAATCCATGCCCATGCCGTAGTCGCGGATTGCGACGTGGACTTTGCCGTCGTTCAGTGAGCAATGACATTCGATGCCGGTGCGTTCGGGAGAGTACTTTACCGCGTTGTTGAGGAGGTTGTAGAAGGCGTACTCGAGGAGTTCCTTATCACCGGTGATCTGGCTGGTGGGGATCGCGCCGACATCGAGCGTCATCTCTTTGCGCTCGGCGAGGACGCGGGCTCTGTCGAGGGAAGCAAGCAGCACCGAGGCCAGTGCGAAGTTGTCCTGCTTGAGATTCATTTCGCCTTCGGCAAGGCGTTCCACATCGAGGAAGGTCTGGATCATCGAGGCGAGACGTTTTGATTCGCTATGAATCATCTGGGCGAATTGCTTCTGTTTGTCCTCGTTGAGCTTGTAGCGGGTCATCAGTTCGCTGGAGCCCTGAATGGCTGTGAGGGGAGTTTTCATTTCGTGAGTGACGAAGTGAATGGCCTGCTGATAGCGCGTCTTGTCGGCTTCGCTCTTCTGCCACTGCTTGCGGATGACGAAGTAGTGGAAGCTGGCTGAGACGATGGTCGCGAGCCACACGCCGGAGAGCAGCATGGAAGGGCCGAGGAAGATCTGGTTGCTGAAGAGCAGTCGCGGGGCGAGGTGGACCAGGATGAGCCAGAGTGCGGCCGCAGCCCAGGCGAGTGAGCCGCTGAGAAAGACGAAGATGAGGCCAGCGCCCGCGACGGCAACCAGCGTAAAAAGCACGGGCAGGGTGACGGCGGCGTCGGTGACGAAGATGCCCTGGTGAAGGGTCTCAAACAGGTTGGCGTGGATTTCGACGCCCGTCATGAGCGAACCCATTGGGGTCATCAAACGGTCTCGTGCAGCGCTTTGATCGGTGTAGCCGAGAAAGACGACTTTGTTGCTGAATTGGAGGGCGGCTTCGGGTTGGTGACGAATCTGTTTGATCGTGACCTGAGGGATCGAAGAGGGAACGTAGTTGATGTAGATGCTGCGGGCTGTGGCCCTGGCGGCGGGAATGCGTGTGAGGCCAACGTTGAGATCGTCGGGAGACTCGAGAATCGGGCCCGCTTGTTTTGAGAGGCGGAAGGCTTCAAGAGCGAGGGCCCAATAGCGCTTCTGATTGACCGCCTTCTCGAGGGGGATGCGGCGGCTGACCGGGTCGGGGTCAGCGTGGACATGAGCGAGAGCGGCAGAGGTTTGGCGGAATGCGGCGATGGGTTCTTCCCAGATGCTGTCCTTGCGGACGATGTCGGCACCAAGGACCACGCTGGGACATTGAGCAAAGGCCTTGGCGAGGTCTGCATCCGTCTGCGGGTCTTCAATCGTGGAGAGCATCAAGTCGACGGCGACGGCCGTGGGCTTGGCAGCGCAGACACGCGGGAGAACCTCGGCGAGAGTCTTGCGAAGGTTGCGCGGCCCACCCATCTCGATCAGACTGGCTTCGTCGATGGCAAGCAGTGCGGAGTGGGCTTGCCAGCCTGGAGTTTGACTGGTGGCGAAAAGCCAGTCGTAAGCTTGGCCGTCGAGCTGTGCGGCAGGCTTGGACCAGCCGAAGAATAGTGCGGCGGCAAAGCCGAGCACGAGCAGTCCGGCGAGCGTGGCGAACTGGCGGGCGCGAAGGCTCAGGGGCGCATCCCCCGTTCGACTTCAGCGGCGGTGCGCGGGAGAGCCGAGGTGAGCAGCCGGGAACCATCCTTGGTGATGACGATCATATCTTCGATGCGAATTCCGAGTTGCTCAGCGGCGATGTAGAGGCCGGGCTCGATGGTGATGACGTTGCCTTCGGCAAGCGGAATCGTCGGATCGAAAGGATCGTGAACATCGAGGCCGATGTGGTGGCTGACCCCGTGGAGGAGATAGTCGCCCCATGGCAGATCGTTGGGGCCCTTGCCTTGGGCATTGAGATAATCGCGTGCCGCCTTGGTGACGTCAGGCAGCATGACGCCGGGTTTGGCCGCAGCAATGGCGGCGTTCTGTGCGCCGAGCACCATGTTGTAAATCTGCAGCTGGCGCAGTGTCCATTTGCCATTGACCGGGATGGACCGTGTGATGTCAGCTGCGTACATCGAGTACTCACCACCAACGTCCATAAGTAAGACGTCGCCGGAGTCCATCTTGCGGCGGTTGCTGTTGTAGTGAAGGATGACGCTATTGGGACCGCTGCCGACAATGGGCGGATAGGCGTTGCGCTCACAGCCGAGAGCATAGTAGGTCTGCTGCATAATGGCCGAGATTTCGTATTCGTGAAGGCTAGGCTTAGTAGCGCGCCAACTGGCAAAATGTGCGGCGATGGAGGCGTCGATCGCCTTTTGCATGACCGCGAGTTCTGTGGTGCTCTTGCGGAGGCGTAGCTGCGTGATGGAGAGCTTGGCATCTTTGACGCTTCGTAGAGGAGCCAGTTTGTTGAGGGCCTGCTCGTGGCCGTCGAAGAGAGTGTAGAGATCACGGGCATGGGCCAGAGAAGCGGTAATCGATTGCTCCAGCTGCTCCACAGGGAGGACCTTCTTAAAGCCGGTGCGATCGGTGGCATCCTTATCGCCAGGGGCTACCATGGGGCCGTCATAACGCTCCCGGCGGGCGTTGCGCACGGGCAAGAAAAAGATTTCACGTTTGTCCTCAGGGCAGGCGGCGCACAGGAGAAGAGCTGCTCCGGGCTGCATCCAGCCCGTGAGGTAGTAGAAATTGGGCTCCTGGAAGACGCCATTGCGATCATGAATATCCGGCCTGAGCGGGTTGGCCCAGAGGACCACAACGGATTCGTTGAGGGAGGTGCGCAGCTGTTCTCGGCGCTTGGCGTACTCCGAAAGTGGAATCGTCTGCGCTGTGGCGATGAGGGCAGCTAGCGTAAGGATGAGAGTTCGCAGCATTGTCCATATCATCCCAGAATTCACGTCATTGCCTGAGGACCTTGTTAAGCGAATTGCCTTTAGCCAGTTCGTCTACAAGCTTGTTGAGGTACCGGATTTGCTGCATGAGTTTGTCTTCGATTTCTTCCACGCGATAGCCGCAGATCAGGCCAGTGATTTTGGAAGCGTTGGGATTGAGTTGCGGAGCCTCGGCAAAGAATATTTCGAAGTCGGTGTTGCCGGTAAGGATGCGCTGAAGTGCGCGATCGTCGTAGCCGGTGAGCCATTGGAGACGGTATCGAGTTCCTGCCTGGTGCGCCCCTTTTTTTCTACTTTGGCCAGGTAGAGCGAGTAGACGCGGGCGAAGACCATTTTGAAGACTTTGGTGTTTTGCATGAGGGATTGTTGGGTTTTGGCGATCGGTACAGGGTGCCGCTATCAAAAGAGAAGACAAGATCGTGCTGTCGAAAAAGCCTTCCCTTATGGGCTTCAAGAGTCCTCAACGTGCGCAATCCTTACGCTTGCCTGTGAGGCGAAAACGAAATCTGAACGAAAATGAGGATGTGGAGCGAAACAGCAAAGTTCTGATGATCCCGATCTTGCCGGGGTGGCAGGGGATGGAGTGCGGGCAGTTGGTTGGTCTCTCAGAAGACCTGGATCAGATCGATGTGGCGCGGGCATTGGCTGAGGATCTCGGACGAGTGGATGCGATGTTCATGGTGGGAAATGCAAGCGAAATCCCCTGGCGTGACGGTTATTTTGACGTGGCCTACGTTGGAACGGCATCCACAGAGGAGGTGAAGCGAGTGTTGAAAGCCGGAGGGGTGGTGCACGAATGGCAAAGCGAGTTCTGATCGCGACGGTTGGGTCGTTCGGAGATTTGCATCCCTATCTGGCGATTGCCCTTGGGCTGAAGCAGCGTGGGCATACGGTCACGCTGGCCAGCAGCGGAATGTACCAGGAAAAAGTGGAGAGCGAAGGCATTCGCTTTGTAGCGATCCCTCCGCATCTGGCAGATCTTGAGCACAATGCCGAAGTGCGGCGCAAGGCGATGGCGACCTTCGATGGCACTCGTTATGTGGTGCAGGAGATCTTTTTGCCTCCGATTGAAGAGGCGTATCGAATTCTGCTGGAAGAAGTGAAGCAAGCCGATGTCGCGGTCGGCTCGACGTTTGCGATGGGGTTGCCGTTGGCGGCTAGCAAGATGGGAGTTCCCTACCTGACAACCGCGTTGCAACCGGCGGCCCTGTTGTCGGCCTATGACCCACCACTGGTGCCAGCAATGCCGTTCTTGCCGATGATGCCGCTGTGGATGCTGCGTGTGGTTTATCAAGGGCTGGACAAGATGAACGGCTTTCTTCTTGAGAAAGCTTACGCGCTGGCGGCCAGGGAGGGCTTACCGGCAACGGCGGTGCCGAAGTTGTTCGGGCAGTGTTCGCCAGATGGCAACCTGATTCTTTTCTCGAAGCATTTCATGGCAGAACAACCAGACTTCCCGCAACCGGCGACTGTCTGCGGGTTTCCTTTTTACGACAAGCTCGATGCGGCGAATGCGGGGTTGGAAGAGGGCCTGGAGAAGTTCCTGCGTGATGGGGATGCGCCCTATGTCTTTACGCTTGGAACCTCGGCGGTGCTCGACCCGGGACATTTTTATGAGGAAGCGAGTATTGCCGTGAACCGCATGAGGAAGCGGGCCGTGTTTCTCGTTGGTCGGACCAACTACGACCAGTATCGATCACTGGGTAATGATCGGATCTATATTGCGCAGTACGCGCCGCACTCGCTGCTCATGCCTCGTGGCGCGGTGACGGTTCATCAGGGTGGCGTGGGCACAACGGCACAAGCCCTTCGGGCCGGTAAGCCGATGATCGTTGTGCCTTATTCGCATGATCAGCCAGACAATGCGCGGCGCTGCGTGAATTTGGGAGTGGGCTTGAGCATTGCACGCAATCGGTTTAACGCTTCAGGCCTGGAGGAAGCTCTGATAGCAGCAGCAAGTAAAGTTGAAGCAGCGCGCAAAATGGGTGCGTTGATTCAGTCTGAAGACGCCGTGGCACGAGCGTGCGAGAAGATCGAAGCCACCCAGCCATCTCCAAGCAGAATCTGATCGCGCTTGGAAAATTCAGGTAGGGCGGCTTCTATGCGCTCGGCCTGCCATTCGTAGTAGCCAGACAGGATCAGTGTGGCGTTGGGCTTGGCAAGGCGAGAGTATTCGGGTGCAAGATCCAGATGAACATAGCCGGGGATATTGACGAGCAGAATATCGAACCGCCCATCGGGTAGGGCAGAACTCGGACCTTGAAAGGTGGCAATGCCGCGGTCATGAGCCATGCGGGAGGCGTCAGCTTCGACATCGCAGGCAATCACACTCGCTGCGCCCAGAACCTTGGCAGCCTCTGAAAGGATGCCCGTGCCGGTGCCAAGATCGAAGACGGATTGGCCAATAAAACTAACCCGCTCCATCATTTCCAAAGTGCCGCAGGTAGTGTCGTGATCACCGGCACCGAAGACCAGGCCGGGTCGCATGGTGAGGCGATGACGACCCTCAGGTGCGGGTTCAGGATCTGTTTCCGGTGCGATCCACCAGCGGGTTCCGACAGGCTTTGCAGTCCAGGAGCGCTGGTAGTCGAGATTGACCTCCCAGCGCGCGCGCTCGAGCTTACCACCATTGGCTTTCGCGAAACTACGGGCTACGACCTGATTCGAGAAATAGACCCAGGATTCACCGTCGCGTTCTTCTGCGCCGTCAATGGGCCAGTCGCCAAAGTCGTCCAAAATGCCCGAAACACGAACCATATACATAGTTTTGATGTCTCTGTAACATTTTCAGGCGAAACTAGAGTTTTGTGCAAAAGCAAGTTGTAATTATCGGCGCCGGGATCAGCGGCCTCATGGCGGCGCAGCATCTGCGTCAGGTGGGAATCGCGGTGACGGTTCTCGATAAGGGAAACCGCCCTGGTGGACGGATGGCGACGCGGCCCTTTGAAGGAGCCATCTTCGACTATGGCGCTCAATTCTTCACGGTGCGGCATGAGCGCTTTGCGAGCTTTCAACGCGCTTGGCAGGCCAAAGGACTCGTCAAGATCTGGAGCCAAGGCTTTAACGGCCAGAGCGATGGGCACCCCCGCTTCATCGGTAGCGGCGGGATGAATTCGATTCCAGCTCACTTGGCTCAAGGGATCGAGGTGCGGTGCGCCGTCAAGGTGAGCCGCATTCTGGCTTCAGGAAAACAATGGTCACTCGAAACCGACTTCGACGAAACTCTGACAGCCGATGCACTGATCGTCACGACACCGGTGCCGCAGACGCTCAATTTGATGGACTTCGAGATTGCGGACACAGAGCGGGCTGCGCTTGAACGAATTGAGTATGACCGTTGCCTGGCCTTGATGGCCATCCTCGAAGAGCGGGAAGATCTGCCCGAGCCAGGTGTGAAACAAATGCTCGAAGGCGAACCTGTGACCTGGATTGCCGACAATCAGCGTAAGGGGATCTCCCTTCTTTCCAATGCAATCACGATTCACGCCGGACCGAAGTTCAGTCTCGAAAATTGGGACAAGAGTGCTGAAGATGTAGCCGCACAACTGCTAGATGGACGCCGGGCGACCGCCTGGAAGTTGCACCGCTGGAAGTATTCCAAGCCAAGCGTGATGCACCCGGAACGATGCTTTACGGTCACTGCGCCAAGCCCGCTTGTACTAGCCGGAGATGCATTTGGCGAAGCGCGAATTGAAGGCGCTGCGCTTAGCGGTTTGTCTGCTGCGGAGCGGCTTCAAGGGCTGCTGCTGCCCTAGCAGCCTTGAATTGCAGCAGGCCCTGATATTCCTGCCAGAGGGTGCTGAATCCCGCCCAGTAGTAACCGCTGACGAAGATCATCAGGAACGGGATGCTGAGTAGATTGAGCGACTCAATGCAGTAGTAAACCATGGCGGCGAAAGCCGTGCCCATGGCGATCTCGGCGAAGGGAAGCCAGCCGGACTTGCGGCGGTATTCCACCTGTTCGAGCTTTACCTTCTTGTCGCTCAAGTTGTACTTGGCGGTGCGGGCGAAACTGGTCTGAACACCGAAGATCGCTTCGAGGAAGGCTTTGGTGTTAGAGATTGTGAGTGCGACGCCTGCGGCCATCAGTGCCGGGAGAAACCAGATGGTGCGCCTCCAGCCCTGGGGATCGAGTTCGCGTTGAGCGATCAGATAGAAGGCAGAGAGGCTGACGAAGTTCGCGATGATGAGCGGAAAATCGAGCAGCAGCATTTCCAGCGGGCCCATATAGAAGCGCACAATCATCACAGGCAGCATCAGCGCCGAAACGATGATCATCATCGGGTAGGAAACGTTCGGGGTTAAGTGGCAGATTGCTTCGAGCTTCACGCGCCAGGAGACATTGCTGTCGAGGACGGTGCGCATCAGCTTCTTGGCAACCTGTGTGAGGCCCTTGGCCCAGCGGGATTGCTGCACCTGGAAGCTATAGGTTTCAACCGGGAGTTCCGACGGGCACTCGACGTGCGGCAGATAGAGGAACTTCCAGCCTTTGAGCTGGGCGCGATAGCTGAGGTCGCTATCTTCGGTGAGGGTGTCGTGCTGCCAGCCACCGGCGTCTTCGATCATCGTCTTGCGCATGATACCGGCCGTGCCATTGAAGTTGAAGAACAGGTCGTTGCCGGCGCGAGCGCCGTGCTCAAGCACAAAATGGCCATCGAGCAACATGGTCTGGACTTCGGTGAGCAGGTTGAAGTGGCGATTGAGATAGGTCCAGCGGGTTTGCACCACGCCAATGGATTCGTCGGTGAAGTAATCGACGGTTTGCTCAAGGAAGTCTTCGGGCAGAACGAAGTCGGCGTCAAAGATGGCGATCAGGTCACCGGTCGCGGTGGGAATGCCCGCCTGGAGTGCACCGGCCTTGTAGCCAGAGCGATTCTTGCGGTGACGGTATTCCATGTTGAAACCGCGTTCGACGTAGGAGGCAACCAGCGCTTCGGTAAAGGGAGCTGTATCGTCGGTCGAGTCGTCGAGGATCTGGATCTGCAGGAGTTCCTTCGGATAACGAACTTTGCTCGCGCTCTCGAGAAGGCGCTCGACCACGTAGCGCTCGTTGAAGAGAGGGAGCTGGATTGTAACCGGCGGAAGTTGAGTAAAGCGGCGGGCCGGTTCTTTGGGCATGTTCTTGCGGCCCTTGAAGTAGCCGCGGATCATCTCAAAGCGGTGGCAGCCATAGAAGCTGAGTACAGCCAGCAGCAAGAAATATGGAATGAGGATGAAGTAATCAAAAGCCGCCAGGGAATGGACCCCGGCGAATGTATCATCGAAAAGCGCGTCAATCAGCTTTTCAGTGGTGGTTGGAGAGCCGGTTAGCATACTGTGAGACTTGGTCCACAACTCCATTTCTGTCCTAACCCTGCTGGCGTTTGCCTATGCGGCGATGCTGGCGATGGGCGTTTGGTGGACAAGCGACGAAGCGGCGCGGATTACGTCAGTTGTTATCGCCAACAGTATAGCTTATCTTCCCTATCTTTTCGCCATCTGGGTGGCACGGGGTGTGCCAGAGACGCCACAGTTGCGTCGAGTGGCATTAACCGGAGCAATTTCGTTTCGTTTGTTGGGGTTTGCGGCGCCTGCTTTGTTGAGCGACGACGTGATTCGCTATGAATGGGAAGCGAGGATGGTGAATGAGGGGGTGAACCCATACCGCACGAGTCCGGCGGCGATGGCAGAGAGCGACCGCAGGGTGCCGGGCTATGACTTCTCGGCCGTTTATGGCCCGGTGCTTGAGATTGCTCATGCCGCCGTTTATTGGGCCGGGTTGCCGTTGAAGGCGTCGGCGGCAATTGCAGAAGGTCTGATGATCTGGCTGCTGTGGCGACGCGGCGGTCCGCTATGGCGGTGGATGCTGGTTGGCTGGTGTCCACTTTGCGTGTTTGAGTACTGGATGAACGGACACAACGATGCCTGGTTGCTGCTGACTCTCTATCTGGCGCTGGCGGCCGAGGGTGTGGCGAGTTGGGCTTGGCTGGGGCTAGCGACGCTAACGAAGTGGTGGCCACTGTTTCTCGCGCCAATTTGGCTTAGGACCGGACCCTCGCTTGGCGGGGTTGCTGTTTATGGCGCGATGCTGGCGGCTTGCCTTGGGCTGATGCCCTTGGGGGAATGGGTAACCAAAGTTCGATTCACGACAGGATTTTTAGGGGGCTGGCAGAATAACGCCTACCTATACCGCTTTTTGACCGATAAGATGCAAGCGATCGGGATTGTTGCCGTGAGTAGCGTGGCGGTGCCGTGGCTGCAGTTGCCACGTGTAGATCTGGTGTTAGCTCTGGTAACTTGCCTTCTCGCCTTTTCGGCAAATCTGCATCCGTGGTATCTCGGTTGGCTGCTGCCGTCTCTGGCATTCAGCAGGGTGAATCCATTGCCGTGGTTGCTGCCGATGGCGATATTACCGCTTGCCTACGATCCGATTTTTGGCTGGCGGTTGAATGGGATGTGGATCGAAGACCCTCAGACTAGAAACTGGATCTGGTCTGCAATTACCTTATTTGCGGGTATCTCGATATGGCGCAAGCGGAATGGTTAGAATGGATCAGGCATGGCACTTCACCTCAGAACGCTCTCGATGCTGTTGATCGCAATGGGCATCGGCGGCGGTCTGTTTTCACTCATCTGGCTGATCGCCAACGGCGGGCCTTCGGGTCTCTCGATGGCATTTGACGAAGCGTCTTCGGTGCTGGGTCCAATCGTGGTTGGCATCGTGTTTTTGAACATCATCCTTGCGGTGCCAATGGTGATGACCGGCATGGGGTTATTGAGAATTCAGGGATGGGCACGAACCATGGGGATGGTTGTTTGTGCCCTGGCGATCATCAGCATTCCGCTGGGAAGCATGCTGGGAGCTTATGGAATGTGGGTGCTCACTAGCGAAGAAGTTGAACCGCTGTTTGAGAATCGCGGCGACGGCTACCATCTGCGGTAGCGCGACAACCCCCAACCTTACTGGGTGATATGCCCCAACAAGCTGGCCCCAAGCCAGTTTTTTCCATGAGAGTCAACAGCTTTCAAATTGGCCCATAGCGTGCCTCAAGAGTGCCCACGAGGTAGCTATGTTCTACGTGTTTGTATTCATCTGGGCCTTCGCGATCGTAGCTGGAATCACGATGGTCTGGTTATTGGCCTGGGCCATCCGCCAAGGCGAGTTCAAAAATCTCCGCGCAGGAGCGCGATCGATTTTCGACGAAAACGAGCCAGAAGGAAAAGTGACGGATTACTTTCCCGGCGAAGCACCGCTCATGCGGCAACTGGAGGTGCGCCGATGAGCGCGGCTGTTGAAACCAACCCACAAGTAGAAGTTGTATCGCGCATTGAAGTCGACCGCAGCGCCGAAGGGGCCGTGACGATCTATTGGGCAAGCGCGCTGTTCTGGTTGACGATCGCGACCATCGCCGGGCTGATCAGCTCGGCAAAACTGCATTCGCCAGACTTTCTCGGCAACATTGAATGGCTGACGTTTGGCCGGATCCGGCCAGTGCATTGGGATACGGCAATTTATGGATTTGGCGGCACGGCGGCCTCAGGCACGCTGCTGTGGCTGCAAGCGCGGTTGTGCCAGACGCGAATTCCCTTCCCCGCGCTACTGATTGCTGGCGGTGTGATCTTCAATGTCGGCATTTTGCTCGGCTCGATCGGGGTGTTGATGGGCCAATCGACTGGCGTTGAAACGCTTGAGCTTCCCTTGTACGCGATGCCGCTGTTGGTGATTCCTTACGTGTTTATCGTCATCGCCAATTTCAAGATGTACTTCACGCGCAAGACTTCTCACACTTACGTATCGCAGTGGTACCTGATGGCAGTCACCGTGTGGTTCCCGATCCTCGTGCTCAGCGCTGAGGCCTGCACGAACCTGGGTGCCGTGGATGGTGTGGCTCAAGCCATCGCTAACTGGTGGTACGGACATAACGTGGTGGGCTTGTTCGCCACGCCAACCGGCATCGCCGCCGCCTACTACCTGATTCCGAAGGTGATCGGCAAACCGATTCACAGCTACCATCTCTCGCTGCTCGGCTTCTGGTCGAATGCAATCTTCTACAACTGGGCGGGCACACACCACCTCACCGGCGGCCCCCTCCCGGCCTGGACGATCACGATTGGCGTCGTCGGCAGCCTCATGATGTTCATCCCGGTGATCACCATCGGTATCAACCACCACATGACGATGCTGGGTTCGTTCCATCATCTGAAGACCAGCCCAACGCTGCGCTTCGCCGTGATGGGTTCGATGATCTACACGCTGTCGAGCTTCCAGGGTTCTCTCGAATCGCTGCGCAGCCATCAGGAAATCACACACTTTACTCACTACACGATTGGGCACGTCCACTTCGGCATGTACGGGTTCTTCGCGCCGTTAATGTTCGCCATGATGTACTACGCGATGCCCCGGCTGACGGGCAACGAATGGAGTTCGGCGCGCCTGATTCGCATCCACTTCTGGTGCACGCTGATCGGCATGTTGGTCTATGCGATCTCGATGTGTTACGCCGGCATCCGCCAAGGCATGATGATGAACGACCCGACAGCGCCGTTCCTCGACATCGTCCGGTTCACCGTGCCCTTCTTGTGGATCCGCACTCTGGGTGGCCTGATCCTCTTCGCTGGAACGATCGCCTTCCTGATCAACTTCTGGCGGATCGTGCAGCCACACCGTCTGCGCTTTGTCACCCCGACGTTGATGACAACAGAGCGCGACTACAACATGCTGCTCAACAAGGAAAAGGAGCTCGAACAAAATGACAAGTAGAAAAATTGGTTTGACTCTTGGAGTGTTCCTCACGATCACCGCTTCGGTGACCGGGTTGGTGATCGTGCCGAACTGGCAGTTCCGCGAACTGCAACCGGTGAAGAAGGCTGATGGGTCGCAATATCCAATGCCTCTTTTCGGTGAGCAGGCCAAAGGCCGCGAGGTATACATCGACCAAGGCTGTATTTACTGCCACTCGCAGCAGATTCGCATGAAGGGCTACGGAGCTGACATCCGCCGCAACTGGGGCACTCGCCGCAGCGTGCCGCGCGATTACATCCACGAAAAGCCGCACCAACTTGGCACAATGCGCACTGGGCCTGACCTGGCCAGCATCGGCTCAAGGCAGCCATCGACGGTGTGGCATGCACTTCACCTCTATGACCCGCAGATCACCTCGCCGGGGTCGATCATGCCCAGGTTCCAATACCTGTACACGGAACTCAGAGACGGAGAGGCACTGCCGCCTGGCACCTTTGAAGCGGATGTAGTGAAAATTCCGCCGCAGTTTCAAAAGAATGGTGTCACACGGCTGATGCCGACCGACCGCGGCAAGGCGCTCGTCGAATACCTGAAAGGTCTGAACAAGACGTTCCCATTACCGGAGGCCGCACAATGAAGTCCGATCAACCGAATCCCGAGTTTCGCCGCGCACCAGAGCTGCAGGATCGCATTCTTGAAATGCACAGTGCGGCCATGCGCGAGATGAGTGAACCGCGTGACGGCATTCGGCCGACGCCGGTGACGTTCCTGATCCTCTGCTTCTTTTTCACGATGTGGGGTGGCTATTACATCGGCGCCTACGGAGGAGACTGGACCGGCACGGGAATGAATGAAAAGGCTGGCGCAGCAGCGCCGGTAGCCTCTGCTCCGCAGAACCCGATGGCGCTGGGCGCAGAAGTTTACAACGCCTGCACGCAGTGTCATCAGGCCGATGGCAAGGGCTTGGCAGGGCAATTTCCGCCCCTGGCCGCATCCGAGTATGTGACTGGCGATGAACGGCGCTTTGCAGCCATTCTGCTGAACGGCATCAATGGCGACTTCGTCGTAAATGGCCAGAAGTACAACTCGCAGATGCCGGCATGGAAGGACAACTACAACGACGAGGAGATCGCCGCAGTAATGACCTACGTGCGCAACTCGTTTGGCAATAAAGCGGCCCCGGTGTCAAAGCAGGTGGTCGAAGCAGTACGCAAAGAAGTCGGCGCGAACGGGCCCTGGTCTGAATCCTCGCTGGCTGAATTTGCAGCAAAGAAGTAAGTCATGACGAAGCAGAGAATCGAATGCGATTGCGGTGATGAAGCCCCGGCCTCGGTCTGGTGGCGGATTGGTGCAGGAGCATTTCTGGCAATGAACGCGATGGTGCTGGGCGTAGCCGTCAACGGCTCCGACGTCACCCGTGAAGAGCGCTTGTCGCTGGAACTTTCGATTCTCTGCGTCGCCGTGGCGGTGTTTGGTCTGCTGGCCAAGGAGTTTGTCGAAGCGATCTGGCAGGCTGTGAAGTTACGCCGGCTCGGCATTGAATTGCTGCTCCTCTTAGGAATTGCAGCAAGTCTTGGTGCTTCGGGCGTGTCGCTGGCAACTGGCAAGGGCGGAACCTATTCTGATGTGGCCGGGTTGCTGCTGGTGATTTACTCCCTGGGTCGGCAGGTCGGGGCCTACGGCAAGGCCCGCGTGTTCAAATCCCTCGGGGACTGGGCTCCAGAACGGCGCATGGCACGGAGGCTCGACGGCACGCGTACGAATGCAGCTGAAATCAAACAAGGCGAATCGTTCCGCGTACTGCCCGGTGAACCCGTACCGGTCGACGCGAAAATCGTGGCTGGCCCGGCTTACTTTCACGAAGCGACTCTCACCGGTGAGAGCTTCGCGCGAAGCCGTGGTGTCGGGGAGACGGTCGAAGCGGGTGCTTACCTGATCGATGCCTCAGTCGATTGTGTCGCCCTTAAAGATGGCGGCGAAGCCCGCCTCGATCAGATTCGCGATCTCGTATCGGCTGGCCTTGCCGTGCCTGGCCGCGAGCAGAGTCTTGCGATTGCGGCAATGCGCTGGTTTGGCCCCGTCGTGATCGCCATTAGCGTGGCTACCTTCTGGTGGCATTCTCATTCGGGAGACTGGGCCTCCGCATTGTTTGCGGCCCTCTCGGTGCTGGTGATCGCCTGCCCTTGCGCTCTTGGCTTTGCAACGCCTCTGGCTGTCTGGTCAGCGATTGCGCGATTGCGCGAACTTGGAATCCTTGCGCGCTCTGGCGAAGCTGTCGAGAAGCTCGCCGAAACTGACACCATCGTGTTTGACAAGACTGGCACACTCACGCTGCCTGAGGAATACGAAGCCAGCTGGACTGTCAATGCCTCATGGCAGGGCCGCGAATCCGAGCTTCGCTTTCTCCTCAGAGAGGCTGAAACAGCCAGCCGCCATCCGATCGCAACCGCCCTCGGAGGGTTGTGGGAAGGCAAACCAGTCGACGAAACGACGCAGCTCGAACAGATCCGACTGATTCCCGGTGAAGGGATTGAAGCGCGATTCAGCGATGGCCGACTCCTGTTCGCCGGAGCCCGTGGTGGCAGCCGCAACCTCGAAGTGAAGATCGATGGCAAGCTGGCCGCTTCGATTACCCTGCGTGAAATTTGCGAGCAGAGCGTCCCTGACACGGTACTCGCGCTGGAGTCTGCCGGATTGAAGGTGATGCTCTCCACTGGCGACGCAGCCGAGCGCGCGTCTGCCATCCCGATCGGGCGGCAACTGGTGAGGCAGTCGCCGCTCGACAAACATAGCGCCGTGGCGAGTCTTGAAAAGGCTGGCGGCAAGGTTCTATTCGTTGGAGACGGCCTGAACGATGTAGCAGCGATGGCATGGAGTTCCGCGAGCCTGACGTTGTCGACCAGCGTCGAGCTGGTACGTGACGTCAGCGGCTTCGTGATGCTGCATCAGGACTGGCGCGCGCTTCCCCAAGCCATTGCGATCGCCCGCGCCGCGCGGCAGACCGTGCGACGCAACATCGCCTTCTCGCTTGGCTACAACGCGATCGGCATCGGCTTCGCCGCCTGCGGGTGGTTACATCCCGTCGCCGCCGCGCTGTTGATGCTGGCATCCAGCATGACGGTAATTCTCGATTCGATGCGGTTGATGGATTGGGAAGCCAATGAGGTGAACAAGACCGCGGAGAGTGCATTGTGAACCCCGATCTGATTCTTTTGACCTGCCTTGCGCAGGTGGCAATTCTCGAATGGCAGTCCCCCTGGGACACGGGGCTAATGAGCGCTCTGGGGACGGTTGCCGTTGTCGCGATGTTCGC
This sequence comes from Acidobacteriota bacterium, assembly GCA_016870995.1. Lineage (GTDB taxonomy): Bacteria > Acidobacteriota > Terriglobia > Bryobacterales > Bryobacteraceae > Bryobacter. The sequence goes on from VFZU01000008.1 coordinate 37,245, forward strand.
CTTCACACGGCTGCGTTGGGGAGCCCATCTCGACATGTATCTCGCGATGATCGGCTGGGGTGGCCTGGGAATGTTGCTGCCTTCTCTTGGCACCGGATCGCTTTGCCATCACTCGTTTCACTGGTCTCATTACGGCATGATGAGCGTTGGCATGTGGGTGTTCTCGTTGATCCCGATCTGGCGCGAGGCCCGCTGCATCGAAGCAGCGCGAGCTGAGGGCCGCGGGTGGAATCTACTGCTTCTCGATGGCCTCGGCATGCGGATTGGCATGGGCCTTGCTCATCTTCCCTTGCTGTGGCTGCCGATGGGCGATGCGCGCGTGGCGTGGTTCGCTCAAGGGTCGATGCTTGCCGGTATGGGCCTCGGCATGATGGTTGCCCAGTGGTGCGTGAGTGTGTGGGAACGGCAGGATGTCGCGGCAATGGGATGATAGCGGAACAGGGATATGAATCAGCGATTTGAACTCCTGCTCGAAGCCGCGCCCGATGGCGTGATGGAAGTCGACTCGAGCGGGCGAATTCTGCTCGTGAACCCAGGGTGCGAACGCCTGTTCGGTTATCGAAGAGAAGAACTGCTTACGATGTCCGTGGATGAGCTCATCCCACATGGGCAGCGGGGCCATCATGCAGCGCAACGCGCCAGCTTTGCTAGCGCACCCGCCAGCCGCCCTATGGGGCAATCTCGCCGCCTGCGGGCACTTCGTAAAGATGGTTCTCAATTCCCGGTTCAGATCAGCATCAGCCCGATGCGTGTCGATGGTGATTTGCATACCGTCGCCATCATCCGGGATGTGAGCGAGGCCGAAACGATGAGTGAAGCACTCAAGGAGAGTGCGGAGCAAAATCGGCAGTTGTTCGAATCGAATCCCGTTGCTTGTTGCGTTTACGATACTGAGTCGTTGCGGTTTCTCGATGTCAATCGGCAGGCGATTGAAACCTACGGCTACACGCGCGAAGAGTTCCTCGAAATGACTGTGCGCGACACACGCTGCCCCGAGACACACCACGAACTGGAAACCGAAGATGGGCTGCGGTGTCATCGCCGCAAAAACGGCGAGAGGATCGAGATTGAGGCGCAACGTCACGCCATGCAATACGCGGGTCGCGAAGCCCAATTGGTGGTGCTGCGCGATATCACCGAACGTCGGCGGTTTGAGGAAACGCTGGAGGAAGCACGGACCCGCGCCGAGAGCGCCTCGAAAGCAAAGAGTGAATTCCTGGCCAGCATGAGCCATGAGCTGCGCTCGCCTCTACACACCATTATTGGGTTCTCTGAGTTGCTCGGCGAAGGGATGGAAGGTCCGCTCAACGAGAAGCAAAAGCGGTTTGTGCAGCACATCCAGAAGGATTCGCTGCACCTTCTCACTTTAATCAACGACATTCTCGACCTGAGCAAGATCGAAGCTGGCCGGCTTGAATTCCACATCGAAGTGATTGGCCTTGAACCCTTGATCGAAGAGACCGTAAGCGGGGTCAGAAACCAGGCAGAAGCCAAGGGCTTGACGTTGAAGACAAGAGTCAAAAAAGGGTTGGAAGCTTGGGCCGACCGCGTCCGCGTGCACCAACTGCTGGTCAATCTTTTGAGTAATGCGATCAAGTTCACGCCGAGTGGTGGCACGATACTCGTCGAAGCCTTCGAAGAAGACCAGAGCATTGTGCTCCGCGTCACCGACACTGGCATTGGCGTCCCTCCGGAACACCACGAATCCATCTTTGACGTTTTCAATCAGGTGTCAGCAACTACCAAAGGCGTGAGAGAAGGCACCGGATTGGGCCTGGCCATCTGCCGCCGCCTGATTGAACAAATGGGTGGGCGGATCTGGGTGGAGAGTACGGCAGGCGAGGGTAGCAAGTTCTCCTTTACGTTGCCGCCGGTGGGCGGGGAGGCGGGCCAGCCGCGCCGCGATCGGCCCGTGGTGCTCGCACTCGAAGACGATATGGCCGCGCGGGAATTGCTGCGCGAATACCTCGAAATGGAAGGCTTTGATATCGTGTTTGTCGGTTCGATTCGCGAGACGCTGGTAAAGGCTCTTGAGGTACGACCCGATCTGGTGATGCTTGATTTGTTGCCGCCAGGCGAAAGCGGCCTTGAGGCTCTGCGGTCGCTGAAGGGCTTGCGGGAAACGAGAGTCATCCCGGTGGCTGTGGTGTCAGTGGTGGCCGACGAAACCGCCCTGAAACTGGGTGCAGCGGCTTACCTCACCAAACCCGTAGCCCGCGAAAGGCTGGTTGCGATGGTCAAGCGGCTGGTACCCAAGGTGAGGGCCAACTGAGATGGCGCTCGTGCTCGTGGTGGACGACAAAGCGAGCAATCGCGAATTGCTCCGCACGGCTCTCGAACACGCGGGGCATGAAGTGATCGAAGCGGGTGATGGCGAAAGCGCACTCGAAGTGATGCGGCAATCCCGCCCCAAATTGGTGCTGCTCGATATCCAGATGCCTGGGCTGGACGGCTACGCTGTGCTCGAAGGTGTCCTGGCCGACGAAGAATTGAAGCGGATACCCGTGGTCGCCGTCACGGCTTACGCCATGGCGGGAGACAGCGCGCGCGGCAAAGCAGCCGGGTTCAGTGAGTACATCACCAAGCCGGTTCCGCTGAAACAATTGCTTGCAATCGTCAGCAATCAGCTCAAGGCCGTATAAGCTGTTAGCAATGACGCCAATCACCCTGACGCTGATCGACGACAACGCCGCCTCTCTCGAATTGCTCGCCGCATCGCTTAAGTCAGAAGAAATTGCTGTCACGACGTTCGACAACCCGGAGGTAGCGCTCGACCACATCCTGAGCGAGCACCCTCAAATTGTTGTCACCGATTTGATGATGCCTGGCATGAGCGGCATGGAGTTGCTGGAGCGCGTCATGGAGTTTGACCCGGCCATCGACGTCATGCTCGTTACGGCTCATTACACAACGGAATCGGCCGTCGAGGCCATCCGCAAAGGGGCCGCCGATTACGTCAACAAACCTGTTAGCCCCGCCCTTTTGCGCCAGAAGGTGGGCGTGCTCGTCGACAAGCATCGAGCCTCGCAAAGGGCGCAGGAGATTGAAGCGTCGCTCGCCGCCAGCGCTGAATTTGAGGGGATGGTCGGCAACAGTCCCGCCATGTGGGAGTTGTTTTCAAAGATCCGCCGCGTCGCTCCGCACTTTCGCAGTATTCTGGTCACCGGCGAAACCGGCACCGGCAAGGAGCTGGTGGCGCGCGCTCTACATCAATTGAGCCCGGCCAAGCGCGGCAACTTCGTCGCGCTCAACTGCTCCGCCGTGGTCGAGACACTATTTGAAAGCGAGCTGTTCGGCCATGTCCGCGGTTCGTTCACCGGTGCCACCGCTGACAAGATGGGCCTGTTTGAACATGCTCACGAGGGTGTGTTGTTTCTCGACGAAATCGGCGACATGCCGATGTCGACGCAGGCCAAGCTGCTGCGCGCACTGCAGAATCAGGAAGTGCAGCGGCTAGGCAGTCTCCAGGCCCGCAAGGTCAATGTCCGGGTGATCGCAGCCACGCATTAGAATCTGCGCGAGAAGATCGCCAAAGGCACCTTCCGCGAAGATCTGTTCTATCGTCTGGGCATGGTGGAGCTCGAATCCCCCGCCCTGCGCGATCGCGAAGGCGATCTGCGGCTGTTGATCCGCAACTTCGTCGACAAGTACGCGCGCATGTACGATAAGAAGATTATCGGCATCACCAATCGGGCGCAGATGGTGTTGTCCCGCCACAATTGGCCCGGCAATGTACGCGAGCTGGAAAACGTCATCGGGCATGCCGCCATGATGGCCCCCGCCACGATGATTGACGTCCCCGATTTGCCCGCTCATCTCATGCATGCCGGGCACACGACCCAACTGGCTTCGGCCAACCAGCTGCCCGCCCTCGAGGATCAGGAAAAGGCGTTACTCGTCTCGGCTCTCGCCAAGGCCGGCGACAATCAGAGCGAAGCAGCGCGCATGTTGAGAATCAGCAGAGACACGCTGCGCTATCGCTTGAAGAAGCATGGCATCAAGTCAAGCCATTAACCAGCGCGTTGCGTTTCACGGCGCTACAATCGAGGCTCTTTGGTTTCTGGTGGCCGTCGGAGTTGCTCAAATCACGATAAATCAGATCCCAATCCTGATTCATTGGGCCAATCCACTCTGAAGTGGCTGCGAATTCCCGAGGCTTCAGCGTCCGCCCGTGAACAGAGGCGTCCCAGAAACGACCCCCAAGAAAAGAGCGTATCTGCTCAAGCAAGGCCTAAGCTGTTTGTTTTCAGTGCGGCCACAAAAATGCTTTACTTTCCTTATGCACTTGCCGCAAGCGTTCCGCCAGTTCCGCCGTAGCCCGGGGTTCTTCACGGTTTGCGTCCTCACCCTCGCCCTCGGCATCGGCCTCAGCACCACGGTCTTCAGCGTCGTCGACGGGGTGCTACTGCGCAATCTGCCCTACCCCGATTCTTCCCGCATCGTTCAGATCGGCACCAGAATGCAAGATCGTGGCCGCAATCATCCTCGCCTTACGGGCGGAGATTGGCTCGAGATCCAGAAATCTGCGCAGTTCATTGAGGCGGCCACAACCTACGGCGGTGGTTCGATTGGCGTGGAAGTAGCCGGCAAAGCGGAATTCACCGAGCTTCAGCTTGTGAGCGGCAGCTATTCTCAAGTCTTCGGGATTGAGCCCTTGGCCGGCCGCTGGTTCCGCCAGGGAGAGCCATCCTCGTTAGCCATAGTCAGTTCTGGCTTCGCCCTGAGCCACTTTGGGTCAATCCCCGCTGCCATCGGCAAGATGCTCACGGTGGAGGCGACTCTTTATGAGATCACCGGCGTGATACCGCACGGCTACCCGGCCGCCGCCCGAGTCTGATTGCTTGGACCGGAAAATCTGCGCAGCACGAATCGCACTGCCTACAACCACCGTGTGATCGCGAAGCTGAAGCCTGGGGTGACGATCGAGCAAGCGCAGAGTGAGCTGAGCACCATCGGCGCCCAACTCGCCTCAGCACACACGGAGAATCGCAAGAAGGGCTTTTACGTGGAAAGGCTGCAAGATGCCTTGACCGGACCCGCACGCTACACTCTCTGGCTTCTACTGGCCACCGTGACACTGGTGCTTCTGATCGCCTGCGCGAACGTCGCAAACCTGCTGCTGGCGCGGTTTGGGACACGCATTGCCGAGTTCGCCGTGCGCTCGGCGCCAGCCGATCCACCATCGTGATTCAACTGCTCACCGAGTGCATCGCGATGGGCTTGCTGGCAGGGGTCGTGGGCTTGTTCATGGCTCAAGTTGGAGTGGAAGCAATGTCGCGCCTCGCGGCAATGGCCCTGCCTCGTTGGGAGGACGTCCAAGTGGACTGGCGAATCTTCGTTTATGCCGCCGCAGTTTCGCTTGCTGCCGCAGTAATTGCGGGGCTCTATCCGGCGTGGCGCGTCGGCGGAGTGGACGTTTCGACCGGCTTGCGCGTGGGCGGCTCGCGCGGAGTTTTGGGCAGGCGCTCCGGGCGCTTTCGCTCGGCCCTCATCGTTGGGCAGATTGCAGTCGCAGTGGCACTCACGATTTCTTCCGGCCTGATCTTGCGAAGCTTCCTCAAGCTCAACGCGGTAGAACTCGGCCACCGGCCCGATTCCATTCTGGTGATGTACGCCCACATTCCGGCCCGGACCGAAGCCGAATACCTTGCCGTTCAAGCACGGGCCGAGCGTATTTATGCTGAGATCGCCGCCTTGCCCGGCGTGGCTTCCGTCTCGGCCGCAATGGGCCTGCCCGCAGGCAAATATGGATCGAATGGCTCATATGCCGTCGAAGGGAGACTCGACTGGGGCAATCCCAATATCAAGCTCCCGCAAGCGGGCTTTCGCTTGGCGCAACCCTACTACTTTGCCACCCTTGGGATCCCTTTGCTGAAAGGGCGGGATTTCAATAGCCGCGATCAGTTTCCCGCTGAGCCCGTTGCCATCATCAGTGCGTCGCTCGCCCGCCAGACTTTTGACGGGGTAGATCCGCTCGGCCAGCGCATCAAATGTGGTCTCGACCGCGATGTTTGGATGCGAGTCGTGGGAGTGGTTGGAGATGTGCGGAGCGGCACTCTATCGCAACCCATGGAGCCCGAGCTCTACATGCCCTTGTCCCAGCATCCCAGCACCGCCAACGAACAACAGATTGTGATCCGCGCGCTGGTACCTCCGGCATCGTTGATCCCGGCCGCCCGCCAGGCCCTGGTTCGGCTCGAGCCGCTCGTGCCCGCTCGCTTCGAAATCTTCCGTGAGAGCATTGGGGACTCTGCCAGCGCGGAGCGCTTCCGCACTCAGCTGTTTCTCGTGTTCGCCGCGGCGGCCCTGCTGGTCGCGCTCGCCGGCGTCTACAGCGTAACTTCTTACTTGGTCGAAAAGCGTCTGCCGGAGTTCGGCCTGCGGATGGCGCTCGGCGCCAGTTCCTCGCAGATTACGCAATCGGTTCTTTCCGGCACCGGTCGCCTCTTGGTGGCCGGCTTGGCACTGGGAGCCGCGATTGCCCTCGCGGCCAGCCGTTACCTCGAAAGCCTGCTATTCGGCATCACAACTACGGATCTCGTCACGTATGCTGTCACGCTGGTGCTGATACCCTTAGCAACTCTCGCTGCTGCGTGGTGGCCGGCTTTCCGCGCCGGGCGGGCCAACCCTCAGACTCTCCTTCGCTAGAGAGGAATTGAGTGATTCGCAAGCCAAGCTAAACTAGCCGATCATGCAAGACCTGTTGTTTGTCAAGAATCTTGAATTGATGGCTGCATTTTACGCGCAGGCGCTCGGCGCGGAAGCCATCCGCGATCTCAAGCTGCACCCCATCCCACCCTCGATCGCGGCCACCATCGAGATTGCGAGCCCACCCGTACCCCGTGAAGACACGCCTATCAAGCTGATCTTCGCCGTCCCCGACATCGATGCGGCGCGCCGCAACCTCGAACAACTCGGAGCGGAGATCCTCGTCCGGCCCTGGGGCTCCATCGATGCGGTCGATCCTGAAGGCAATATCTTCAGCCTCACGATAGACGAATTTGCGGCGAAACCCTGATTCAGGTATACTTAAGGTTTTGTGGCTCGCCATCGAGCGAGGAGGTTTGAATGTTTCTGCACGTGCGGGACATGGAATTGCGTCCCATACGCATTTCCCGTGAATACGCTGTCGGAGAAATCGATTTTTTCGACAAAGTTTTGCGGCAGACTTCTCCTCTTAAGGTGGAAGGCCAAGCGGAATTGAAGCAGGTTCTCGACGAGATCCGAGTGAAGGGTCACCTTACGGTGGAACTGGAGCTGGATTGTGATCGGTGCCTAGCCCCCCTCAAGTGGCCCGTTTCGACGGATTTTGACCTCTTGTACGCCCCGGAAGACCGGGCAGCGGCACCAGAGGAAGCCAATCTGAACGACGAGGAAGCCAACCTGGGTTTCTATCAGGGCGCCGGTCTTGAGCTGGTTGATGTTTTGCGGGAGCAGGTGCTGCTGGCCTTGCCGATGCAAAGGACATGCCGTGAGATTTGTCCGGGCGTATGTCCGGGTCAAGCTGAGAATTTGATCGACCTCGAGGGTGCCCCCCTTCAGGTGATGACCGATCCCCGGTGGAGTGCCCTCCAGGGATTGAAACTGAAGAAATAGTAGAAGGAAGAACACGATGCCGAATCCGAAACGCCGCCACTCCAAGCGCCGCACCTCCACCCGCCGGTCCCATGATGGCCTGGCCCGCGCCATTGGCAGCGAATGCTCCAACTGTGGTGCCACCAAGCTGCCCCATCGCGCCTGCCCCGCTTGCGGTTTCTACAAAGGCCGCGCTGTTGTTGAAGTTGAGAAGTACTAAGCCGCTTCAATACGGCCGATGATCACCATTGCCGTTGACGCCATGGGCGGCGACCATGCCCCCAAAAGCGAAGTTGAAGGCGCACTCCGTGCAGTAAGAAGTCTCAATGTCCGGGTGTTGCTCGTGGGTCGCGAACAAATCGTTCGCGAAGAACTTGAGCAACACGGCAAATGGGAGCATCTCCCCATTGAAATCGTTCACGCCAGTGAAGTGATTACGATGGAGGATTCCGCCGCCAAGGCGATGCGAACCAAGAAAGACTCTTCGATTCGCGTGGCTGCCCGGCTGGTACGTGATGGTCAAGCCGCTGGTGTAGTTTCAGCTGGCAATACCGGTGCCGTCATGGCCACCGCCAAAACCACCCAAGGGATGATTCGTGGCGTGGAACGGCCGGCTTTGGCAACCGCATTCCCCACCCTCAAAGGTTCTCCCACCATTGTTGTCGACGTTGGAGCCAACGTCGATGCCAGCCCCGAAATGTTGGCCCAATTCGCCTTCATGGGCAACATTTACAGCCGGGCGATTTTCGATATCCATCGTCCCCGCGTTGGTTTACTCTCGATTGGCGAAGAAGAACACAAGGGCAACGCCCTGACGCACGCCACCACTCCTCTGCTCAAGGCGCTCCCTATCCATTTCATCGGTAACGTGGAAGGCCGCGATCTTTATACAGGCATCGCCGACGTGATCGTCTGCGATGGGTTTATCGGCAACGTCGCGCTCAAAGTGAGCGAAGGTCTGGTCGAAGTTTTTAAGCACATCCTTAAGGAGAGCCTGAGTTCGACAATCACTCGCCAGGTCGGCGCGGTCCTCGCCAAGAATGGCTTTATGGAGCTCAAAAAGCGCACCGACTACTCCGAGTATGGTGGCGCTCCGCTGATCGGCGTTAAAGGCGTCTGCATCATCTGCCACGGCCGCTCGAACCCGAACGCGATAAAAAATGCGATTCGTGTTGCTGCTGAGTATGCATCCAATCGAGTGAATGAAAAAATCGAAGAAGGCCTCGCCGCCCTCAGCGACCGCACGTAACTTTTTCGCCTTGGGCGACAATCAGAGATATATGCTCCGCGCCGTCATGTTGGTCTTGCTTGCCACAGCAAGCCTGTTCGCTCAAAAGCTCGATCCGATCCATTGGGCCCTCGGACCGATCCCGGAGACCAAAGCCGGGGCTGAATGCAAGATCCCCGTGCGCGCGAAACTGGATGAACACTGGCACCTCTACTCGCTCACCACGCCGCCCCCGCCCAGGCCCACCAAGATCCAGGCCGTCGAAGGCGCACCCTATGAAGTCATACGAGTCGACCAACCCACCCCGAATCGGAAACTCGACGTAAATTTTGGCAGCGAAACGGAGACCTTCGACGATGCTGTTGAATTTACGCTGGTCGCCAAAGCGCTGAAAGACATCCCTGCCAATGCCGCGGACCTGGTGGTTGAAGTGCGCTTCCAGGCCTGCGACGACAAACAATGCCTGCCGCCGAAGAAGAAACAGGTTACCTACGACGCGAATTTCGCCTTCACTCCAGCGCCGGCCAAGGCAGCCGCACAGCCCGCTGCCGCCAAACCCACCAACGCCAAGCCCGCCGCCGCGCAGCAAACATTGAGCGAGTTTTTGCTGCTGGCCTTTGGCTTCGGCCTCGCCTCGGTCTTGACGCCCTGCGTCTTCCCGATGATCCCCATCACGATGAGCTTCTTCCTCACCAAGCAGGGCGCATCGAAGGGCCGCATTTTGTTTGATGCCGTTACATTCTGCCTCGGAATCGTAGTGCTGTTCACGGGTATCGGCTTTGCGCTCACAGCCGCGCTCGGCACCGCCGGCGTTACCTCGATCGGCTCCAACGTCTACGTCAACAGCTTCATCTGCCTCATCTTCTTCGCGCTCGCCCTCAGCTTGCTGGGCGCCTACGAGATCACACTCCCCTCGGGCCTCCTGACGAAACTGAATTCCGCCAGTGAAGGCGGCGGCATTGCTGGCACGCTGCTGATGGGCCTCACCTTCTCGCTGACCAGCTTCGCTTGCGTCGGCCCCTTCGTTGGCACGCTTCTTGCCGCATCGATCACCGGCGACCGGCTCCAGCCCACGCTCGGCATGATGGCATTCAGCTTCGGGCTCTCGCTGCCCTTCTTCTTTCTCGCCCTGTTCCCCGGCGTCTTGAAGGGTCTGCCCCGCGCGGGCAACTGGATGATCCGCATCAAGGTCGTCATGGGCTTCCTGATCTTGGCGGCGATGCTCAAATACTTCAGCAATGTCGACGCCGTCATGGGCTGGGACTTCCTCACGCGCGAGCGCTTCCTGTCTCTCTGGGTGGTCTTATTCGCCCTGCCAGGCCTTTATCTGCTGGGCAAGCTGCCGATGGATGGCATTCAGGTTGGCGAGCAGCTTGGCGTGGGCCGAGCCTTGGCTGGAACCGTCTTCATCGCCTTTGCACTCTCACTGGTACCCGGTATGTTTGGCGCAAACCTGGGTGAGCTTGAGGCTTACATTCCGCTCGTCAAGGAGAACGCGAGCCTGTTCAACAAAGGCGATGCCAACAAACCGAAGCTCGCCTGGATGAAGAACGATCTCGAAGGAGCCCTGGCCCGCGCCAAAGCCGAAAATAAGCTCGTTTTCGTAAACTTCACCGGCGTCGCCTGCACCAATTGCCACTGGATGAAAGCCAACATGTTCCCCAAGCAGGAAGTGCGTGCGGCCATGGAGAAGTTCATCCTTGTCGAGCTCTACACGGACGAACTCGACGATCCCAAGAGCCAGGAATTCCAGAAAATGCAGGAGAAGCTCTTTGAGACCGTGGGCATCCCCTACTATGCTGTGGTTAATGCCGACCAAAAAGTCGTGAGCAGCTTTCCCGGCCTGACCAAGGACGTGAAGGAGTTTGCTGGCTTTCTGAACGCGGCCTTGAGCAAAGCATGAAGTCTCTCTCTCTCTCGTTGACGCTCCTGCTTGCAGGAAACAACATTGGGTTTTCGGCCGAGCCAATCCGGGGCTTCCCCGAAGATGAAGCCAAAGCGCGCGCGCCTTTTGAGCAGCGCCTGCGCGCCACTGCCGAATCGAACAAGATCCGCGAGTATATGTCGCGCATGGCCGGCGAGCCCCACCACGCCGGCTCTCCCGCCTCCCGCGCCGTGGCGGAGTACGCCTTAGCGAAGTTCAAAGAGTTTGGCCTTGAGGCTCGCATCGAGACCTTTGACGCCCTGATTCCCCACCCCACCCAAAGGCTACTCGAGCTGGTCAGCCCCGTCCGCTACACGGCGAAACTGCGCGAGCCGATCGTCAAAGAAGACCCCGATTCGAGCGACCTGAACCAGTTGCCGACGTTCAACGCTTACTCTGGCAACGGCGACGTAACCGCACCCGTTGTCTACGCAAACTACGGCCTGCCTGAGGATTACGCATTCCTCAAGTCGCGCGGAATCGATGTCCGTGGCAAGATCGCCCTCGTGCGCTATGGCCGCAGCTTTCGCGGTATCAAGCCGAAGGTCGCAGCAGAGAATGGTGCGGTCGGCTGCCTGATTTATTCAGACCCCAAAGACGATGGCTACTTCCAGGGCGACATTTATCCCAAGGGGCCGTTTCGTCCACCGCCCGGCGTGCAGCGCGGCAGCGTCATGGACTTGCCTCTCTACCCCGGCGACCCACTCACTCCAGGCAAACCCAGCATCGCCGGCACGCCACGTCTGAAGATCGAAGAAGCGCGCACCATGCAGAAGATTCCTGTGATGCCCATCTCGTGGGAGGACGCGCGACCGATTCTGGAACACATCGAGGGCGAAGTAGCCCCAGTCGAATGGCGCGGCTCAATCCCGGTTACCTACCACATCGGTGCTGGCCCTTCCACGGTTCACCTGAAGGTGCAGGCCGACAACGCCACGCGCCAGGTACATGATGTCGTGGCTCGAATGCGGGGCAGCATGTTCCCCGATCAATATGTCATCTACGGCAATCATCATGACGCCTGGGTAAACGGCGCGGCTGATCCGATCAGTGGCGCGGCGAGCGTAATCGAAGCTGCGCGCATCCTCACCCGTGCGATGCAACAGGGCTGGAAGCCGAAACGTTCGATCGTCTTTACACTCTGGGACGCTGAAGAATACGGTCTGGTGGGCTCAACCGAATGGGCCGAAAAGCATCGGGACAATCTGCTTCAGAACGCGGTTGCTTACTTTAACTCCGACACCACCTTGCGCGGCCCAATGAGTATCCAGGCCTCACCCTCGCTTGAAAAATTCATCGAAGAATGGTTGCGCGATTACCCGGATCCCGGCAGTGAACGCAGCCTGCTCGATGCGAGTGGCCGCCGCAACTTCCGCGTTGGGCCGCTCGGCAGCGGCAGCGACTACACCGCGTTCGCCCATCACGTGGGAATCGCCAGCCTCAACGCGGGCTTCGATGGCAACATGAGTGGCGTCTATCACTCGGTTTATGACTCGATGCGCTGGTTTCAATACTTTGGCGACCCGGACTATGTCTTCACCACCGCCTTTGCAGGCTTCATGGCCACCGGCCTGTCCCGGATGGCCGACGCTTACGTCGTCCAATTCGACTTCGGCCGCGTCGCCCGCTTCCTGCGTGAAACCGTGGAAGATCTAAAGAAAAACTCGAAGGTGAAGGGTCTGGCCTGGGACTCACTCGAGCGTGAGATTGAAAAGGTCGGGCTCTCCTCGCGCGGATATGGCCAGGTGATGCAATCCCTCGAGTCTCGCTTCGCCACCCTCGACAAGACGAAACTCAAAAAACTGAACAAAGCCATATTTCAAACCGAGCGCGCCCTCACTCGCCCCGAAGGTCTCCCTGGCCGCGAGTGGTACAAGAATCAACTCTCCGCCCCAGGACGCTACACCGGCTACGGAGCCAAGACGCTTCCCGGCATCCGCGAAGCGATTGAAGCTGGCCGCGGCGAAGAAGCTCAAACTCAGATGCGAGCTCTCACCGAGGCGCTGGCCGCTTACTCAGAACGCATCCGCACGTGCACCCGGCTGGCCCAGGAATTCTAAACTTCCTACTGTTTCCAGCGCGCCAGATACGAATCCATCGCGAGGGAGTCGAGCTCTTTTTGCAGCTCTTTCTCCCAGCTCTTCTTTTGTTTGTCTCTCACTTTGACAAGTACTTCGGCCGCTTGATTGGCTTGAATGTAAACCTGCTTCTGGCGTTCCACTTGTACCTGCTTTTCGCGGATACGCTGCTCAAGCCGAATCGATTGAGTTTCCACCACCATCCGGTAGCGGCCCAGTTCCGCGCGATCGACCGGGTTTGGCCGCACGTTGCGAACTTCTTCGGCAAAGCTGGCTTGTAGTCCGTTGAAGTCTTCGCGGAGCTTCTGGATTTCGCCTTCGAGACTCACAAGCTTGGCCTGCTCCAGATCCGCCTGGTTGCGGCGATAAGTCAGCACACGCTCGAGTGGAAACGCAAAACGCTTCATCGCGGAACCGGCATGTGGTTACTCAGAATCGCGGAGAGACTTTGCAACTGGCCGAGCGTATCTTCCATCTTCGAGGTCTCTTCCGCGTCCTGACGAAGGAACTGGTCGATCTGGCCGCGGTTGCGCAAGACGTTATCCAGCAGTGAATTCGAGCCCGGCACGTAGGCGCCGAGCTGAATCAGATCCGAGCTTCTCTCAAGACTCGCCAACGCCTCCCGGATTGAGCGGGCCGCCTCTTTGTGATTCGGCGTGGCCAACTTCGATTGCAGACGGCTCACGCTCTCCAGCACGTTGATCGCCGGATAGTGCCCCATCGCCCCCAATTGCCTCGACAGAATGATGTGGCCATCGAGAATGGCACGCACCGTATCGCAAACAGGCTCGTTAAAGTCATCGCCCTCAACCAGTACCGTGAAGAAGCCCGTAATGGAACCCTTCGGGAACTTCCCTGCCCTTTCGAAGATCTTCGGCAAGAGCTGAAAGGCGCTGGGTGGATAACCCTTTTGTCCCGGAGGTTCCCCTGCCGCAAGGCCAATCTCACGTTGCGCCATGGCGAGGCGAGTGGCGGAATCGATCACCAGCAGCACATCCTTGCCCTGATCCCGGAAGAACTCAGCCACCGCCAGCGCCACAAAGCAGGCCCGCAACCGTAGAGGAGCCGGCTGGTCGCTGGTAGCAGCGATCATCACACTTCGCTCGCGCCCCTCTGGGCCAAGCTCGTGCTCAAGAAAACTCTTTACCTCTCGGTTGCGCTCCCCAATCAAAGCCACCACCGCCACATCGGCAAAGTGATGCTTACACATCGAACCGAGCAAGGTGGATTTGCCTACGCCCGAGCCGCCAAACAACCCAATGCGCTGGCCCTTGCCACAGGTGAGCATGCTGTCGATCACACGGATCCCGGTCACCAGCGGCTCTGAAATGTTCTCGCGAGCGAGTGGCCCTGGCGGTGGCGAGTACAAGTCATAGTGGGCCTCGGGAGTGATCGGCGGACCGCCATCCATCGGCTGCCCAAACCCATCCAGCACGCGCCCGAGCAGTTCTGCCCCAACCGCGACTTTGCCCGCCTCAGGCCGGGCAAGAATCGAGGCTCCCTGCGACAGGCCTCCGGTGTCCTCAAGCGGCATCGAAAGCACCTTGCCATTGCGGAAGCCAATCACCTGCGCGCGGATACGCCGGTTGCCCGGCATGCGGACCTCACAGAAGTCACCAATGGCCGCCGCCGGCCCTTCACTCTCCAGCAGCATACCGGCAACTTCGGTCACACGGCCCCGCAACTGAAAGAAGTTCCCGGCAGAGAGGTACTGTTCAAATCGCTGAATATTCAAGCCACTCATTAGCGTCTCCCCAACAAGTCGATAAATCCGCGTTCCACCTCATCGAGCTGCGCCTGGATCGAAGCATCGAGAATGCCACTCGTGCTTTCGAGCAAAAGGGCTCCGCGCTCGAGAGCCGCATCAGAAACGATCTCCACCCGCGGTGGAAGCTGCAGCCGCTCGAGATGAGGCAGCAGAGCCTGGTGGTCCTTCGGATTGAGCAGAATGCGATTCAACTCGCGTAGTTCTGAGCGCTGCGTCGCCGCGTGAATCAGACCAAACAAGGCTTCGGTATCGACTTGAATTTCGCGATAGAGAATTCGTCGCGCCACCGCCACGGCAAGACGCACCAACTGGTCTTCGCTCTCGGCAAGATAGCGTTGCTTCACGGTGGCGATGTCTTCAATCGACTGGGCCATGCGCTTCAACCATGGCTCGATCTCGTTTTGCGATAAAGACTGTGCGCGGGCCTCGCACTCCACCCGGGTGCGCTGGATGGAGTCTTCGAGCTCACGACGGTGCCGGCCCTGCATCTCAGCCAGGCGTGCCTCGTAGTCGACCTGAGGCTGTAGAGCAGGCGCCTGCGCCATTGGCGTTTCCGGCTGAAAGACCGGAAAGCTCTGCGGCGCGCCATCCTGGAACTCCTCGACACGCCAGGGAGCGAGCCCGACCTTCACGGCTTCCTCGGCGGCGAAGACGCGTGACATGCTGCCAGCTGGCGAGGGAGTGCGTCCGTTCTGCGTGGCCTCGCTAGTTGACATACTGCTCGCCAACGGCACCCTTCAGATTGATGACGCCTTCATTTTCAAGCTGTCGCAGCACTGTAATGATTTGCTGCTGCGAACCTTCCACTTCGCGGATCTTGACTGGCCCCAATGCGTCCATGTCTTCCCGCAGCATCTCGGCACCGCGCTGGCTCATCGAGCTCAGGAAGTGATCGCGCAACTTGTCGCTGGTTCCTTTCAGTGCAACCGTCAGCAGCTTGCGATCAATTCGCGACAGTAGTTCCTTGATGCCGATCTCGTCGATCTGCAACATGTCTTCAAACACGAACATCAACTGGCGAATGCCCTGCGTCAGTTGCGGGTTGATGACTTCGAGCGACTCGAGAATTTCCTTGCTCGTGCCCGAGTCGAGACGGTTGAACATCTCCGCCACGGCCTGAATGCCGCCGGTGGATTCGCGGCTGAAATCGCCGATTTCTTTCAGCTTGAGCCCGATGATGTTGGCAATCTTTCCGATGATGTCGGGTGAAATCTGCTCAAGGCACGCCATGCGATGCGCCACATCGGCCCGAATTTCGGCGGGCAGCGCATAGAGCAACCCGCCTGCCTGGGTTGGGTTGAGATGCGACAAAATTAGCGCGATCGTCTGCGGGTGCTCGTTGTGGATGAACTTGGCGAGCTGCGTCGGGTCGGCCTTTTGCAGTGCGTCGAAGCTGAGGTTTTCGCCGCCAAGTTGCTTGAGTAACCGGTCGAGAATCCGCTTGGCCTCTTCTGGCCCAAAAGCTTGAACGAGGACCTTTTTGGCGTAGTCGACACCGCCTTTCAGCACGTACTGATGGGCGATCGACATCTGGTAAAACTCTTCAAGCACGCCTTCGGCCTGTTCCGCAGTCACAGAACTAGCACGCGCCAATTCCTGCCCGATCTTTTGTACTTCGTTTTCATCCATCTGCCGAAGTACTTCCGCCGTCACTTCTGGGCCCAGAATGATGAGCAGAATCGCGCATTTCTTCGAGCCCGGGATGTTGATCCGGAATGCGGGTTCTTCCGGGATGATGTCGGAGATCTTTTGCGGTTTTTCAGCAACTGGTGCTTCGGGCATTATCGTTCTTTCTCCCGTTCGGCATGCAGCCAGCTACGGAGGATTTGTGCAATCATCTGCGGGTCTTTCTGCGCTTCTTCGGTGATGTGCTTCTGCAGAATCTTGCCTTTTTGCGTGGTGACCTCGGGCATCTTGAGGCGCGCCAGTTCATGCTGTTCGAGCCGCTTTTGCAGGTTCTGCTGTTCGGCGAGCCGTTCTTCGAATGTGCGGCCATCGTCGGGTCCCAGCGCTGCGATCGCTGCCGCGGTCGGATCCATACCGGCTTCGACGGCGGCCACGGCGGTGGCTTCAGCGACTGCGGCGGCGATCTTCATCTTCTTCTGTTTGCGTTTCTTCAGGAACCAGAAGACCGCAAGGCCCAGGCTGGCCACCAGCACTCCTGCCGCAATGATCACTGCAAGCAGAACTGCAGGGTCGCGCAGCGGAGGCGGCAACAATTTCAGGATGAAGTCTGGAATCACGAATAGGGGCTTTGGGGCTGGCGGCGGGATCGGCGCCGCCGGGGCTGGAATCCGCAGCGTCGCGTCAAAGGGCAGACTCTCCACAATGACCTGATCACCCCGTTCCGGCACCAGGCCCACCGAGGCGGAAACGACGTCTTTGATGGCCTTGATCTTCTCGGGCGACGGAATCTCGAAAATCCGTTTGGCTTTCGGCCCCGCACCTTCCCAGCGCATCCCTTGATCAAGCAACACGGAGAGCGACACACGCTTGATCTGTCCTTGCGGAATCTTGGTGCGGCGAATCGATCGGCTCGCCTGGTAGTTGGTACTTTCTGTTTTGCGTTGGGTGCTCGTGGGCGTAGATACGGGCCGCGAAACCGGGCGCGGCAGGCTGCTGGGCGTACCCGGTACGCCGGAAGCGAGCGGCACCCCGCTCATGTCTTCAGTCTTTTGCTCCGAGGTAACTACGGCCTTCTCGGGATCGTAAATCTCTTCGCTCGCCTCAGCGCTCGTCATGTCGCAATCGATCGTCACCCCGGCCCGGAATTTCTCTTCACCTAAAAGCGGCGTCAGTGTCGCGTTCACTTTGGCGAGCAAGTCCCGTTCGAGCTTCAAAAGGTACTCAAGCAGGATCTCTGGAAATTCTTCTTCGGGTGTGTGCGATTTCCGCGGCTTGCTCAGCAGGATGCCGTTATGGTCGATCAGAGAGACATTCTCAGGGGACAACCCCTCAACCGCACTCGAAAGCAGGAAGACCACGGCCTGCACCGAAGTGGGAGCCAGCCTCGCGCCGGTGCGCAGCTTCAAGACCACACTTGCTTTGGCGGGCTGTCGGTTGGATTCGAAAATCGACTGCTTTGCAAAGGTCAAATGAACTCGGGCTTGCTCTACTTCGCGAATCCCTGAGACGGTTCGCTCAAGTTCTCCCTCAAGTGCCCGCTGGTAGTTCACCTGTTCTGCAAACTCGGTCAACGCAAAGTTCGTCTTATCGAAGATCTCAAAGCCAATCCGGCCCGTTCGTGGCAATCCCTCTCCCGCCAGCTCAAGCCTCAACTCGCTCAGCTTGGCGCTACGCACATAAATACTCGCCCCATCCTCACCAATCTTGTAATCGACGCTTTTCTCCCGCAAGCGCGCCGTCAGCTGGCCTGCGTCCTCGGCTGCCATGTCCTTGAACAGCAGCTTATAGTCCTTCTCCTTCTGAGCCTGTATGAACCAGAACATGCCTCCCAGCGCGACCGCAATGGCCACGCCGATCGAGATCTTCTGACGAAGACTGAGGCGGTTAATGAGTTCACGCAATTGGTTCAAGGTTGGGGATTCTCCTGAGGATCTAGATGGTCAACGCAGATCAGATCTGCATCCGCATCACTTCCTGATAGGCCTGCATCATCTTGTTGCGAACTTCAATCGCAAGCTCAAAGGTCATCTCCGCCTTTTGAATACTCGTCGCCACCTGATGAATATCGATCTGCTCGCCATTCAAGAACGAAGCCAGTTGCCGGTCGGCCGTCCCCTTGGTCGAATTCACTTGCCCAATCATGCCGCCGAGGATGTTCTGAAACTCTCCATTGGCACCACTTGAACCTGCCGTTGGAGACAAGGGCTCGAGCGGCTTCACCATCTCAATTGCCGAAGAAAGCGGCTTACTCAAACTGAATTCCATCCATTACCCCCTCACCAGGTCGATCGACTTCGAGATCATGTCTTTCACTGCATTCATCGCGGTGACGTTGGCACCAAAAGACCGGCTGGCGTTCATCAAATCGACCATTTCTTCAACAGGGCTGAAATTGGGGAAGCTCACGTACCCCTTCTCATCCGCATCCGGGTGCCCCGGCATGTAGCGCCGGATTGGGTCTTTGTCGTCGATCAACACTTCGCTCACGCCAACCCCGGTGTTGGGAGCCTCCAGTGAGGTCTGAAAAGCCGAAGCGAAGGGATTCGACACCGATTGCGGCTGAAACACCGCATCCTGGTGCCGATAAGGCCCACCTTCTTCGGTCCGGGTCGTCTCGGAATTGGCGATATTCTGCGCCAACAGTTCCGTTCTGAAACGCTGCGCACTCATTCCCGAGGCGCTGACACTCAAACTTTGAAACAGGCTCATTATCCGCGTGCATCCTTAATGGCCAGCCGGAAATTGCGGGACTCGCTCTTGAGTACCTGGCTGACAAAATTGAACCGCAGGGCGTTTTCACTCAGCAGGCGCATCTCGCGGTCCATGCTGACGTTGTTGCCGTCGTTCTTGGTTTTCAGCCCTTCCGGCTCAATCACATTGGGCTTTTCGCCCTCAACCAAAGACTGAAACTCGAAGTTGAAATCGATGTCCTTGGTGCGGTAGCCCGGGGTATCTGCATTCGCAATGTTGGCGGAAACCAGCTTTTGCCGATCCGAGAGCAGATCGAGGTAATGCGACATGCGGCCAGAGATGGGATCAAACATACGCCCACTTCTATGCAAGCGCGATGCCAAATGCTCAAGAAGCCGCGAAACCCACTGAAAATGGCAATTTATTGGCGATTGAAGCCAATTTCTGGACTAACCTACTCTCCCGTTTCGGGATAGTACCGCCGCATCTGGTTGGCCAGCTCGAGCGCTGTTCCAATCTGAATCAGCGGCCCTTGTCCGATTCCCGGACACCACTTCGAGGTTTGCTTCCAGGCCTTGCGGTCTTCCACCAATTCCGGCCAGAACGGAAACAGCCGGCACTGCAATGGTTTCACCGGGTGAATCGAACATCCGCCGTCCACCAGAAACGGGCATTGTTTCGATTTTTGCCGGGGCTTGCGAATGCGGCGCGTGTGGCGGGTGCGATATATGTAGCGAGCCTCGAACTCAACCTGCGAAAGACCGAGATGGCGTGCCACGTTCGTGACGTCCTCCTCGGTGAGATAAACGTAGCCGCTTACCTCGCAGCACTTGCTGCAACCGGGCTGGCAGGCGAACTGCAACGTCGATGATGTGGCGGTAGTCACGCAACTTTAGCGTACCAATGGAGTTTAATAGGGTTATGCAACATCCTGGTCTGAAGTTGTGTGGTCTCGGCCTGCTTTCGATTCTGCAGGCTCAAGTGCCCACCGCGCCGGTGATTCAGCCGCGTGGCGTTGTCAACGCCTACACACAATTGCCTGCCCCTGCGGTGGCTGGCCAGGGTGGATTGATCCACATACGAGGCATCAACCTCGGTCCGGTGGAAGGCTGGAAGGCTGAAGGCCTGCCGTTACCCACCAGCTTCGGCACGCCGCCTCTGCAAGTACTCATCAACAACCGCCCGGCCCCGCTGCTCGAAGCCACTTCCTCGCGTATCGTCGCGCAAGTCCCTTTTGAAACGCCCAACGGCCTGGCCACCCTGATCGTGCGCCGAGGCGAACAGTCCTCGCGCCCGGCCCGCATTCAGATCCAGGGCACGGCACCTGGTATCGCAGCAAGCAACGGCAATGGTTTCGGAGCAGCGGCCAACGGCGGCACAGACGGCAGTATGAAGTTGAGAGCAAGTTCTCTCGGGCAGACCGACCCCACAGCCCGCAGTGGTGAAGCCGCCGAGGGTGCGGTGGCGCGCGCTGCCATCCGCGTCTTTGTCGGTGGCATGGCGGCCGAGGCTACCGCGACGATGTCGCCAACCCGCCCCGGCGAATTCATCCTGGACGTCAAGACTCCCGAAGGTGCTAAGCCCGGCGACCCCATTCTGGTTGGAGTTAACGCAGGCGAAGCAAATCTGCTTACCATGGATCGCGGCAAGCGTGAATCCGAAATCTCCTACATTCCCTATCCTGCCGGGACCCCCGATCTTCGAAACATCCGGTCTAGCGACGTCAACGGCATGTTTCTGAATGCGAATGCCGTGCGCGGTGCCGATAGCTGCTACCCAGCCTTTACCGTCGACGCTCGCAAGCTTGCGATCGCCAAGGTGGAAGGATGCCTGACCACGGCACAGGCCCAGGCACCCACCCCATTCGTCGACGGCTTCAGCTCTCCCTACTTCGCCGCCTTTGAGGGCCCGTTCACCGGCACGCCGCAACCGGGGCAGCCGACATTAGTGAGTGACAAGATTCGAATCTTCACTCCAGGCGCGGCGGAATCGAAGTTAGCGACCCTACCTGAACCCGTGGCGAACATCACCAGCCAGGCCGGCGGTGGATTCCTGGCTAACGCCCCTGGAAAAGCATTCCGCATCGATGCCCAAACTGCGGAAGTCCAGGAGGTCACAGGTGGCGGAGGCGGTGGCGCTCAACAGGTGAACCTGCAAGCATTACTGCAGCGCTTCCAAAACGTCGACCTTGGCGACGGCATCAATCGGCTGCTCAGCCCCGTGATGCCACTGCAGAATCAATTCGTGCTCACCGCTGGGGATGACATCGGAAACCCCACCAAGGCCAGAGTTGCCATTGTTTCGGCACAAGGCGAAATCACCGCCCAGCGCAACTTCCCCGAAGGATGGCTACCCATCGTTGCACCTGCCCCGCCCCTGCCTCCAGGCGGCCAGCAGCCACCCCAGAATTTGCAGCAACTTCGCACCCCCACTCCCGTATACATGGATGCCCAAACCAGGAATTACTATGTCGCTGCCCGTAACAGCGAAGGCAAACACGGCTGGGCTTACTTTCCGCCAGAAGGCGACGCGCAACCCATGGCCCTGCCCGACGGCTGGTTCTTTACGGCCTGCACTGCCAACATCCCGGTCTTCAACCTGGAACTCACGCGAGCGGTCGCTCTGATGGCCGCGACCACGGATGATCGTGCGTTCAAGAACCCCTGCCCAGCCGAAGGCTTCGTTCTCTTCGATCTTGCCGCTCGGCGTTTTCAAGCGATCGGCTTGCCAGGTTCCGGCAAATTCAATGCCTCTGGCGGCGCGGCCGAAATCAACGACTTTCTCGTTGGTTCGAACTTCGACCCCGCCACGCGCAACACCTCCGATACCTTCTATGCGCTGGATGGGGCTAACGGTACGCCCTTCCGCTTCGATCTGCCTACCGGCGTCAACGGCTTCTCGGGAACGAATCCAGTGCCTTCGCTAAACCTGGTCATCGCCTCCGCCAATAACCGCATCGCAGGTGACGCAGGCCTTGTGCTGTTCGATCTGGAACGAACCGAAGCTCGCTTGCTGCCCACTCCCGAAGGCTTTGCCAATGTCAATGTTCTCGGCGTGCTGCCATCCATCCGGCGGCTGGTCGGCCGCGGAGTTCGGGCTGGCAATGCGGGGACTCAGATCCTGGTTTACAACCTCGAAACCGGCGATCTCGAAGTCGTGCCCAACCCCGAAGGCATCGCGTGGATCGGCTCGCCGATTCAACAGGCTCAACCTGGGCAGCCCGGTCAGCCAGGCCAACCGGGTCAAGCCGTAGTCAATATCCTGCCTCGCATCAATCAAAAGGCCAACACCGTCGAAGCCATCGCCTTCGGTGAAGATCGCAGACAGAAGGGAGTAATTGTGATACGCGTGAATTAATGCGTCTCGCACTTGCTCTCGCACTTACAGCACTCGCGGCCTGGCCGCAAACCGATTCATTTCTCCACAAGTTGCACGATTCGCCGCATGATTCGCCCACGCAACAGCGCTGGCGTGCTCTCGCGCCGATGCCCTTCGGCGTAGTCTTTCTCCCTTGGCATGGAATGACCGAGGATCAAATGCGCGATCACTTTCTCTCGATGAAGCGGCTCGGCTTTCAAAACCTCAAGCAGGCGATGGGAACGCCCGAGTGGCAGCATGAGAAGGTGCTTGAGATCGCACTCGAAGAAGGTGTGATTCCTTTCCGGTACGGCGAGGCGGGCTTCGAACCGATCACACCAGCACTGCTTCGCCAGCTCGGCCTGCCGGAATCGATGCCAGTGCGCGAGGCCCGGAGCCACCCCAAAATGTGGGCCTATCAGAAGGAAGTACTGCGCAAGCAGATTCCCGTGATGGTGCGCGGCGAAGCAAAGCCCAGCAAGGCAACGCTCACCTTCAAACACACCCCCCGACCCGATGCTCTATCCCGCCGACGTCCCGTTGTTTCAACAGTGGCTGCGGCGCAACTACAAAGCACCAGCGGAAATTGCTGAGGCCTGGAACCAATACGGGGTCGGCTTTTTCGAAGAGCCCGTGAAGACTTGGCCTGAGGTGTACGCGCTCGTGGCGAAGCTCGCAATGCAGGAGAACCACCTGGGAGGCTAGGGCCGCGAGTATGGCCGCGTGCGCGATGTCCTGCGATACAAAGCTGATTCGCACAGCGATGATCTCGCTCGCCGCTTCACTGCTTTCCATGAAGAATACCCGTTGATTCCAACACGCACGGGCGGCGAGATGGGTCTGTTTCTTCCGTTCGCCTGGCGCGCCACCAAGATGGAAGATCTCGCCCAAACGCAATTGCACACAGGCAGCTTCTACCCTTCGATTCATCTCGCCTGGCACTACGGCGAAGTCCGCTACGAGGTGGCGAGAACGGTCTACATGCAGGCCAGCTTTGCTCACGACCTCTTCAAGGGCGGCTGGTCCGCTCCCTGGGAATCGACCGGCGGCCCACAACAATTCACGGGAGCCAAAGGCTGAGACGAACCCGAGAAGTCGACCACAGCTGGCTACACCGTCAACGTCGGCACGATGACACAACTCGTCTTGAGCTATCTCGCCAGAGGATTCAAAGGCGCGGGCTTCTGGAGTTGGAACTATCGCCCGGCCGGCTTCGAGGCAGGCGAATACGCCCTGCTGGACCGGACCCTCAAACCCACTGCACGCGCCATCCAGACCAGCAAGCTAGCCCAGGCCGCCAACAAGTACCGCGATGAGCTCTGGCTCGCACACAAAGAGCCAAGCGTTGGTGTGTTGATCAATTGGGATTCCGACGCCATCTGGGCCGCAATGGCCGTGCGGCAGCGCGATCACTTCAAGCACTACCCCATGCAGGCCCGTGTCGGCATCTCGCGCGCGCTCAGCAACGCCAACGTCCCTTGGGAGTATGTAACTGTCGACGACCTTAAGGCCGGCCTCGCCCCGCGCTACAAGGCGATCTATCTGCCTGCCCAGCTCGCCATCTCAAACGATGTCCTTAAGCTACTGCTTGCTGATGCGCAACAAGGCGGTCGCGTGGTTCTCGATGCCCCCGGCGCGGCCTACGACGAGCACGGCAAAGTTCTCGACACCCGCAAGGGCTCTGTGTTCGAACAACTCTTGGGCGTCGAGCTCAGTGACCTTGCCTATTCGAACAACGTCAAGTTCCGCCTCGCGGGTCGTGAGCTGAAAGGCTTCGTTCACGAGTTGCGCACCACGACAGCGCAAAAGGTCTTTGGCTTCGAAGCCACAGCGCTCCCCGCGGCAACGCGCAACAAGACGGGCCGAGGCGAGGGCATGATTCTGGCCTGGGACGCGAGCTTCGAATTATTCTTACCCGGCAACGAAGTGGCCGAGCAACAGTTGATCTCACAGTTGGCCGAAGGGATCGAACGCCGCTACAGCTGCAATTGAGCAATCGCCTATCGTATCGCCGCCCCCGAGGCGGACCACTACTTCCTCCTCAACGATGGCCCCACGAAGCAGGTACGTCTGAACACCCCCGGCTATCGCTACAGCGCTATCGAAGATCCGGTTGAGGGCAAGGCCCTGACGCTCAGCGAACCGATCACGCTCGAAGCTTACTCCGGCCGCTGGCTGCGTCTCAAGCGCTCTGGTATGGGCCAAACCGCGCCGTAACCCGGTCGGACTCATCGGCGTTCGTCGTAATCAAAACCTCATAGCTCGCCCCACCAGGTTGAACGCGCACCACCACATGGCCCAGTGCACTCTTCAGCTGGTTCAACCTTCGAATCGCGACCTTCGCCTCCGCCTTGAGCGCGGTGGCAAAGATATCGCGTGGCCCCGGATACAGTTCCTCGCTCAGCATGTTGTGCAAGGCCGGCATCGTCGGATGAGCCGAATCCCAGGAATGGATGATGAACGCCCGCGGTCGCAAGGCACGCACGACTGCAGGCGCGGTGGAATCGCTATAGCCGTGATGACTCGCGAGTGCGACATCGACCGGGCCCACCACACGAGCCGCCGCCGATTCAATATTGCGCCACGCCGGCAACCCGTAGTTGCTCCCATCGCACAAGTCGCCGCCATGGAAGTAATCAAAGGCTCCATAGCGAATGCGGATCCCGCCGGAACACATGTTCTCGCTGGGATAATCCTTGGGCTTCAAGCCCGCGAGACTCGGGAACGTCTGCCGCGTCGCAGTCCCCTGCCCAGTCCACAATTCCCCATTGGCCACAATGTTTCGCACCTCGAAGTTGGCGAACTCCTGCGGCTTCTGCACGGCACCAAGCTGAGTGTTCGAGCCAGAGCGGAAAGCTTCCAACTTGAGGCCCGAATCCTTCGCGAAAGCCTGATAGTTCATCATCGTGGCATCGTTCAAGGGTGCGGGGTAGCTGTAGTTGGGATACCCACGATCGACAATCTTCCCAATCCGGAGTTGCTCAGCGATGTCCATCACCCCGGTCAGCTTCCAGCTTCCCTTCTTCGATTGCGGCAAATCCGACTTGCACTCACCCATGTGGTCGCTATGAAAATGCGTGACCCAAAGATGATCGATCCCCTCAAGGCCAGCCTTGGCTAAATGCCTTTGCGCATAGCGTGCCATCCATTCCCCGGGCCGTCGCGTCAGATCCGGATACGCCGGCACGTAGTACACAAGCTGCTGCTCGGTCGGCATCTGCGCCCCAGCATCGATCATTAAGACCGTGCCATCGGGCGCGATCGTCAGCGTACAATTGCCGCGCCCCGTCGAAATGTGATGGATATCAAGCGTGCCGGGCTTCCAGGGCGGCAGGCTCTCCTGGGATTGAGCAAGCATCGGAGCGGCAAGCCCCGCGAGAAAATGGCGTCGGTGGATCTTCATGCGGATTCCCATTATCGCGAACGGCTAAACTGAAAGTTCCCGCATGTCCGAAAACATTAACCTCTGGGTGGCCGCACACCGCCAGCGACTTCTCGACGAACTGTTCGAGTTCATTCGAATCCCCAGCGTTTCGACCCTCCCCGAGCACGCGCCAGACGTGCGCCGCGCCGCCGAATTCACAGCCGATCAATTGCGCAAGGCGGGCCTCGAAAACGTCGAGATCATCGAGACCGAAGGCCATCCGCTCGTTTATGCCGACTGGCTCCACGCTGAAGGCCAACCCACCGTGCTCTGCTACGGCCATTACGATGTACAGCCCGCGGATCCGCTCGAGCTCTGGCTCACTCCCCCGTTCGAACCGACGCTTCGCGATGGCAACATCTATGCCCGCGGCGCAGTCGACGACAAGGGCCAGATCTACATGCACGTCAAGGCGCTCGAAGCGCTGATGGCGGTTCATGGCAAGCTCCCGGTGAACATCAAAGTGCTGATCGAAGGAGAGGAAGAAATCGGCGGCAAGTCCATTTCAAAATTCGTTCCGGCCCACCGCGACAAGCTGAAGGCTGACGTGGCGCTTGTCAGCGATACGGCCCTTTACGCCGAAGGCCTGCCCACGCTGTGCATTGGCCTGCGCGGGCTCGCGTACATGGAAATCGTCGCTCAGGGTCCTATGCGCGATTTGCACTCAGGCCTCTACGGCGGCGCGGCTCCCAATGCCGTCTTCGGCCTTGTCGAATTGCTCGCCAAGATGAAAGACGCCGATGGCCGCATCCTCATCCCCGGCGTCTACGACGACGTTGCTGAGCCTGCCGCAGAAGAACTTGCTTCTTGGAAGTCGCTGCCATTCTCAGAGGCAGCCATGCTGAAGGACGAAGTCGGCTCCACGTCTCTGACGGGCGAGCCGGACCGCACGGTTCTTGAGCGTGTGTGGTCACGGCCAACGCTCGAGGTGCACGGCATCGCGGGCGGTTTTACAGGGGCTGGCGCCAAGACCGTTATCCCGGCCACCGCCACGGCCAAAGTCTCCTTACGTCTGGTGCCGAATCAAGACCCCGCCAAAGTAGTCGAAGCCGTGAAACAATTCGTCGCTGCCAATTCTCCGAAAGGCGTCGTGTGCGAAGTGAAGGTACTCTCCTTTGGCCCCGGGCTTCTGGTTGACCCCAACCACCCTGCCATGGACATCGCCGCAAAAGCCTTCGCCGACACGATGGGCCGTGAGACCGTATTCATTCGTGGCGGAGGCTCGATCCCGATCGTGGGCGAGTTTCATCAATACCTCGGGATCCCCACGATTCTGATGGGCTTCGGTCTCCCCGACGACGGCCTGCATTCGCCGAACGAGAAATACAAACTCGATAACTACTATCTCGGCATTCGCACGGTGGCTCACTTTCTCGAACTTTACGGAGCCGAACAAAACTGACCCCTTTTGAATCACAGAGCGCCGCCGAGTCGTCGGCCACGGTATCAAAAGGAGTTGTCCGCTCGGCATCGATCATGAGCTTCGCGGTGGCCCTCAGCCGCGTTTCGGGCCTGGTGCGGGAAATGGTGATGAGCCGCCTGTTCGGCTCCACAATGCCCTTTGATGCCTTCCGCATCGGCTTTCAGATCCCCAACCTGACGCGAGACCTCTTCGCCGAGGGGGCACTATCGAGCGCCTTCGTGCCGGCTTTTACCGAGTCACTGCAAAACAAAGGCAAAGCGGACGCAGCGCGCCTCGCCAACCTCGTCGCGACTACGCTCATTCTCGTCGTGGGCGTCATCTGCGCCCTCGGAGCAATCTACAGCGAGCAACTGGTTCGGCTAGCCGCTCCAGGCTTTTCCAACACACCAGGCAAATCAGAACTTGCGGCACATCTGACTCGCATCATGTTCCCGTTCTTGTTGCTGGTAGCGCTGGCAGCGCAGGCCATGGGCATTCTGAACTCCCTCAAGCAGTTCGCCGTGCCTGCTCTGTCGTCTACCTGCTTCAACATCGGCAGCGTGATCGTCGGCCTCACCGTTGGCATGTGGGCAGGGCCGAGTCTCGGCATCACCGCTATTGAAGGCATGGCCTGGGGCGTGCTGGCTGGCGGCGCGTTGCAACTCGGCTTTCAGCTTCCGGCGCTCTTCCGCGCGGGCTTCGTCTTCAGGCCAACGATCGACTTCTCAAACCCCGGACTGCGCCGCATCCTGATCATGATGGGGCCCGCAATTCTAGGTAATGCCGCAACGCAGATCAATGTCCTCGTCAACTCAAATCTGGCATCGGAAATCATCGACCCCATGCGCGGCGCCAATGGCTCAGTAAGCTGGCTGAACTACGCCTTCCGTTTCATGCAACTTCCTCTTGGCCTGTTTGGCGTGGCCATCGCCAGCGCCACGCTCCCCGCAGTATCAAGAAGCGCAGCCACCGAAAACTGGGACGAGTTTCGCCGCACACTTTCACGATCGCTCGGTCTCGTGTTTCTACTCACCATCCCCAGTTCGGTCGGTCTGGTTTTGGTGGGCAAGGCAATGATCGGAGCCGTCTATCAGGGCGGCAAGTTCGACAGCTACGACACACAGCAAACCGGCCTTGCGCTGTCCTGCTTCGCGGCCGGGCTGTGCGGCTATTCCGCACTCAAAGTCTTAAGCCCTGCCTTTTACGCTCTCAAGGATTCGCGCACGCCGATGATGGTCTCCCTCGGCAGTGTCATCGTGAATTACGCTCTCGCCCGCACCATGGTCGATGTCTTTCACCTCGGACACGCCGGCCTCGCCGTCTCAACTTCAGGCATCGCAATCTTCAGCTCGGTGACGCTGTTTCTTCTCATGCGAGCCAAGATCGGCGGGCTCTACGGACGCATGCTCTGGTCAAGCCTCTCGCGCGCCTGTCTGGCAAGCATCGCGATGGCCGCCGTTGTGTGGTTCCTCCAGTGTTGGGTGGCCGCCTGGCCTTTCATCGTGCAGTTGGCAATAGCGATCCCGGCAGGCGCGATCGTGTTCTATCTGGCAGCCCGCGCCCTCGGCGTAGAGGAACTCACCATGGCCACCGATGCGATCGCCGGACCCCTCAAACGCCGTTTGCCCTTTTTGCGTGGTAACTTGTAGCTACTCCATGGCTCAGGACGTACAACTCGCTCTCCAACTGCAAAGAATGGACCTTCAACTCACTCAGCTAGAAGCCGAGATACGAGGTCTTCCCAAAAAGATTGCCGAACTTGAGAAAGTACTCGAGACCCACTCCAGACGTCTTGAAGCCGATCAAGCCGCCCTGGCGTCAAACCAGTCGGAAGTGCGTCGCCTGCAAGGCCTCAACTCGGATCATCGCGAAAAGATCGCCAAGCTGAAGAAGCAGTTGATGCAGGCCACCACGCAGGAACAGCTCACTGCCTTCCAGCATGAAATCGCTTTTTGCGAAACCGAAACCGAGAAAAACGAAGCGAATTCGCTCAAGCTTCTCGAAGCCGGAGAATCACTTGCCGCCACTGTGACGCAAGCCGAAGAATCGTTGGCCGCTGAGCGCATCGCCGTCGAGAAGCGCAAAGAGGAAGCCAAAGCTCTCAGCGAAACAGACCGCAAGAAGGGCATGCGCATCTATCGCGAACGCCAGCAACTCGGCAAAGAAGTTCCGCCCAAACTGCTGGAGCATTACGAGAGACTTCGCAAGAAGCACAAGGATGGCGTTGTCGTAGCAGAATGCACCGGCGGGCTGTGCTCGGGCTGCATGATGAGCATCCGCCCTGCCTTGATGCAACAGATTCGACAGTTCCCCGACAAGGTACACACTTGCGAATCCTGCCTTCGCATGCTCTACTACAACCCACCCCGCTCGGTCGACGGCACCACCGTCGACAGCTAGAGCATGTTCATCGACCGCTCGGCGCTACTGGCCGACAATCCTGCGCAATGGTTTGCGGGGATGGCCATCGCGGACCTTGACGGTGACGGGCAATTTGAGTGCTACGTAGCAGCACAAGGCGGCCGCAACCTGGTTTTGAAGTGGGGCGGCGATTCGTTCTTTGACGTCGGCATCACGCCGCTTACTGCCGATCGCGAAACCTCAATGGGCGTCGCTGCGGGGGACGCCGACGGCGATGGCCGCGAAGAACTCTTCGTGTCAAGCGGCGAAGGCTCACCAGACCGACTCTTCGCCTGGCGCAATGGGCACTACATCGATCTGCTCCACGATCGCATTCGCCAATCCAGCCAATCTGCCCTCGCTCTCGATCGCTTTGGCATGGGTCGCTACGGCTTCCTGGTCGCCCACGAAGGAGGTCCCTTTCGCTATTACGAAGTTCTGGGTGGCGATCGCATTGCAGAGCTCGGCGCGGAGTTGGGGCTAGCACGGATTGCCGGGGGGCGCGGTTTGGTCGCAGCACCACTATCGGGCAGCAAGCTGGAAATCTATGCAGCGAACGAAGGCATCTCAAGCATGCTGTTTCGCGCTGCAACGGCGGGCACATACCAGGAGGTCGCCGCCAATCATGGCCTCGCTGCCAGCGGCCGAGGTGTGGCGGTGATTGATGCCAATCACGATGGCCGACTCGATTTGATTGTGGGGAGCCAGATACGGCTGCAGGGTGCCCAGGGCATGTTCAGCGCAATTGAACTCGATCCCCCATCCAACTCCCGCTCAGTCGTCGTCGCCGACTTCGACAACGATGGCCACGAAGAGATCTTCGTCGCAAACCAGAACAGCGAAAGTTCCCTCTATGGCTGGCGCGATTGGAACTGGAAGCGCCTGCCCTGCCCCATCGAGGGTTCTCTCGTGGGTGCAGTCGTAGGTGATTGGGATCAAGACGGCTGCCTCGAGCTACTCGTCACCGAGGGCGAGCGACAACCTGGGCCCTTGAGGCTATTCCACACAGAATCGAATCGCAACCATTGGCTCCGCATCGCCCCACTTACTGCTGCTGGCGCACCCGCTCGCGGAGCTACCGTTCGCATCGCCGCAGGCGGTCGCGAACAAATCCGCGTCATCGACAGTGGCAGCGGTTACCTTTGCCAGAACGAACCCGTGGCCCACTTTGGTCTCGGCGATTGCTCCACAATCGATTGGCTCGAGGTGCAATGGCCAGACGGAACCTTGCGTCGCTTCCCCTCCATGCCCGGGGATCGATTGCTGTCCGTCAGATGGGGCTAAACGCGCCCCGCAGCTTCGAGCGCAGCATACTCGTCGTCATTGAACATGCGCGATCGAGTGAGAAACCGCAACCCTTCCGGTCCTTCGAGCGAGAACATTCCCCCTCGCCCCGGCACCACATCAATCGTCAACTGCGTGTGCTTCCAATACTCAAACTGGCTCTTGCTCATATAGAACGGAGCCCCACCAATCTCGCCCAGTTGCACGTCGCTATCGCCGACTAAAAACTCGCCTAACTGGAAACACATCGGAGAGCTGCCATCACAGCAGCCCCCCGATTGGTGAAACATCAACTCGCCATGTTTGGCTCTCAACTTGTCAATCAGCTCCAGTGCCGAATCGGAAGCGAGAACCTGCAAAGGAATCGACATACGCTTTAAAAGAACCCAAGCGCGTTCGGGCTGTAGCTAACCAGCTGGTTCTTGGTCTGCTGGTAGTGATTCAGCATCATCGAGTGGTTCTCGCGACCCACACCCGATTGCTTGTAACCACCAAACGCAGCATGAGCCGGATAGAGGTGATAGCAGTTCGTCCACACGCGGCCCGCCTGAATTTCACGGCCAAACTGGTAGGCACGATTCAGATCACGCGTCCAAACGCCCGCGCCAAGCCCGTAGAGCGTATCGTTAGCCAGATGCAGCGCCTCTTCTTCATCCTTAAAGGTCGTGACGCTCACCACAGGGCCGAAGATTTCCTCCTGGAAGATCCTCATCTTGTTGTGGCCCTTGAAGACCGTGGGCTGGACGTAGTAGCCGCCTGCCATTTCGCCTTCAAACACCGCACGGCCGCCGCCAGTCAACACCTCGGCGCCTTCCTTTTGGCCAATATCGATATAGGAAAGGATCTTCTCCAGCTGTTCGCTCGAAGCCTGCGCACCCAGCATGGTGTTCGACGAAAGGGGGTTGCCCTGCCGGATCGCCTTCACACGCGGCAACACTCGCTCCATGAATCGTTCGTAGATCGATTCCTGAATCAGTGCTCGCGACGGGCAGGTGCAAACTTCACCCTGATTCAGAGCAAACAGCACAAAGCCCTCGATAGCCTTATCGAGAAACGCATCGTCCTTGGCCATAACATCTTCAAAGAAAATGTTCGGGCTCTTGCCGCCCAACTCAAGCGTCACGGGGATCAGGTTCTGCGATGCATATTGCATGATCAGACGGCCTGTGGTGGTCTCACCCGTGAACGCAATCTTGGCAACGCGCGAGCTCGATGCCAGCGGCTTACCGGCCTCCAATCCAAACCCATTCACGACATTCAACACTCCGGGCGGCAGCAGATCGCCAATCAGCTCAAGCAGCATCAAAATGCCCAGTGGCGTTTGTTCAGCCGGCTTCAACACAACGCAATTGCCAGCCGCCAGCGCCGGGGCCAGCTTCCAGGTGGCCATCAGCAGCGGAAAGTTCCAGGGGATGATCTGCCCCACCACACCGAGCGGCTCGTGATAGTGATACGCGATCGTGTTCGCATCGATTTCCGAAATCGAACCTTCCTGCGATCGAATGATACCGGCGAAGTAGCGGAAGTGATCCACCGCCAGCGGCAGGTCGGCCGCCATGGTTTCACGAATCGGTTTGCCGTTGTCCCATGTCTCCGCCGTGGCCAGCAACTCGAGGTTCTGTTCGATGCGGTCGGCGATCTTGTTCAGAATGTTGGCGCGCTCGGTGGTTGAGGTCTTGCCCCAAGAGCGGCGAGCGGCATGCGCCGCATCGAGAGCTCGCTCGATATCCGCCGCATTCGAGCGCGGCACCTCACAAAGCACCTTGCCGTTCACCGGCGACAGGTTCTCAAAATAGCTTTGTGACAGGGGGCTCATCCATTCGCCGGCGATGTAGTTTTCGTAGCGGGATTTCAGCTTGAGCGGCATGCCGCCGAGAGAAGTTTCAAAGGTTGTCATAGAGTTCGTTCTTCAGGGAATTCCGGCGGTGCGAAAACACAAGTCCCGCCGTCGCTGCTAATTCTATACGCATTGCATCCCGCTTTGTGGTCATGCCTCGACAAAGGTAGAATTCTCGGGATGCGATGGATTCTTCTGTTGTCACTCATGGCCTCCACGCTGGCGGCTCAAGAGTTTGATTTGTTATTGCGCGAGGGCCGCGTGATCGACCCTCAGAACCGGCGCGATGGCGTCTTTGACATTGCGATCAGCAAGGGACGCATCGCAGCAATCGAACCAACGATCGACCCAAAACGCGCCCGCGAGACCGTCCAATTGAAGGGCTTGCTTGTCACGCCCGGCTTGATCGATCTGCATGTCCACGTCTTCTTCACGGCGGGCAATCCCGGCGCCTGGGCCGGCGACTTCAGCGTTCAGCCCGATGCCTTCAGCTTTCGCAGCGGTGTCACCACCATGGTCGATGCCGGCTCGGCGGGTTGGCGCAACTTTGAGCTGTTCAAGACGACGGTCATCGATCGCGCGAAAACCCGCGTGCTCGCGATGGTCAACATCGCCGGCTTCGGCATGATCTCCGATGCGACCGAGCAGGGCGACTTCGATCCCGACGCAGTCGCAAAACTCGCGGCCAAACACAAAGATTTCATTGTCGGCGTGAAATCCGCCCACTACCAGAAGCCCGATTGGGATAGCGTCGATGACGCCGTGCTGGCCGGCACCAAGGCGAACATTCCGGTCATGGTCGACTTCGGCTACTTCCTGCCCGAGCGCCCCTACTATGAGTTGGTCGGCAAGCATTTGCGGCCGGGTGACATCTCAACGCACATGTTCCGCGCTCCGGTTCCTTTTGTCGATCGCGAAGGCAAGTTGTATCCATATCTGGTGGAGGCGCGCAAGCGCGGCGTCAAGTTCGACGTCGGCCATGGCGGCGGCAGCTTTGTTCTGCGCAACGCATCCGCAGCAATCCGCAATGGGTTTTATCCGGACACGATTTCTTCTGACCTCCATACTGGCAGCATGAACGGCTCCTTCATGGATCTGCCAGCGCTGATGTCCAAGCTCATGGCGCTCGGCCTCCCGCTCGGCGAGGCGATACGCGCCACCACTGCCAATCCGGCTCAGATTATCAAGCGCCCCGAACTCGGCCACTTAAGCGTGGGTGCCGTCGCCGATGTGGCAATCCTCCGCGTGATGCAGGGAGAGTTTGGATACTGGGACAACAACAAGGGCCGCGTTACGGCCAACGAGCGGCTCTTTTGTGAGATGACCCTCAAGGGCGGCGAAGTGGTTTGGGATTGGAACGGCCGCATGGGTGTCGACTTCAAAACCCTTGGCGAGCGTTATGGAATCCGGCCCCGCGTCGATCAGATCATCGCCCCGCCACAACCCTAAACAGCTATTCGACTCGTTTGGCGGGCAGGTCCCTGCCATTCTGGTGCAACACCAAACCAGTCACTTCGCCGCCAGCCCCCTTTTGAAAGCTGATCGCGGCCTCGACCACCTTCAGAAAGAACCTCGAATCCGACTCGGCATAGACCTGAAACTTCGGCTGCCCCGTCAGTTGAACCTATAAGGAGCCTTTCTCCTCCGTCACGGTCATGATGGCTTGCGGCGCCAGCTCATACTTGCCCACGTACCCTCGCATCACATCCGCGCTGACTGACACTTCCTTTTTCGGAGCCCCCAGCGTCTGTGCAGGCCAGGCACCCTCGATTGCATGCAACCCAATATCGTCCACACCAAAGCTGGTGTTGCATAAGACGACCACCGCGGTCTTCTTGCCCGGCGCGAAGCCCGCCCAGGTTCGATACCCGCCAGTGCCGCCGTTGTGCCAAACGATTCGCGTCTGAAAGCGGTCGAATACGTGCCAGCCCATTGCGATTGAAAGCTCTGGGGTACCCGTCGCTTTGCGGATCTCGTGGCTCATCTCCATCGCTTTGCGAAGCGGTGTTTCGGTGAGCCCAGCATTGGCCGCAAGAAACTTCAACATGTCCTTGGCGGTGGAGCGCATAGCACCCGCGCCTGCGAGTGTCGGGCTCTCCCAGGTCCAACTGTCGGTCTCGTTAAGATCTGCACCGTGTCCGCTGGCAAAGTTCAATTTCTGATCTTCCGTGAGAACGATGGAACTGCGTGACATCCCAAGCGGCTTCAGAATTCTCGCAGTCACCAGCGCTTCATACGACATACCGGCACGGCGAGCCAGCGCATGTCCCAGCAACCCCACACCAAGATTTGAGTAATCGTATTTCTCCCCAGGTGCTCGAGTTAGTTTGATATTGGCCAGTTCAGCGTAGAGTTGCTCCACAGAGTAATCCGCA
Organism: Acidobacteriota bacterium; assembly: GCA_016870995.1. Lineage (GTDB taxonomy): Bacteria > Acidobacteriota > Terriglobia > Bryobacterales > Bryobacteraceae > Bryobacter. The sequence goes on from VFZU01000008.1 coordinate 72,214, forward strand.
TATGGATTCATCATGTTCTTGGGCTTGAGGTTTGCGGGCAGCCGGGGCAACGCCGAGCTTTGTGTGGTGAGGTCCAGCAGCGTGATCGCCCGGCCCTCAAATTCCGGCACCTTCACGGTTTCCGGCAAGTACTTCGACACCGGATCCTCCAGCTTCACCTCCCCGCGCAGGGCCATATCGGCCAGCAGGATCCCGGTAAAGGCCTTCGTAATCGATCCAATCTCAAAGACAGTATCGCCATCGGGGGCTTGCTTGCGAGTCGCCGAAGATTCGCCCGCCGCGACAAATCGAGTGCCCTTTTCGTCGAGAATTCCGACAACAATTCCAGATGCTTTCTTTGCTGTTTGCACCCGATTCTCGACCAGCCTGCCCACTTCGGCGTCGTCAACGGCGCCAAATGCCGCAATCGCAAGCAGAAACAAGTTCATATGGTCACGTTACAACAGGAATGCATTTCGAATAAATCTCCCCGTCCCATTACTAAAGAAATAAGTCGTGCTATAACTGCGGGGATCATGCTGTATCTCCGCTTCGCCGTTCTTTTCACTTTGATTGCATTCACTGCGCTGGCCGAAGAAAAATGGATCCGGCTGAAGACTCCAAACTTTGAGATTTTCACCCCGCAAAGCGAAAAGAAAGCCAAAGAGACCGCTCTGTACTTCGAGCAACTCCGCGATTTCTTTTTGCGCTATTGGGGCACTAAAGCGGAACCGGGAACGCCGGTACGAATCGTACTCTTCGGCAACGAAAAGCAATATCAGCCGTATCGTCCATATGAAAAGGCCGCAGGATATTTCTCGCATGGTATCGACCGCGACTGGATCGTACTCAGTGGCTACCTTGACGGTTGGGAGCGCATCGTTTGCCATGAGTATACGCACCTGATGGTGAAGCAGGCTGGGCTTGCTGTTCCCGTTTGGCTCAATGAGGGTCTCGCAGAAATCTATTCCACATTTAAGCCGCAGGGAGCCAAGGTGCAGGTCGGCGATTTGATCCCCGGGCATTTTTACGCAGTGCAAACGGATTGGATTCCGCTGGAGCGAGTATTCGAGGTGAAGCACGACAGCCCTGAATACGGCGGCAAAAAGACGCATCAGTTTTATGCCGAATCCTGGGGCCTCACCCACATGCTGATGCTGGAGCAACAGAATCGGAAAACTTATGCCCCGATCCTCGCGAAACTGATTCGCGGGGCCACCTGGCAGGATGCGCTCGCAGGCACGAATCTAACCGCCAAGACACTGGATCTCGATTTGCAGAATTACATGAAGCGAAACGATCGCTTCTTCGCCTCGCTGATTCCCTACAAGAGCACTCGCCCCGATGTGGAGTGGAAGTCTGAACGCCTTGGCCCTGCCGAAGTGAATGCAAATCTCGCCCTGCTTCAGCTCAACCTGGGCAAGAAACAAAGCGAGTCCGGAATCCGTATCGATCAAGTGGACCCGAACGTCTGGCAGGGCCAGGAGGCTTTGGCCTATGCGGCGTGGCGGAAGGGAGAATTGAAGTCTGCACACGAACACTTCGACAAGGCCATCGCTCTCGGGGCCACCAGCTCCAAGCTTTATTACGATGCGGCCCGCGCAGCGATGTACTCTCGCGACCGTGCCTCCGAATCGGTTAGCTACCTCGAAAAGGCAGTTCAGTTGTATCCAGAATGGACCGACGCAAAACTACAACTGCTTGAGCAATACCTGTTTGTCGGCAATTACGCGAAGTCGCTCGCATTCACACAGGAGTTCAAGAAAATTGGTTCGGCTCAAGCCAGCCGGCTCTTCCGCGCAGTAGCTTACTCAGAAGCCATGAGCAATGCGCAACCGCAAGCGGAGGTAAGTGCAAAGAGAGCAACTGAATTTGCCCGCACCGAGTTCGACAAGGCAGAGTGTAAGCGACTCGCTGACTTTCTCAATTTGCAAAAGCAGGGCTCGCAGGTTTCTCTAAGGGACCGGATGCGAGAACTCCGCCAGCGCGCAGACCAGGAAGATGCCATTGGCTTCGGAGATACAGCTGAAGACGAAGCTACCAGCACCCAGCCCTATTTGAGGCGCTCTGAACTTGCCGCTGTAGAGACGGCACCAGGCCGCGAATCCATCATGCGGGTTACCGATAGCGTGAAACTTGAGGCAGTCCTGACGCACATCGAGTGTGGAGGGGCATTTCCCGTTCTGCGCTTGGAAACCGCAGAGGGAACCACGCTGGAGCTTGATCTCCGCGACCCCAGCAAAATCAATCTTGAAGTCTTGCAGCCTGGGGAATCGCCAAAGTCGCTTGAGCTCAACTGTGGCGATCAAAAGCGCAAAGTGAGGCTGAGCTACGGCAAGCCAACGGCAGATCAAACCCGAGGACAGTTGCGCACTATCCAATACGTGGACTAGAGCCCGAGCTTGCGGTGCTCCACCATAATGCACCGGTCCATCACAACATCGAGCCCGCCCTCGCTCGCGATTTGTTCAGCTTCTTCGCTGAGGATGCCCGATTGCAGCCAGAGTGCCTTGGCACCGATCTCGACGGCCTCCAGCGCGATCGGCGGCGTCTGTTCGGCGCGACGAAATACGTTGACGACATCGACTTTTTCCGGGATCTCTTGCAAGCTCGCGTATGACTTCTCGCCCAGCACTTCCTGCTCCACAGGATTTACGGGAATGACACGATAGCCATATTGCTGGAGAGCCTTGGCAATCCCGTAGCTGGGACGATCCGGCTTCGAGCTGAGTCCCACCACTGCGATCGTCTTCGATTCGGCGAGGATTTCCTTAATCGTCCGCATCTTCGGGCTTCTCCATCTTCAGCAGATACTTGAACTTTGAAATCTCGGCCGGGGTGAGATACCTCGTCTGGCCTGGCTTCAGCGTCGCCAGTTCAAGAAATCCGATCTTTACGCGCTTCAGCTTTTCAACCAACAAGCCGAAATGCTTGAACATGATGCGGATCTGATTCTGCCGCCCTTCGGTCAATTGGATCTCGTACCAGGGGTTCGCAGCGCGGCTCAACGGCTTGATCTGCGCAGGCTTGGTCTTCTTGCCAAACAGGGGAATGCCGGCGCGAAAGTCTTCCATCTGCTTCTCGGTCAGAGTTCCATTCGCCTTCACCACGTAGGTCTTGACGATGTTCTGCCGCTTGCTCATGATGCGGTTGGCAAACTCACCATCGTTGGTGAAGAGCAGCAGTCCTTCAGAATGATAATCGAGCCGCCCGACAGGATAGACGCGTTCCTTGATCCCGCGCAAAAACTCAGTGACCGTTTTGCGCTCCTGCGGATCGCTCATCGTCGTCACCACGCTATGCGGCTTGTTCATTGCGATGTAAAGCAGATTCTTCGGCGCATGGATCAGCTTGTTGTCGACTTTGATGTGGTCGACGGCAAGATCGGCTTTGGTCCCCAGTTCGGTCACAATGTGGCCGTTCACGCGCACCCGGCCTTCGGTGATCATCTCCTCAGCCTTGCGTCGGCTGGCCACACCGGCTTGCGAAATGATCTTCTGCAGTCGCTCCTGGGGCAAGGGGTTAGGCGCTTTCCGTTCCGGTTTCAGCTTCGACGGGAGCAGGCACTTCGGCTGGCTCTGCCGTCACCGGTTCCGTCTCTGGCTGAGGCGCTTTGGCTTCTGCCGGCGGCAAGAGATCATCATCCATCGCCAGGCGGCGCAGCTCCTCAAATTCCTTGAGGGTGGGCAGTTCTTTCAGGTCTTTCAGTCCAAACTGGATCAGGAACTCCGGAGTGGTCTTGTAGAGAACCGGCTTGCCCACGACGTCTTTGCGACCAGCCGTCGTGATCAGCTTTCGATCGAGCAGCGGCTTCAAAGATCCGACACCCTGCGTGCCACGGATCTGCGCGATTTCGGGGGCCGTCACTGGCTGCTTGTAAGCAATGATGCAGAGCGTTTCTACAGCAGCCGCCGAAAGCTTGAGCGGTTGCTTCTGCGATTGGAAGAACTGGCGCAGGGCTTCGTCAAATTCTGGCTTGGTGCCGAAGTAATAGCCGCCCGCTTTGGTGTGGATCTGAAAACCATACTGCGGCAGCTCGTATTCTTTGGCGAGTTCGCTGATCAGCCGCTCAATCTGCTCTGGCTCGCGACCAAGCCCACGGGCGATTTCTACTGCGGCAATGGGATTCGGCGTCGCGAAGAGAATCGCGGCGATCATCGGCTTCAATTGCTCCTCTTCGGTGAGGACATGCTTCTCTTCGACGAACTGGCTAACGTCTAGCGATACTTCTTCGAGCGGTTGAGTTTGTTCTTCCATCGTATTGATTTTTCAAATTCTTATTTGTATTCTTGCTCAACGGCGGCGAGGTCGGCTTCGGCCGGAAACGCCTCCTCAAAGCTAGCACTGCGGGCGAGAACAATCTCGCCGAAAATTTCATCCTGGGCCAGTTCGAGCGCCTGGCGCTTCACCATTTCAAGGATCGCCAGAAACAGGCAGATCATCGCCCGGCGCGACTTCTGCTTTTCAAACAGTTCGCGGGCGGAAAACCGTTGGCCGGATTGAACCCGATCAAAAACAGAGCGCAGTTGCTGGATCATCTCCGGCACTGTCACTTCTTCGCCGGTCACTTCATAAATGGGCCGGTTCTTGGCGCGCTCAAGCACAGCCTCAAGCGTCTTCACCAAATCAAACAAGGTGACCGAGAGGCCTGGGTCGTCAGTCTCTTCGAGATGCCTTCCCGCATTCGGGTTGGTCCAAATCGCTTCTTCAATAATCCGCTTTTGCTCCAGCATCTGGGCGGCACCCTTGAATCGCTCATGCTCAAGGAGACGATCCACAAGTTCCTTGCGGGGGTCTTCTTCGGGCATGATCTTCTCAAGCTCGGGGTCGCGCGGCAGCAGCAACTTGCTCTTGATGTGGATCAGCGTCGCGGCCATATACACGAATTCCGATCCAAGCTCGATATCCATCGCCATTGCCTTTTGCATGTAGTCAAGGTATTGGGAGGTGATCTTGGCGATCGGGATGTCGTAGATGTTGATCTGCTGTTTGCGGATCAGGTCCAGCAGGAGGTCCAGGGGGCCCTCGTACTGCTGGAGTTGAATTTGAAACGAGGACACTACTCCGTAAAGTAGCACGATGGAGTGCAGTGGAGCTAAGGGACGGTCACAAGAGATTCCGACCGCTCGAATGCCGCGAGAATTTCCCGCAGCAAATCGAGGGTCGAGCGGCTGGAGAGAACCGAATCCAGGTTAGCCTCAGGCTGCCTTTCGGCCTTGCGAAGCCAACCCCAGAAGCCAGATTCAAATTCCCACGCATGACGTTGATAAATATGATTTTATTTAATAACCTTCAAGCGGGCTGAGCGCTTTAAACCTGCCTGCAATTGTCATTAGAAGGGAGAACGCTTTCGTTCGTCTTTCTTGGGAGGTGCACCCTTGAACGTAAGGGTAACGGCAACAGTTCTGTTCTCGCGATCAACATCGGCCTTACTTTTGGTTTCGCCGAGGTTGTCAAATACGCCGTCCTCACGCAATTTGTTGAGGAAGAAATCCGGGTAGTCGGGATTGAACGACGCACCCTTTTTCATGCTCCAGATCTTGCGAACCTCAGGCTCTGAGATCAGGTCGAGCCCTTTGATTTCCAGCTTGTCGAACGTGTACTTTGCGCCGGGGATAAAAGTGAAGTCCATGTCGACAGTCTTGCGTTCGTCGTTGATGGTGCGTTTCGATTCGATCTTGGCATCTAGGTAGCCATTGCGCTTGATGGCCATTTCCATCTTGCGGCGTCCTTCGTCCACCTCGCCCATATTGGCGGTGACTCCCTGTCGAAAGGCTCCGATCCGGAGCCAGTCTTCGGTGCGGCCAGACTCGCCTTCAAACCGGATTTCGCCCAGGTTGTACTCTTCTCCTTCGCTGACCTCGACCATCAGATTGATGCCCTGAATCTCATCGGCTTTCACCGTCGTGATCTTCGGAAAGGAGACCTTCAGCCGGCCACGAGCTTCGTACATGGGGCGGATCTTGATGTCGAGAATGTCGCGGAAATCCTGTTCCTTGAAAACTACTCCGGTAGAGGCAGCTGAAATGATTGGCCGCAGTTCTTCCGAGCGGATCAGCTGGTTGCCCTTGAAATCAACCTGATAAATCGAAGGCGGTGTTCGGCGGGGACGAAACAGAGCTACGAGATTGCCTTTGTCGTCCGAAGCCAGTTGTCCGCGGATGCGGTCCTCCGGGGTCGCGGGCTTGATCGTTTCATTGAGTTTGTCCTCATAGCGTTTGAGAACTTCCTGTGTGGCGGGGATCTTGTCGCCGAACAGCGGGTCAAGTTGCAACAGCAGGACTTTGGCATCAGCAGCCTTCAGCGGCATCTCTTCAAAAGCAACCGGATAGAAGACAGTGACCTCGGTGACATCCCACTCGATGGCGTAGCCTTGATCGCGAGGTTCGTAGCGGTAGCTGACGCGGTCGAAGTAACCGCAACTGAGCAGCTTTTGCATGGCGCGATCCATGTCAGCCGGACGGACGCTCGTGCCAGGCTGAATTCCCGCCGCCGCGACAACCTGGGCTGACTTTAGAATCCGGTTCCCTTTGACGAGCACAGCCTTGACCGGAAACGGTCCATTGGAGGTTTGAGCGGCTATCGCCAGAAAAGCAAGGATTGGAGCGAGCATGCCAGTGTCACTATTGTCGCTGACGAAATTGAAGTCGCTTCCGTTGCAGCAACCTCAGCGGCCTATTTGCTGAGTAGCCGGTCGGCGACCGCTTTCATTTCCATGTACTTCGCTTCATCCATGGCGCCCTCCCAGAACCACTGCGCAAGGCCCTCGCGATCGCAGAGAACGATCACCGCGTTCTTATCGTTCTTTGCACTGAAGGCCTTGCGCAGTGACCCCGCGCCACCGTAGACGGTGAGGACGTTTTCGTGGAATTTCTGGGGCGTGCCCCGGCGCATGCCACTGTCAATAAACGGCTTGCCCAACATGCCCATACCGCCAATGATGGGCACTTCGAAGAATGTCATGTTGGGGTTTTGAGCCAGATCCTTCTTGTAGCGCTCGGCCCAGGCTTCGACGGCGTAGCGGGAATCGTAGGAAAACCCGATCAGATAGAGAGCAACTTTTCCCTTGCCGGCATCGGGAAGCACAGCCTTTTTGCCTGACAGAAATTCCCCTTTGAGTGTTGGCATCGGCTGGCCTGGCGTCAGCATCATAGTAGTAGCGAGCAATAAAGTGAACATTGTTTGTTTATATCGATGTCATCGAAATGCCGCTTGATACACTGAAATTGTTCCCATGTCCTACGATGTCGTAATTATCGGTAGTGGCCCTGGCGGCTACTCAGCGGCGGTGCGCGCTGGCCAATTCGGCTTGAAAACTGCATTGATTGAAAAGGCTCCGAAGCTGGGTGGCACCTGCCTTCACGTCGGTTGCGTGCCAACCAAGGCGCTTCTTCACACCGCCGGTGTGTGGGAGTACTTTATGCACCCCGAAGAGCAGGGCATTTCCTGCCAGACCCCGGTGCTGCACTTCCCCAATGTGATCGACCGCAAAGACAAGATCGTCTCGAAGCACGCCAAAGGCGTGGAATTCCTGATGAAGAAGAACAAGGTCGAAGTTATCCCCGGCTACGGGCGTCTGCTCGGTGGCGGCAAGGTGGAAGTGGACAACAATGGCGCCAAGAGTGTCATTGAGGCAAAGAACATTGTCATTGCCACCGGCTCTGAGGCACGCATGATTCCTGGTCTGAAGCCGCAATCCCCCCGGCTGCTCACCAACGTAGAAACACTGAACCTGCCTTCGGTACCCAAGACGATGGGCATCATTGGCGCAGGCGCAGTGGGTGTTGAGTTCGCCAGCATCTTCCGCCGCTTCGGCAGCGAAGTGACGATCTTCGAAATGCTGCCACGGCTGGTCGCTGTCGAAGATGAAGAAGTTTCGAAAGAATTGGAACGGTCCTTCAAGAAGGCGGGAATCCGCTGCGAGACTGGCGCCAAGGTCGAAAACATTAACGTCGGGGCGAATAGCGTCACCTTCCAGGCAACGCTGTCGAACGGCAAGGTGGAGAACTTCGAAATGGAGAGTCTCCTTGTGGCCGTGGGCCGCAAGCCGAACACCGAAAACATCGGTATCGAAAACACGAAGGTAGAAGTCGATCGCGGCTTCATCAAGGTGAACGGCTTCCAGCAAACCGGAGAACCGGGCGTTTACGCGATCGGTGACGTTGTTTTGGGTACCCCTCAGTTGGCACACGTTGCCACGGCAGAAGGCATGGTGGCCATTGGCCACATCGCCGGCACCGAAGTGGTACCGATCAAGAAGAATCGCATCCCTGGCGCCACCTACACCGATCCGGGTATCGGCAGCGTTGGGCTGACCGAAGCACAGGCCAAGGCCGCTGGCTACAAAGTGAAAGTGGGCAAGTTCCCCTTCGCAGCGAACTCGAAGGCTTCGATTGTGGGCAGCCACGACGGCTTTGTGAAGGTAGTCGCCGACGAGACCTACGGGGAAATTCTGGGCGTCCACATCATTGGCCACCATGGCTATGAATTGATCGCCGAGGCAGTCGTGGCGATGGAAGCGGAAGCGACCGTCGAGACACTGATGAACACGATCCATGCACACCCGACGCAGTATGAAGCAGTAGGCGAAGCGTTCAACGCTGTCTACGGAATGGCGATTAATGCGTAATTTTCAAGTCATCGACCTGGGCCGCCTCGATTGGCAGTCGGCCTGGTCGGTGCAGCGGGAGTTTGTCGAAAAGCGCAAGGCGGGCCTGGTGCCCGATACCTTGCTGTTTGTCGAGCACCCGCATGTAATTACGCTGGGCCGTAACGCGCAAGAGTCGAACATTCTGGCAGGCCGCGAATTCCTGACTGGGCTGGGTGTGAGCATCGAAGAAACCAACCGGGGCGGAGATGTGACCTACCATGGTCCCGGGCAGCTCGTCGGTTATCCGATCTTCGATTTGTCGGAATGGAAAAAAGATGTGCGGGCCTTCGTCCAGGCTCTCGAACAGGCCGTGATTCGGACTCTGGCCGGATACGGGATCGAGGCAGGAACCCGCGAGGGAAAAGAAACGGGCGTCTATGTTGGCAATGCCAAAATTTGCGCCCTCGGTATCCATATCAGCCGTTGGGTAAGTTGCCACGGCTTTGCTTTGAATTTAAATCCGGATCTTCGTTACTTTGAGTACATTGTTCCGTGTGGGCTGACACTGCCGGTCACGTCGATGGCCGCGCAGGGAGTGCCGGCGGAACGAGGCGAGGTGATGCGCATGCTCGCGCGGCATCTGGCGGAGATCTTCGAATTAGACTATTCCACTTGTATTGAACAATTAGAGGAGACGCTTCCATGACTGATGTCGTGATGCCCCAAATGGGCGAGAGCATTGTTGAAGGTACGCTGACGCGTTGGCTGAAGAAGCCTGGCGAAAAGGTGGAGCGCGACGAGCCATTGTTTGAGATTTCGACCGATAAGGTCGACACCGAGATTCCGTCGCCCGCCGCTGGCACACTCATGGAAGTGCTGGTCACCGAAGGGTCGACCGTCGGCATCAATACCGTTGTGGCCCGCATTGGCGAAGGTGGGGCTGCAGCAGCACCGGCACCGCCGCCAGTAGCCGCCGCTCCGCCCCCACCGCCGCCTCCTCCCGCTCCCGCTCCTGTTCCTGTCGCTCCCCCTCCCCCGCCGGCACCTGCACCCGCTCCCGTCGTCGAAGTGGAATCGGCGAATGGCCCTCTCTCCCCGCTGGTGCGCAAGATGGCGCGCGAGTACAACATTGATCTGGCTCATGTGCCCGGCACTGGTGCCGGCGGCCGGATCACCAAGCAGGACATCGAAAGCTACATTGAGGCCCAGGCAGCTCGCACCGTTGCCAGCGCAGCCCCGGCCGCTGCTGCGCCTACTCCTGCTGCCGCGACGATCGCCCCGCCGGCAGCCGCCGTGCCCGCCAAGACTCGCGTCGAGCCGATGAGCATCATGCGCAAGAAGATCGCCGAGCACATGATCAAGTCCAAGGCCACCTCGGCCCATGTCACCACGGTGCACAAGGTGGACATGACAAAGATCGCCAAGCTCCGCGCCAAGCACAAGGACGAGTTCCAGGCTCGCTACGGCTTTGGTCTCACCTTCCTGCCGTTCATCGCCCGCGCGGCTTCTGAAGCATTGCGTGCCTTCCCGCTCCTTAACGCCTCGATCGAAGGCGACAACATCATCTATCACAACGAAGTGAACATGGGCATCGCCGTCGCCCTCGACGGTGGCCTGGGTTTGATCGTCCCTGTCATCAAGCGCGCCGACGAAATGAACATCGTTGGCTTGCAGCGCTCGATTGTCGATCTGGCAAACCGCGCCCGCGGCAAGCAGTTGAAGCCCGATGACATCTCCGGCGGCACCTTCGCCCTGACGAACTTCGGCAGCTTCGGCAGCATCTTCGCAACCCCGGTCATCAACCAGCCCAATGTCGCCATCCTCGGCATCGGCTCGATCGAAAAGGTCCCCGTTGTGATCGACGACGCGATCGCGATCCGCAGCCAGGCGCATCTCGCGCTCACCTTCGACCATCGCCTGATCGACGGAGCACTGGCCGACCAGTTCTGCCAGAAGATCAAGTCGATCCTCGAAGGATTTAGCGAACAGGTTCTCTAATCAGTTGACTTCTGGCATACTAGTTCATATTCTGAACTAGTATGCCAGAAGTGAAAGATTTATCCCCCCTCGCGTTCCACATCCTGCTTTCCCTGCTTGATGGAGAACGTCATGGGTACGCATTAAAGCGTGAAATCTCGGCCCGCACCGGCAACAAACTGGTGCCTGGGCCGAGTTTGCTTTATGGCAACCTGAATCGCCTTTTAGAGCAAGGCCTGATCGTCGAGAGCGGAGACCGGCCCGATGCTCACCTCGACGACGAGCGGCGGCGCTACTACGCGATCACCCCTGAAGGCATCGACGCGGTGCAGGCTGAAGCGCGGAAGATGAAAGAGCTGGTCCGCCTGGCAGGTGCCTATGTGGCTCTTTGAGGTTCTGCTGCGGCTTTATCCGGCGGGCTTTCGCGCAGAGTATGGCGATAGCATGCGGCTCGCGGCGCGGGAGGATTTGGCCGAGAGCGGCTGGCTTATTTTCGCTTGGCGGATGCTAACTGATTTCGCCATGAACTGGCCCAACCTGCTCCTTACAGAGCTCTGGCAAGACTCGCGAGACGCCTGCCGCAATTGGGCCCGGCACCGGCTCACTACCCTGATCGCAGTGCTATCTCTCGCAGTTGCGATTGGCACTTCGACAGCTGTCTTCAGCTCTGTGAACGCCATGCTGTTTCGCGACCTGCCGTTTGCAAAGGTCGACGAACTGGTCATGCTCAATTACCACTTCGCTCCGATCTTTAAGGGCAAGTCCGCCGTGGAGGACTGGGTGCGAAAAAGTCAGTACTTGAGTTCTTCCTTGAGCTATTCGACAGGCAGCTTTCAATTCGGTGAGCCAGGTAGTTCCCTACAAGTAAAGGGAGCGGAGACTACGGCCAACTTCTTCACCGTCCTTGGGACACCGGTCTGGCTGGGTCGCGGATTTCTACCCGACGAAGACGTTCCTGGCAAGACTGATGTAGCCGTGATCTCCCATGGGCTTTTTGAACAAGCCTTCGGGGGCGACCGGAGCATTCTTGGGCGCACTGTCACGATCCAGCACCGCAAGTTACTCGTGATCGGCGTCGCTCCCCCGACCTTTGACTACCCTTCTGGAGCCTCCTTTTGGCCCCCCAAGATGTTTGACTGGGACAGCTTGCCGAAAACGGGAGTGACCTTCCAGATGACGGTCGGAAGACTCAAGCCAGGGCTCAATATTGATTCTGCGCAGAGTGCGTTCTGGGCTGAAGCAAGCCAAACGATGTACGGGCAATCGGCAACGATGAAGCCGAATTTGATGCTGTTACGCGAGGCCATAGCGGGCACGGCATTGCAATCGTCGTTGCTGCTCTTCGCCTCGGTATTGGCCATTCTCTGGATCGCCTGCGGGAACCTGGCTGGTTTTCTACTGAGCAACTTCGCAAGCCGGGAGCGGGAGTTTCGAACTCGAATTTTCCTTGGTGCCAGACGCGGCCGTATCTGGCAGCAGATCCTCACTGAGTGCACACTGCTTGGCCTGCTGGCTGGCTCGTTCGGCTTTGCGCTCGCGATTGTGGCCACGCGCTGGCTTGCCGCCTACCAGTCGCCAGAGGCTGCTTTCATGCAGTTCGAGTTACTCGACTGGAGAGTGCTTGGATTCGGCGTTGGATCGGCCATTCTTTGCGGGCTTGGTTGCGGTGCAATCGTCTGCCTGTCTGGCGGTTGGCGGTGGCGGCATGCGATGACCATAGCGCAGGTTGCCTTGGCCGGGGTGCTGCTTGGGCTTTCTTCGCGCATGACCGAGAGCCTGCTTCACTTGCAGCGGGTCCAGCCAGGCTTCGATACGCAAGGCGTGTGGACCGCGTCCATCTCTCTGGCTGGAACCGATCTGGAACGCACCGACTATCTCAAAAGAAGCCTTGAGCGCGCCCGTCAACTTCCTGGAGTGGTGGACGTGACGGCAGTCGACTACCTTCCTCTCAGCAAGGGGGGCTTCGCCGGAAACAGTTACCGCGTACCCTCGCGGCATGAACCGGTATTTGCGATTGTAGTGGACACCGCTCCGGGTTATTTCCAGACAGTCCAAACCAAACTGCTTGCGGGAAGAGACTTCAACGAAAGCGATGCGCGGGTCGCGATCGTCACTCAAGATTTCGCCGATCTGTATGGGGGAGTTCAGCAGGTGCTGGGCAGAAAGCTCGAGACTGTTCCGGCGGATCCCGACTCACCTACAGTAATCGGAGTTGTCGAATCCACACGATTTGTGAAGCTCAGTGCGAAGGCCTCTCCGATCGTTTACAAGCCAATACTGAAGCGAGACCGCAGTTTTTTCGCACTGCTGGTTCGTGGATCGATCCAGCCCAACGACTTGGGGGCCGCGCTGCGGGCGATCGATCCCTCGGTGCCGGTATACGACATCAAACCGCTTAAGGACCGCATCACGGATCAACTGAAGAGGCCAACCTATCTCGCGGCCATCATGAGTTTCTTCGGGATCTTCTCGGTGGTCTTGACTCTGATTCAGGTCTTCGGTGCCTGTCTTCTGCAACTGGAGCAGAGGCGCAAGGAATTGGCGATTCGAATCTCGCTGGGAGCGACGGTGAGTCTGCTGCGCCGCTTCATTGCAGGCAAACTGGCTTACCCGATTTGGATCGGGCTGATTGCGGGTTTCGTGCTTCGTTGGCCCGCGGATCAACTTCTTGAGAAGATGCTGACGGAAGAGTTCCTTGCCGCTGGCGGGATTGATTGGGTCTCGCCGTCGCTGATGGGCTTGATGGTGGCGCTGGTGCTGATGCTGGCAACGAGGGGCATTGCATTGCTCGATCCTTGGAAGCACTTGAAGGCGGAATAGTATGTGGCTTTTTGAATGGTTGTTACGGCTTTATCCGACGGGCTTCCGCGCCGAATATGGGGACAGCATGCGGCTCTCGGCGCGCGAGGATTTGGCTGAAAGTAGTTGGCTTGCTTTTGCGTTCCGGTTGCTAACTGATTTCGCTTTGAGCTGGCCGGCGGTGGTCGGAGCGGAGTTGCGGCAGGATGCGATCTACTGCTGGAGAAGCTGGCGGAAGCGGACGGCTGTGACGGCGATGGCGGTGCTCTCGCTCGGGATGGCGCTTGGGATTTCGACTGGGGTTTTCAGCGTGCTGAACGCGATGCTGTACCGGTCGTTGCCGTTCAAAGAGCCGGATCGACTGGTTCAGTTTGAAGCTTACTTCGCGCCCCACTTTAAGGGTGTGGCAGGGTTTATCGACTGGAAGAAGGATCATGAGTTTCTGAGCGACGCGGGGGTCTTTACCGTTAACGATTACAACCTGGAGCGGAAGCCAAGCTCGATCCGGGTGAAGGGGGCAGAGACGACGGCCAACTTCTTTCAATTGATGGGGGCACCGCTGTTTCTCGGGCGGAGCTTTGCTGCCGGGGAGGATACGCCGGGTAAGGGTGGTGTGGTGGTTTTGTCCCATGCGCTTTATGAGCAGGCGTTTGGAGGGGATGCGCGGATTCTTGGACAGACCATTCATCTGAATCGACAGCCGCTCACTGTGATCGGAGTGGCAGCGCCGGGATTCGATTTCCCTCAAAACGCGACGCTTTGGACTCCGTTGGCTTTCGACTACGAGAAGATCAAGAAGTCTGGAGTGAGTTCCACGATCACGGTGGGAAGGCTGGTGGATGGATTGACGCCGGAACAAGCGCAGGCGGCGTTTGTGACTGTGGCGAAGCGAAAGCCGGATCCAAATTTTCCCAAGGCGATGGGAGAGATGAAGGCGAAGATGCTTCCACTGCGGGATCAGCTTGTTGGCCCGGTGAAACGGGCGATCTGGGTTTTGTTTGCCGGGGTTTGCGTTGTACTGCTGATTGCTTGCGCGAATCTGTCGCATCTGCTCTTGAGCCGGTTTGCGGAGAGGGGGGATGAGTTCAAGATTCGGAGTTGGCTCGGCGCGGGATCGGGTCGGATTTCACAACAGATCCTCACTGAGTGCGTTCTGTTGGCGTTGGCGTCTTGTGTTGTAGGACTGGGGTTTGCCGAACTGACGGCGCGCATTGGGGCGCACTACTTCCCTCCCCTGTTCGCGTTTCAACGCTATGAGGTGCTCGACTTCAAGGTGCTATTGTTTGCCTTTGGGCTGGCGCTGTTGTGTGGTTTCGGGTTTGGGATGACGCCGCCTTTTCTGAATTGAAAACTGACGCGGGTGAGGCACTTATTGCTTGGAGTACAGGTGTGCCTGACGGCGGTGCTGCTGGTGAGTTCTCTCACGCCGGGCCGTGGGTTGCTTGCGCTCTACAAAGAGGACATGGGCTACAAGACGAGCGGCATCGAGACAGCAACGATCTCACTGGCGGGTTCGACTTATGAAACGCCGGCAAGGGAGCGAGAGTATCTGAACCACAGCCTGAAGGCGTTGCAGAGTATTCCCGGGGTGAAGAAGTTTGGTGCGATCGACTATATGCCGCTGGTGGTGAATACCTTCATGGCCCAGTTCTACGAAGTGCAGACCAAGCGAGACCCGGAGATGGCTCTCTTGTTGCGGATGTCACCCGGGCTGATCGATGCGATGGAGGGCAAGTTTCTGGCAGGCCGGGACTTCAAGGAGACCGATAGGCAAGGCAGCGAGCCGGTGGCGATTGTCAACGAGTCGTTCGCCAAGCTGAACGGCGGAGTGCGGGAAATGCTGGGGCGCAAGTTGATGTCGAGCGTGAAGGAAGCCCCGTGGAGTTGGCGCGTGGCGGCGCTGGCTGCAGTCGGATTGGTGGCCGGAATCAGCGTGTGGTGGAAGACGCGCGGAGTATTGCGGATGACACCCGCTGAGACGCTGCGTGCGGACTGAGAATTCGATTAGAAGGCCGGATCTTTGGCAGTCATCTGAGGGAACTTCTGCCACCAGCCACTGGTTTGTTTGTCGATGGATACCGAGCTTGCGATCTCATTGCAGGATTTAGTGAGCGACAGGTTGTTGAGGGCCAACAGGTATTTTGAATTGGTAGGAGGGCCCTTGCGAAAATCTGAGATCCAGAAGCCGCTGCCGGGCAAGAGCTTGAATCCTGAGCCCTTCATCTGGGGAGAATCTGATTCGGAGCGGACATGCCAGACCGCGCTCCAATTGAAGTTGCGGAGATGGGAGATGCCGGCCGGGGACTGACAGGTGAGCGTAGTGAGAAAGCCCATCGAAAGGCGGGCTTCGTAAAAGTAGTTGCGGCGCTGGGTATCGGCATTGCTGACAGCGGACGGAAAATCGTTCTTCGGATTGTCGCCGAAGTAGAATTCGAGCTTCCAGGGAGAAGGCTTTTTGGTATCTGGAATGCCATAGCTATCGACAGGATTGTCTGTAGCCTCATACCAGGGTGTGCCGCTCATCCGATCATAGTCGCGGCAGATTGTGGTGTCGCGTTTGGCAGAGAAGTCGTTGAGAACGCAACCTTCAGAACTTTGCAAGCCACGGTAGTAGACCCACTGGACCTCCATCAACTGCAACTGCATGAAGCCAAGTTTCCAGGGGGCATTGCGGGGATTCAATCGCGCCTCCGTGGCCAGTTCACTTTCAGCACCCGTGACATCGCACTTTGCCGTCACTTGGAGGGGACTGGCGACGAGAGAGACCCTATCCCCGTTGACCTCGACGCGGAAAGAGCTGGGACGTTGAACGAGGCTGAGCCTGATGCTGGAGTCGATTACTTGCATCGCGGTTGTGTTTACTTCGCGAAGAGTTGGGTGATGTCGGCGAAGGCCTTGAACTCGAGCGCGTTACCGGAAGGGTCGAGGAAGAACATGGTGGCTTGCTCGCCGACTTGGCCCTGGAAGCGGATGTAGGGTTCGATGATGAATTTCTGGTTGGCGGCCTTGAGCTTGTCTGCGAGTGAGTGCCATTGGTCCATGGGGAGGACGACGCCGAAGTGGGGGACGGGGACGGCGTGGCTGTCGACGGCGTTGTGGTGGAGCTCGGGGGTAAAGCCGGCTTTGAGATGGGCGACGATCTGGTGGCCGTAGAGGTCGAAGTCGATCCACTCGTCTGAGGAGCGTCCTTCGGGGCAGCCGAGGAGGCCGCCGTAGAAGTCGCGGGCGAGCTTGAGGTCGTGGACAGGGAAAGCGATGTGGAATGGAGAGACGGAAGCCATTTCCATGATTGTAGCTGGGAGGTGAGTTGAGCGATATTAGTAGCTATGAGCCTGATCAAGTTATCGGTGTTGGTGGCGCTGGCTGGCGCGGCCTTTGGACAGACGAATGTGGGGGCGACGAAGCCCGAGGCGACGCTGCCGTTTCAGATGAAGACGACGGCGACGTTCTCACTGCCTTGGCGCATTGCGTTTCTGCCCGATGGACGAATGCTGGTGACCGAGAAGATCGGGCCGATCTGGCTGGTGTCGGCCGAGGGCGAGAAGATTGCGCCGCTGGGTGGGACGCCGCCGGTGTATTGGCAGGGTCAGAACGGGATGCTGGGCATCTATGTGTCGCCGAAGTTTGCCACCGATGAGACGGTGTATGTGACGTACATCGAGCCGGGTGAATATGGCGGCAGCCAGGTGTTGGCGAAGGCGAAGCTGAACGCGGGCCGTGCGCCGCGGTTGCTCGACTTCCAAGTGATCTGGCGGCAGATGCCACGCGGCAAGGGCGGCCAGGCAGGCGGACAGATTGCGTTCTCGCCCGATGGGGAGTTCATCTACATGACCGTGGGTGACCGGCAGCGCATGACGCCGGCGCAGGACCCGAGCCAGCCGGTGGGGAAGATTCTGCGATTGACGCTGGATGGCAAGCCCGCGCCGGGGAACCCTTATCAGGGCAAGACCGGGGCATCGACGATCAACCTGATTGACCCGCCGCGCGATACCGAGGCGGCGAAGACGGCGAAGGTGGTGAGCACTTATACGTTCCCGAGCGAAAATTTGACGCCGGCAGAGACTTGGGCGAGCGGGTTCCGCGCGCCGTATGGGATGGCCTTTTCGCCGTCGGGCGAGTTGTGGGAAGTGGAGCATGGACCGAGGGGCGGCGATGAGTTGAACCTGATCGAGAAGGGTAAGAACTATGGCTGGCCGTTGGTGAGCTATGGGATGAACTATAACGAGGTGCCGATCCCGAGCCATGACTCGAGTTCGCAGTTCACCAAGCCGGTGCTGTATTGGGTGCCTGTGGTGGCGCCGGGCAGCCTGATGTTCTACAAGGGCAAGAAGATGTTTCCGCAGTGGGACGGCAATGGGTTCGTGACCGGGCTGGGGACACATTCGATCAACCGCATTGTGTTCGATGGCAAGGGCGGCGCCAAGGCGGCTGAGCGTTGGGATGTTGTGAAGCGCGTGCGCGATCTGGCGCAGGCTCCGGATGGTTCGCTGTGGATGATTGAGGATGCGAATCCGGGGGCGCTGGTGCATCTCACGCCCAAGCAATGACACTGCGGGCTTCCGCTGGCCGGGGTTGGTATTCAGTTGTCGGAGATCTGTGAGGGATTGGGTGCCCTCGCGGGTGATTGGCTTCGTTTTTTAGGCGGCTTCGAGTTGCGGTGCGGGGTGGATTGAGTTCGTTTTTTCGCTTTGCAGATTGAGGCCGTGATGGATGGCGAGGCCGAAAAAGAGGGCTTCTTCCTGCTTGAGTTCGTGGGCGCGGAGCTTGGCTGTGGGGAGAGCTGGGGAGATGTTTTCGTCGAGCTCGACGTCTTGTAGCTCGGCGTGAATCTCGACGGCGGCGAGGCGGTCGAGCTGGAGTTGGGAGAGCTGCTTGAAGGCTTTGAGTGCGCGGCGCTCGAAGAGGGCGCCTTGTTTGACGAGGCGTTCCATTTGGATGAAGAGGTTCTGGTTTTCAGGGTTTTGTGCCCAGCGGTCTTGGGCTTCGGATTCGAAGCGTTGGGCTCTTAGGGCCTGGAAGGTGGAGTAAGCGTATTGCTCGAAGACGACTTCTTCAGCGGGGCCGAATGGGACGATTTGCTGGAAGAGCTGTTCGCGGAGAGCTTTGAATTGGGTTTGTTCTTGGGGGTTTGCGGCGAAGAGCGCGTCGGCCGAGGCGTTGAGGCCGTGGCGGAGGGAGTTCTTGGCGGATTGCTGTTTGCCCTGGTCGGTGCGGGGACCGGTGGACTTTTGTGCATTTTGCAGGTTGGCGAGAATTTGAGCTTTTGAAGCCATGACGTTGAGATCCTCTCGGAGGTGAATTTTTGTGGAATCGCTTCCGGGTACAGGATACGGCACGTGGGTGAAGGGTGCGAGGTGGAATTTGGGGTGATGTTGTTGAAAAGAAGAGAGAAAATTTCGCGAAAAAACATGTGAACGGGATTTCCCGTATTTGCGGTAAGACTAAGGAGTGAAGATGACGATTGAGATTCCGGACGATCTGGATATCGGACGTTGAAAAGCTTGCAAGCATGAATGCACGACTCGGCTATCGAAGACTACTGTCGGCCTCCGGTTGGATTTCTCAGCCGGTAGATACAGCCAAAGATGGTTGCCACGCCGAGCGCGCAGAGTGCGAGGGCTGCTTCGAACGCTCCTTCTCCGCCACGCCTATTCCACAGGATCATGACGAAGAGCGCCTCAAACCACAGACCTATAGCGATGCCGAGCCGCAACAACCAGCGCGGGCTCCCCGGCCCCCAAATACCCATGGACCAACCAATCAAATAAGGCAGGATCAGCAATCCCAACCACATGGAGCGTCCAGTATCGCCCCCAATGCCGCCGAAGGCGCTCAGGCCCCATACTGCACCCACTCCAATCGCGACCAGAACGAAAACCAACAATCTGTAAGTGACAAGACTCCGTTTGTTCTGGCCGATGAAGGTGCCGAGAGCGACCAGTCCGCTCCCGGGCAGGATGACCAGGGACCCCTCTAACGGATCAATCGCACCGACGAGCATGGCGATGCCGCCGACCATGACCAGAATTTGCGACCAACGCTCACGTTTGTTCATAGGGCACACCGCTTTCGATGCGACGAAATGACGATCATACGGTGGTGAGCACTCTAGTGCAGAGGTGTGATGGCGTCAACCCTGAAGATACCGCCATGGATCGTTCCGGCAAAGACTTCACCGCGCCCACCTGCGGCGGGGAATGCGCCGTTTGGATTGTGTTTACACTTGACTTCTGTCTATCGTGGAAGTTCCCGCCGCCTTACCGCTCCCAGTAGCCGCCGTTGCTCCAGTCAATCCGCTTGCCGTTCGCACTGATCTTCCCGGTAACGTTCTCTCCGGGCTCAAAGATGGTGAAGTCGTCTTTCCAATACGCGGTCGCGACCTTGCCATCCGGAGTGAGCAGGGAGAGGTTGGAGCCGTTCTGGACGAACCTGTAGCCGCCGCACTCCGTTCATCGTCTTGATAAACCCACTGGACTCATCGTCAGCATGGCCGCGTCACCATGCCTGGTTCCTCATGGTGCCGCTTCCATTTGGCCCGGCAGCACCACTCTAGCGCAGCTGACGGAGCGGCCAACTGTCGCGGTAGGGACGGCCATCACTGACCGCCCCCCGCACAGATCCGTACGTGCGCGTTTACGCATACGGCTCTTACTGAGGATGAGTGGCGTCAAAGCGCTCACCGGGATGAGGATGCAGAATGCGGGGTCGAGGAATCCATCGGTCCATCAACGGGACGAGCCGCTCCCAACGAACCTGCGCACGTTGGCTGCGGCGGATCAAAATACTCCGGCTAGAGCCGGCAGACGCGACGCCGGAAGCGTTGCAGCGGAATCGAGTTTCCGGGCACAGCATGATATTGGTAATAACCAGTTTGACCTTGCGAAGCCACTCGCCGACCTCGCTTGTACGGTGGTGCTTGCGGCGTTGAAGCTCGGCCTTGATGGCTTTCAGCTTCGCAACCATTCGCTTCGTTGCCGTAATGCGCCAGACGGTAAAGGCCCCACTACTCCTGAGATGCCCACAGTAATGGGTGAACCCCAGAAAGATGAAAGTCTCTGGTTTTCCCTCGCCACGCCGCTTCCGGTCCCGGAAGGCGAACCTCCCGAACTCGATCAACCGCGTCTTGTCCGGATGCAATTCCAAACCGAACTTGCCCAGCCGCTCCTGAAACTCGCGCAGGAACCGCTCGGCGTCAGCCCGGTGCTGAAAGCCGAGCACAAGGTCGTCGGCATAACGGACGATCACTACATCGCCGCTCGCGACTTTCCTGCGCCAGACTTCCGCCCACAGGTCGAAGACATAATGCAGGTAGACGTTGGCAAGCAATGGTGAAACCCCCGCCCCCTGCGGCGTACCTACGGTCGTCTCGGACCATTGGCCGTCTTCCGACACTCCGGCCCTTAACCATTTCTGGATCAGGCGGAGCATACGGCGATCAGCCACCCGATGCTCGATGAACTTCATGGTCCACTCGTGGCTCATATTGTCGAAGAACCCGCGAATGTCCGCATCGAGCAACCAGTTCACTCGCTTCCGCTGAAACCCCACATACAAAGCGTCAAGTGCCTGATGTGGACTGCGACCGGGCCGGAACCCATAAGAGAAGCCTTTGAAGTCGACCTCATAAATCTGGTTGAGGATCGCCAGCACCGCCTGTTGAACAACCTTGTCCTCCAGCGCTGCGATGTCCAACGGACGTTGGCGTCCGTCGGCCTTCGGAATGTAGACTCGCCTTGAAGGCTTTGCCCGGTATGTTCCGCGCTGCACCCGGCTGTGTAGATCGCTAAGCCGACCTTCCAGCCCGGCTTCGTAATGCGTCCACGTCACTCCATCCACACCGGGCGAAGCTTGCCGCTTCAAAGCGTAAAAACTGTCCCGGAGCAGATCGGGCGTTACGTGATGGAGCAGAGCGGTGAACCGTTCCTGCTTCCTTGTCGATGCCGCTTGTCGCACACCGGCCAGCCCCTGTGACATGCGTTTCCCGCTCTGTGTCGGGAACATGTGTGACTGTTCGATGTTCTCCTCTGTCTGCGCCCTTCCCTCCCCGACCTCCGCCAAAGGTTGCCCTTCCTGGTTCGATCGGTTCATTGGTACAACGGCGCAGTCCGACTTCTCCTGCATGTTCACATCCGCGTTATGGTTTGATGGCCTTTACGGACCGGTCTTGATCCCTCGACCAAGACGTACAGGAGATCTCCCGGTTCTCGTGCATGTTGTTTCTCAGCGTGCGCGGGTTCTCAGACTACGCAGGATCGATCGGCCACTCGCGTTTAACGCGACCGTCGTGTTGCCTTCCTCCTCTCGGAAGGGAGTCGGCATCCTGTGCCACGCGCTTTTCGAAGCTCAATAGCCCCGCCCACTGATACCTCTATCTACGCTTCAAGCAACGCCTCGCGGCGATGCCCGCAAGACTCAAGGCCAGGATGGATTCGCTGTTCTCCTTTCCTGTAGGGCTCTTTCATCCCCTACAACATGCCGGTTTATCCCGGCGCACTCCGAGCGGCGCGTTACACGCCCGGAACCGCTTCGACCGCGCTGCTTGACAGAGTTTGACAGAGACTATTCAACCGCTGGTCTCCTCGTGCGAAGGGGATTTCGCAACAGTTATGTTGACCACTCGGGATCCGCTCCCCAAAACAAAACAGGCCCTCAACTCAATGCTTAACGTTGAATTCAGCCGCGCCGCGAAGTGGCGTCGGCTTGAATGAATTGTTAGGCGGACTTCTTGGCTACGATAAAGTACTCTGGCCAGTCGGAAAGCTTCTTTGTTTCGGTGATCTGAAAGCCTCCCCGAGCGATCAGGTCCGTCAAATCTGCCAGCTTGAAAAAGTGCATGCTCGGCACGATGCCAAGACGCGTCAAGAGCCGCATCAGCATACCGAGGAAGCTTCTCCGTTCCCCCATGCAGGCGGTTGACGAGAGGAAAAGGCCGTCCCGGGCCAGGAGCGCCCCTGTCTGCCGCGAAGCCTCCGGTATGTCCTGCATATAATGCAGCACATTGAACGCTATGACCGCAGTGAAGGTCCCTTTACGGTCCTGCAGGGTGGAAAGATCTCCTTGGGCGAAGACCACATTCGCGGCGCCTTGCTCGCCAAGCTTGGCATTCGCCACTTCAATCATTCCTGAAGAAGGATCGACTGCATGAGCGGATACGACATTCCGCGCAATTGCCAAAGTCAATTCACCAGAGCCGCAGCCAACGTCAAGCACCGCACTGTCCTTGGAAAGATGCTCCAAAGCGGCGTTGACTGTCTTGCGAGCTACCGGGCCGGGTTCCTTGGGCGAACTGCGAGATAGTCCCGAAACCTTATCCCAGAAGTTTTGTGTTTTCCTGCTCATTCGAGAATGCATCCTTTGGCTCAGTGCGGCGACGGTGGGTGCCAGTCCGCATAGCTCGTGTTTAGGCTGACCTGTATAAAACCAGCCCCAGGCGGCTAAGGCGAAGGCCCGATCCCAGCCTCGACTGATGCTGCTGACAGAATGGCTATGAAGCTGTTTCTCTGCTGGTGGCTGATGGTGAGGCTGCTTGCCGCCGAACACCTGGTGGCCCAATCTTATGTCTGGTTGGGCGCGCCGCGCTACGGGCGGCGATTCAGATCCAGGCACCGTTGACGTCGAAGGTGCCTGAGCAAGTCGGAATCGGGGCGGCGCGCCGGTAGGTGATGGCACCGGATTGCGCGACGAGGTGTAAGCCGAACGCTACTGCAACGCGGTGAAGGGGAACACGCGCTTGTGCATCGCCGCCGGCTAGTTGAATCTGGACCGCGTGGCGGATCTGCGCGAAGTGCTGAACTAACTCGAGCGCGCGAACACGCAGAGCGATTCGCCGTGGCGCAGCCGCATCGATTTGAAGCAGATCGCGCTGGTGACGTTGAGTGCGTGTCGCGGTGGCTCTAGGCGGGTGTCGAACGATGGACTGCCGGGCTTTCCGCGAGCTTTTCTGGATGCGGGCTCGGCGAGCGTACTGGCGCCGCTGTGGGACCTACCCGACGAGACGACGACGTTGCCGATGGAAGAGTTTTCCCGTCGACGCGCGGTGCACGGGAGCAACAGCGCCGCGCTACGGCAGGCGCAATTGAAACTGATCGCGAACTTGCGCGAGGGACAGATGACGATGGCGACCGCAGCCGGTCCGATGACCTTGCCTGAGCATCCCGCATTGTGGGCGGGGTTTGTGTTGACCGGGGCGGGTTGAGCTGGTTAAAAGACCAGACGCAAGCCGAACTGGATGTTGCGCGGATTGCCGCCACTGGTGATTTGGCCGAATAGCGGATTGGCGACGTCGGAGGTGGCGCCGCGTGAATCGAGGGCCAGGGCCGGGGTGTTGGAGATGTTGAAGAACTCCGCGCGGAATTGCAGATTGATGCGCTCGCGGATTTGAGTGTTCTTCAGTAGCGAGAAGTCGAAGTTGACGCGGCCCGGGCCGCGCAGTCGCGGTTGGCTGACGCTATCGGTGGGAAGCGTGAAGGGGGCGGCGCGTTCAAAGGCCGTCGTGTCGAACCAACGTGTGAGCGTCTGTTGGTTGCCGCTGAGCACGGGATCTTTCAGGCGATTGGCCCTTCCGTTTGTCGAACTGAAGTTGAACAGGTTGGTGGTGTCGGGTGCGGTGATGAGCACGGGCCGCCCGGCTTGCATCACGGTGATGCTCGAGAATTGCCAACCGCCAATGACCTTCGAGGCGAGGGCAGGCGCATCGGCGAGGAACTTGCGGCCCTTGCCGAAGGGGAGGTCATAGACGTAGCTCAGCACCAGGCGTCGAGGCAGATCGTTTGCTTCGAGGCCCCTGTTATAGCGTGCGTTGTAGAGGCTATTGGACGGGCCGACGACCCAGGTATTGGACTGCATGGTGTTGGCGATGGTCTTCGATGCAGTGAAGGAAGCTGACAACGTCATGCCGTTTGAGTATTGCTTTTCAAGGCGTGCGTACCAGCTTTGATAGCTCATGTCGCCGTAGGGATCGCGATGGGTGAGAAGGTCGAGGAACTGTGGATAGGGACGCAGCGCCTGCCGCCGCTGAATCGTCGGCAGACTGAGTGCGCCGGATGTGATCTTGCCGAAGAAGGGGTTTGGTACCGGGGCGAGTAGCGCGGAGCCGAGGGACATCAAGGCCGGATCGTTCTGGTTCCGTTGCCGGTTCCAGTAGAGGTGAGTGGTCTTGGACCCGACATAGGCCACTTCGAGCATCGTCGTTGCATTCAACATGCGCTGAATCGAAAGAGTCCAGTTGCCCATGTAGGCATTCGGGCGGTTGCGAATGTCGCCTCGGACGTTCTGTCCGGCGAAGTTAGTGGATCGGTTCGGAACGATGATGCCGCCGGCGAAGGGATTGCTCCAGGAGGAGCCCACCGGGGGCGTGTTGGCGAGGGGATTCGGCGGGCCAAGGAAGAGGGCATTCGAGAGGAAGCTGCCGTTACCGAAGTCGGTGGCTGCCGCGTTGACGCCCAGGTATGTGGCGTAGAAGATGGCCGCACCGGCGCGGATCACCGTCTTGGGTGTGACTTGATAAGCGAGGCCGATGCGGGGAGAGAAATTCTTCTTGTTCGGATCGCTGGTGTAGCCGCCGGGTTCGATGAGTTTGAAGGTTCCTTTTACGCCAGCCACTGGGTCGACGGCGTCGAAGTCGATGTAGCCGATGTTGCCGAACTTTTCGGCGTATGGTGTGGTGTACTCCCAACGGAAGCCCAAGTTCAGAGTCAACTTGTTCGTCAGACGCCAGTCATCCTGAATGTAGGTGCCGTAGTAGCGCTGATACAACGACAATGGGCGCGTGATGGTGATGGCCCCAGCTTGCGGTACGCCGAGCAGGAAGCTGGCGAATCCGTTACCGGAATTCAGTGCCGTCACGTTTGGATCCGGGCCCTGACTATAGACGCGATCAAAAATATATTGTCCGGCAGACTGCTGCGAGTTGAAGACGTTGAGCTTGATCAACTGCGTTTCAAAGCCAGCTTTGATCTTGTGGCGGGTCTTGATCAGAGTGACGTGATATTGGGCGTGGTAGGAATCCTGGGGAGCGAGGTTGCGGCCGGGACCGCCCAACTGATCGAACTCATTGGGGGCAGCGCCGGTGACGGCCAGCCCTGCGCCCTGCGCGTAAGTCTGTACGGAAATTTGCGGGAATTGCTGGAACAAAATGTTGCGCGTCACATCGGGTGAAAAGCCGAGGGAGGCCACATCGAAACCCTCGCTGAGCGGCTTGGAATCGAAATTCAAGCGTGTGAAGCTGATGCGTCCTTCTCCAATCATGTTGGGGCTGAAGGTGGAGGTGAGACTGATGAGGGCACTGTTGGCCGGATTGGAACTCTGCGAACGCGGAGGGAAAGCGGGGTTGAGCGCGACCTGCGTTCTGTTGCGTTGCTCCCGTCCGCCGTATCTGCCATAAAGGCGGTGCTTGTCATTGATGATGTGGTCGATGCGGCCGAACCAGGAGTTCTGGTTGGTGATCGCCTTGCCGACGCGAAAGTAGTTGTTCACGAGAGCAGCGCCTTCACCGGGCCGGTTTGATTCGCCCCAAAAGGGAACCACTTTGGCCGAGATGGGGTGGATACGGCCAACCGGGATGCGATTTCCCGGGAAGGGATCGCGGATCAGACGGCCAGCCACAGAGGGGTCCGCTCGCGTCGTGGTGTAGTCGTAGACGGTGACGAGTTGGCCTGTTCGATCCAGAGTCCGGGAAAAATCGCCTTGCCTTTGAAGCGCAGTCGGCACGGTGGCCAGGGCCTGGTCTGGACTTCCCTGGCGAATGCCCTCATAGATGCCATAGAAAAACGTGCGGTCCTTGATGATCTTGCCGCCGACGCCGGCTCCGAACTCATTGCGCTGGAAGAGGCCTTTGGGGACGCGATTGCGGTTGTTCTGCCAACTGTTTGCGTTGAGGTGATCGTTGCGGAGGAACTCAAAGGCCACACCGTGTAACTTGTTGGTGCCGGACTTGGTTGCGACGTTTACAATGCCGCCGGCTGCGCGGCCAAATTCCGCAGAATAAGTGGAGGTTTCGACTTTGAACTCTCCCACGGCTTCGATCGGCACGGTATATGCATTGCCGGATTCGGTGGTGCCCCGCGATTCGCCACCATCGATAAGGACGCCGTTTTGCTGGGCGAGGCCGCCGTTGATCTGAGATGTTGTGGAGACGCCGATGATGTCCTGGCCAGTGCCACGCTGGCCGGCCGTGGGGATGACGCCCGGCGCCGTCGCGGCGAGTGCGAGGGGGTTGCGGCCGAGCAGCGGCAGTTCCACCACGCGGCGCTGCTCGACGACTTTGCCGAGGCCGGAGGTTTGCGCTTCGAGTTGTACGGCGGTCGCCACGACCTCGACGGCTTCGGTGACCGCGCCGACTTCGAGCGTGACGTTGACCGTGGCAGTAAGGCCCACTGTTAGACGCAGGGCAGATAGGCGATTGGGCCGAAAGCCTTGCTTGTTGGTGGTGACTTCATAGAGACCCGGGGGCAGAGCCGGGGCGTAGAAGAGACCGACGGAGTTCGTGCTGACTCGGGTGGTTGCGTTGGTTTCAGTGTTGCGGATGGTGATCGCGGCATCCGGGATTGTGGCGCCCGAGGAATCGGTCACCAGGCCAGTGACTGTCGCTCGTTCGCCCTGAGCGAACGCGTTGGAATGGAGAAGTAGAAAGAACGCCAGACTAACGAGGGTAAGATGTTTCATGGTGACAGGTGCGGTTATGCTATCACGGGGATATTTTTTTGTATCAGCTTTTTTTTGTAAGGGTACTCGTTTGTCTGTATGGGCTGGCACGAAGTCATTGTTGGGGGGTTCTGGCAACGCTCGGTCTGGTTAGGGAGTTAGCGCAGGCGGGATTCGGCGTGCTTCCAAAGGGCCTGGAAGATGTCGTTGAAGGCCTTGCCGTCGGGGCCGGTGGAGGAGGTGTTCGACAGGAGGATGACGGCGATGCGGCGGTCGAGACTGGATAACATCTCAGCCTGGATGCCGGGGTCGTTGCCGCCGTGGCCCATGCGGATGCCGTTGAACTTGGTGCGCCAGAAGATGCCAGAGTTGCCCTGGGAAGGACCGTAGCCTTTGGGGTAAGTGGGACCGTTGAATTGGAAGCGGAGCATCTCGTCGGCAGCAGAGGTGGGGACGATGCGGGCGCTGTCGAGTGCGCCGTGGTTGAGGAGTGCGCGGAAGAGACGCGAGAGATCGCTCGCGGAGACCCAGAGGCCGCCGTCGGGGTAGGTGGTGATGTCGTAAGAGGGAATGGGGATCGAATGAGAACTGTGGGAGACGAATAGGTTGGAGGCCGAACGGGCAGGGAGGACGCGCGGGGACCAGGCGGTGGCAGACATTCCGAGAGGCGAGAGGATGCGGCGTGGGACGTACTTCTGGAGGGATTGGCCGGAGGTGCGTTCGACAATGTAGCCGGCGAGGCTGGCGGCGATGTTGGAGTAGTCGCGCTCGGTGCCGGGGGCGGTGTCGAGGTAGTTCCTGGGTGAGTAGTTTTGGCCGGTGGGGGTGAAGTAAGAGGTGAGGAATTGGCCGAGGGGAGGAGAGGTTTCGCCGGCGAAGTGGTAGACGTTGCGGTAGACCTCCCAACGATCGGTGATGCTCGAGGTGTGGGTGGCGAGCATGCGGAGGGTGATGGGTTGGTCGGGGAAGTTGGGGTTGCGGACGGAGAAAGGGAGGTAGGTGTTGACGTCGGCGTCGAGGGAGAGTTTGCCCTCGGCGACAAGTTGCATGAGGGAGACGCCGGTGAATGTCTTGGTGATGGAGGCGACTTTGGTGGGAGTGTCGAGGGTGAAGGGTAGGGTGCGGGTGGCATCGCGGTGGCCGAAGCCCTGGGACCAGATGACCTGGTTGTCGACGAGGACGACGCCAGCGAGGCCGATGAGGCCGACGTCTTGCATGCGCTGGCGAATGAGGGTGTCGAGTGGGTCGGCGGGCTTCGCGGGTTGCTGGGCAAGGCCCAAGTTGGCTACAAGGGTGGTGACGAGGAACAGGGAACCGGGGGTTGGCGTGTGCACTCTGGGAAAACGCAGGATTTGAGGGCGCGGTTCCAGGATTTCGCAAGCCAGATTGGGGCTTACCAAAACTTCGTCTAGCGGCTTACTTGAAAGTCGTGAGCGAGGGGTGCTCCGAGAACGGAAGAAGGCGCATTCGCCAGCGAGATGTATTTGGGCCGGTTTGCCTTGAAGGCGAAGTCGTTGAGCGCAGGCATCAACGATGAGCCCGAAGCGGACTGATCTGGTTGAATCAACGTTTCGGTTGGGGGACAAGGCCAGCCAGCGTTCGTAAACGCTTCGATGATCTTGGCTACCGAGCCTGGACCCGCCACGGAGCTTGAGCCAAGAGACCAATTCTTGAAGAAGTTCGGAAGACCGCTTTGGATTGTCTTGACTAGAACGGTGATGAGACAAGTGTCGCTCAACAGGTTGGGGGCGTTCGGACCGAATGGCGAGCTGATGTTGTAGGAGGGTAATTCGCGAGTAGGACCCGGGGCATCGCCTTTGAGGCGAAGCTTTGCGGAATTGCAGCAGTGCGCTAGAGCCATGTGGCCCGGAAGGTTCGTCACATTGAGTGAGACATTGCCGAGCAGGGTGAAGGTCGGATTCGGGAACTCATCCGGATCGTTGGTGCAATCGGCTTGGTTGAGCTTCAGCATCAGTGTCTGGGCTGGGTGGACCACCCCTGTCTGCTTAAGAGGCACGCCGGCCCAGTTCATCCACCAGGCGATGGTTGCGACTGAGGGCGGTTTTTCGATTGCGGCTCAGCGATGAGGGGTAAGCGCAGGAGGAGGACTGACTTTGGGTGGCAACTTTTTGGTGACTCTTGCCGTTAGAAATGAAAACAGCTTGACGTCGAGATCGTGGTTGGGCTGGCCGACGCCGAGGGCGGAACCCAGGTCATAGAAGGGGAGCCACAAATTTGCCAAAGAAATTGTCCTTTGCCTGACTGTGCGAAATTCGCTGGGGAATTTTGCGAGTCGGAGCTTTCTTTGTCGAGTTTCAGGGCGTGGGCAATTGGAAGGCGAGAAGTTCGTCGGAGAGGGGGCCGGGGAAGAAGCCGCCTCCTCCGGCGGAGACGACGATGGTTTCTTTGCCGGATTCGGATTTGAACAGCATGGGGGTGGCGTAGACGCTGGCGTTGGTTTTGTGTTGCCAGAGGAGTTTGCCGGTTTGGGAGTCGAAGGCGCGGAAGTGCTGGTCGGCCGTGCCGCCGATGAAGACGACGCCGCCCTGGGTTGCCAAGGCTCCGCCGAGGCCGTATGCGCCGGTGTTGTTTATGCCTTTTGCCTTGGCTTGGGGGAGTTCGCCGAGAGGGATGCGCCAGGCGATGTTACCGGTGTTTACATCGATGGCGTTGAGTGTGTTCCAGGGTGGGAGTGTGCAGGGGACCAGATCGCTTGTGGCGAAGCGGGGGTGGGTGCCGGGGGAGATGCGACGCCAGGTGTCGCGTTGCTTCGCGAGCTTGCCGATGATGCCGAGTTCATTGGCGTTGACGAAGATGAGGTTGCGCTGGGGGTCGTGGGCTGCGCCGGACCAGGTGCCACCGCCGAGGGTGCCGGGGAGCATGATGGTGTATTTGTCTTTGCCCCAGGGAGCGAAGATTCCGAAGTTGCCGGATTGCTCGTAGAGTTTGCGACATTCGCTGGCCCACTCAGGGGTGAGATTGTTGAGGTCGGCTTCGGTGAGAGTGGTTCTTGAGAGGGGTGGCGGCTTATTGGGGAAGGGTTGCGTGGGGTGGGTTTGCTCGCCGGGGACTTCGGATGGGGGGACGGGTTTCTCGGTTGCGCCGAAGATGGGTTCGCCGGTTTGACGGTTGAGGAACCAGAGGAAGCCCATCTTGGTGACCTGGACGAGGGCGGGGGTTTTGTTGACGGTGAGGAGGAGAGGCTTGGCGGGGAGGTCGTAATCCCAGAGGTCGTGGTGGACGAGTTGGCGGTGCCACTTGAGTTTGCCGGTGCGGCCGTCGAGGGCGAGGACGGAGTTGGCGTAGAGGTTTTCGCCGTGGCGGTCGCCGCCGTAGAAGTCGTAGCTGGCGCTGCCAGTGGGGCAGTAGAGGGTGTCTTTGTCTGTGGCGCATTGGCCCCAGACGTTGGCGCCGGTGCGGTTGGTGCGGGAGCCGGGGGCCCAGGTTTTGGCGGCGGGGTCGTTGTCGCTCGGAATGGTATTGAATTGCCAGGCGAGCTTGCCGTCGGATTGACGCCAGGCGCGGATGAGGGGGGCGGGGCCTTGGGGTGTGCCTTCAGGTACTTCGCCGCCGGTGATGACGAGGTCGTTGAAGATGGTGGGGGGCATGTTTTGCGAGAGGTGGCAGGGGTGGAGGCCTTGTCGCAAGTCGGTTTGCCAGAGGGTTTCGCCGTTGCGGGCGAGGAGGGCGATGAGCTTGCCGTCGGGGGTGCCGAAGAAGAGTTTTCCGTTCGCATAGGCAGCGCCCCAACTGCGGCGGGCTTCGCCGTTGCGAGAGGTGCGCCAGAGCTCTTTGCCGGTGGCGGGGTCGAGAGCGATGGCGGTGCCTTTGGGGGTGATGACGAAGAGCTTGCCTTCGACGTGGACGGGGGTGGCGTTGAAGCTGAGGCGGTCGTTCTTGGGGCGCTCGGCGGGGTTCTCGCCGTGGTGGAAGGTCCAGGCGAGTTTGAGGTTGTTGACGTTGGCTGGCGTGATTTGCTGGGCGAGCAGGGTGGCGGCTAGCGCGGCGAGAGGGAGGGCCATTGGGTGTCGATTCCTTGGGTGCGGAGGCGGGCCTGGAAGGCGGCGCGGAGCTTGAGGTCGTTGCGAATTTTGCGCGGGGGCTCGCCGGTGCGGAGGGCTTCGGCGGCGAGGGCCCCGGCGGATTCGCCGATGTTCCACTCGACGGGGTGGAGGCGGTAGCAGCCGTTGGTGATGTGGGTGACGCCGAGGTTCTTGGCGCCGGCGAGGAGATTGTCGATGCGCTTGGGGATGAGAGCGCCCATGGGGATCTGGAAGGGCTGGCTCGATACGTCGATGTAGTTGTCGCCGCCGGATGAGGGGTGGAGGTCGATGCGGTAGGAGCCGATGCCGACGGAGTCGGGGAACTTTTCGGCGCCGGTCGCTTCCCTGCCCTTGGTGGCGATGTGTTGTTCGAGGACGGTGAATTCGGCCTGGATGCGGCGGGATTCGCGAATGTAGGGGTACATGGCGAGGCCGTCTTCGGTGCCGGATTGGTCGTGGCGGAGGCGGAGGCCGGGCCAGCCGAGTTTGCCGTCGGCGCGGGGGGCTTCCGTCTGCATCCAGTACAGGAGCGAGAGGCTGAGTTGCTTGCCACCACGGAGGTGTTTGGCGGCTTCTGCTGGCGTGTTGTTGTGGAGGTTGCCGAGCCAGTAGTCGTTTTGGGGCCAGTTGACGAGGGAGATGTCGGCATCGCGATCGGGGTTGGTGAAGTTGCGGCGGCGGCGGATGCGGCGGTAGAGCCAGAGGTTGAGGGGTGTGTTGGGTTGGCCCTGGTCTTCTCGTGGGTCGAAGGCGACGATGCGTTTTTCGAGAGTGATGGGGTTGGACATGTGCCAGGCGAGGAGCTTGCCCGGCCAGGCGGGTTTCATGGCGGGGATGTAGTCGCGCCAGAAGGCGTAGTCATCGGGCTTGGAGATGGTGTGGTTTTCCCCGTCGTGGTGGCTGATGGCGAAGCAGACGGTGAAGGACTGGATGTGGTTGGGTTGGGGTGTGGCGGGGGCGCTGGGTTCGCCGGTCTGGTTGCGGCCTTCGGCGCCGGTGACGTATTCGCATTTAGCGAGGGGGAGGAGGTCGCCTTGCTCGGAGGCGTCGATGAAGTACTTGGCGGTGAGGGTGAGGCGGTGTTTTTCGAGGGTGTGCTCGAGGGTGACGGCTTTGAGTTTGTCGTTCTGGGTGTCGGCGGCGATGGGTTTGAATTCGGTGAGGAGGGTGAGTTGGCCGGAGGCGATGTAGGGGGCGAGGAGGGCGTTGAGGACGGCGAGGCTGACGGGGGGTTCGTGGGTGAGGCCAGAGACAGAGCCGCCGCCGGGGTTGAAGGGGGATTGCAGGCGGGCGGCTTCGGTGAGAGGGAAGTTGGCTTTGTAGTAGGAGCGGACGGCTTCGCGGTAGTTGCGGTAGGAGCGGGTGCCGCCGAACATTTCGATCCAGGGGTGTTCGTCGGGGGGGACGAGTTGGCTGGTGAGTTGGCCACCGATCCAGCGGGTTTCCTCAGACAGGATGACTTTGTGGCCGTCGCGGAGAGCTGCGAGGGCGGCGGCGGTGCCACCGGTGCCGGCGCCGATGATGGCGATGTCGGCGGAGAGTTCGCCGGAACGGGTTGTGGCGGCGATTGCGGTCGCCGCCACGGAGTTGATGAAGAGACGTCTTTGCATGAGGGCCTGAACCCTCATGGTATTACGCGCTTAAGCGGAGCAAGGAGCCGGCGATCTGAGCGAAGAGATTCGCGAGATCGGCGGGGTTGGTGGTGTAGTACCAGAGGCCTTGCTGGTGGTTGGCGTTAAACAAGGGGTTGTTACCCTGGCAGCTGGCGCCAGCGCCATCGAAGATGGTGGGCTGGAAGATCTGGACGTTGGAAATGATCTGGAGGAATTCGCGATCGACGTTGTCTTCGGTACCGATGAGGTAGACGCAATCGAAGCGGATGTTGTATTCCGTATCAGCTTTGGTGCGGGCGGCGGCGCTGACGGCACTGTTCATGGCGACAGCGGGATAGATGTTGGGAAGGTCGGCACGAATGGAATTGACGTATGGGCCGGCGTTGAACTTGTTCGTTCCTAAACCGGCTGAAGGGTAGTTAGACCAGAGGCCGCCACGATTCTTGCAAAGGTCGGTGTTGCCGTTCGGCAGGGTGGTGCCAGCGGGGGCGCAGCCCTGGTTCACGTTATAGACCCAGTTGTCGCGGAAGCCATAGTTGTTGTTGCCCTTGGAGTCGAGAGCGGGAACGAAGGCAACGGTCTGACTGGCGGCGATGCTGCCGTTGGTGGAGTGAAGGACGAAGCCGGTGGGAGGATTCGTAGTTGACTCACCGGTGACCGGAGCAACGAAGCTATTCGATTTGGGGCCGAAGCGAGGTTCGTAAGAGGGCCAGGAGGATTGGGACATGCCGCCATAGAAGGTGCCTGGAGTGGTGCTGGTCGAGGGTAAAGGCATGTCGTAGCACATCCAGGTGACGCCGCGATCGACGGTGTTGGTGTTGGTATTGGTGTTGATGCAGTTTCGATAGTTGGCTGTTGGCGCGTTCGTGTCTTGAATCCAGCGGCGGTTATACGGGCCGGCGGCGGCGGCGAGATGCCAACCGAGGGCATTGCGGGTGGCTGAGGGGAGAGCGGTATAGGTGTTGAACTGAGCTGTGGTGAGAGGCAGGAAGCTCGAATCACCGTAGCGCGGGGTGAAGCCGGAATCGATCCGAGTCTGTTGTGCGGCGGTGTAAGGAGCAGCCAGGTTGGACAGGGTAATGTTGGGAGACAGGTCGTTGGTGGTAGCGCTGAAGGGGTCGCGGGCGTCGAGGTAGAGCAGCTGAGTATTGGTGGGAGGCGGGCTAATGTTGTAGGCGAATCCAGGCCCGAAGCGGTTGTCGCCGCGCTGGGTGCGGACGGGCCAGTTGCCAGTGATCAGGTTCGGCATGCCGTCAGTGAAGAGGAGGATTTCGTTCATGGCAAGTTTCAGGCCGACATTGCGGATCGCATTCCACGCGAGGTTGATGGAGGGGGCGGTATTGGTGGCGCCGCCGCAGTTGAGGTTTCTGAGAACGGCGTTGAGACCAGCACCGTCGGCGCGCTTAAAGTTGTTGCTGGGAGCATAGACGACCTGGGCGCTGGAGTTGAATGTAACGGCGCCGATGTAGTCGTAGGAGCTGAAGTAGTCGAGGAACTTGGAGGCGGCGTAGACCATGGCGTCGCAGGAACGGGTGGTGGAAGAAACGGTAGTGGGAATCGTCCCGACGGTCTGCCGGCTTTGCATCGAACCGGAGACGTCAAGGATCATCATCATGACGAGGGTGCGGCGGGTGGCGGTGCCCGTGGCGGAGACCTTCATGCCGGAGACGTTGAAGAGGTTCATGAAGTAAGTCGGTGCGGTGACGCTACCGATGACGTCGACCTGAAGGACGCCAGTGGGGCTTCCGTTGTTCTTGAGGTTGGTAAACGTGGGCGTGATCGTGGTCTTGGTTGGATCGATTCCCATATATTGCCTGGGGAAGTTGGCGTTAAAGAAGCGGGTCGAGCTGGAAGTTGCGTAAGCTCTGGCAGTTTCTTCGTCCTGGCCAAGATTGAGGCCGCGAGCGGCACCGAGGGAAGCGGCGTCAACGGCGGCCATGAGGCGGCCCTTGACAAGATAGGCAACTCCGCCGTCGAAGGCGAGGCCAACTGTGCCGATGGTGAAAAACATCATGACACCGGAGAGGAGGACGGCGATGCCGCGCTCTCTGGGGGAGCGAACTGGTAAAGCGTTTTCTTGCTGCATGACGAAACTCCTAGTGATGTTTAGCTGAAATTACGGATGTTGATATTTGGGGCGGCAAGCCAGGGAAGCATATTGAGGTCGGAGACGTCGAGGAACAACTCTCCCATGTAGGTCAACTGTCCAACTTCGAGATAGACGGCCTTTTCGTCAGCTTCGACTTTGGAAAAGCCCGTGGCGCGGTTGGAGGAGTTGTTGGCGACGTCGGAGTCGGAGAGTTCACCGTTGGCAGCCAAGGCGCCAGAGGGATTGCCGATCCCACTGGACCAACGGCTGGTATTGCCGATGGCGATGCGCTGGGCGATGACGTATTCACCGTAATTTGGGCAACTTGAGGGATTCGAATTCCAGCTCGGGATCCCGAGAGCACACTCAACCGGGCCAACACGAATGACCTTGGAAAGAATGACGACACCCTTGCCGTTAGGATCTGGCAAGAAGCCGCCAGAGATGTTCATCCCAAGGCCGAGGGAGGAGCGGATCAACATCCGCTGGTTTTCGGATTTGGAAAGGTCGACTTTCCGTGTCATCAAAACGTTGGCGTTGCGGAGGACGTTGCTGGCCTGGATGCTGCGATTGAGGCTCATGCCGAGGGTGAAGGCACCAGCGAGGAGAAGCATGAGGAAGGGAGTGACCAAAACGAACTCCGTGATCACGGTGCCGCGCTGATTTTTCTTGCGAGTTACTGGGAAGGGCATGATGCTGAAAGTCTCCAATTTAGGGTGCAGGGGGAGTTAGTGTGCCGACGGGGAGGCCCTGGAGGACGTCGGTAGCCATGGCTGACATCTTGAGTTGCGTCCCTGGCATATAGGTTGGGAGGGGGACCATCCAATTCCAAGGGAAGTCCGTGACAGCGACCTCGATGAGATTGCCGGGCTGGTTGACCCAGCGCAACTGGCGAGCAGGGTTCTGAGTGTCGTTTTTCATGGTTTTGGTGCCGTTGGGATCGCAATCCGACAAAGTGATGGGGATAGTGAGATCGGTCGGTTGGTAGTACCTGACAGTAACGAGCGCGTCGTTTGAGGAGTTGAGGAAGCCGAGGGAGTTAGCTCGGGTGACCTGTTTCACGCAGTTGGTCACAGAGCCGCAAGAGTCGCCGTTGACACTGGTGGCATAAGTGATCCCAAAGCGGACGCCGTCACGAACGCTGGACTGGAGCATGCTCTTCAGGAAGACAGCAAGAGAGATGTCGGCGATACCGAAAAATAGAGCGAAGAGAGGAAGGATGCAGAGCGAAAACTCTACGAAAGCGTTGCCTTTTTCAGAGCCAACGCGGTTGCGCGATCCTCGTTTTGGTCGCATTTTAAATTGGCTTAACATAGGGACATATCCATTATGGGGATGTCCTGTGTATCGGCAATAGCCAGTTAGTACTTTATAGTGTCCGACCGGGCACATAGGTAACACTTCTATCCGGTCACATGGGTAACACTTAGTCTGGCAGATTTGGCTCTATTGAGGGAGGCAGAGGGGAGCCCCCATGGGGGCTCCCCTCTGCGGCGCGCATC
>VFZU01000009.1 GCA_016870995.1 Acidobacteriota bacterium
CACCGTTCCGATGCTGTCCCAGCCAGCATTGAGCTACTAGCAGCGCGTGGTAATCGGCATGTCCCCTCATCACGGGAATCGTGTGCCCAAAGCTCATTGCGACTCCGCGCGCATCCGGCTTTTCTACCAGCAGAGCTTCCACTCCATCCAGTTCGCGAGGCTGCGGTAACACGACGCCTTCGCTCCAACGCATCACGTCGTAGAAAGCGCGCACATCGGCCACCGTGATCGACTCCAGCCCGCTCACCGTGCCAATCACCGGATGGCCGTAAGGATGGCCTTTATACAAACTGGCGTACAAAACTTCCTTGGCCAACTCTTCGTCATTGCTGCCTCTGAGCTCTACACGCAGAGCACTCAACAATTCCAAACGCACACGCTCAAGATCTTCTTCAAGAAACGCAGGCGAATCCAGCATCTCCCGAACCATGTCGTCAAACTCAGCCACATGATCCCGGTGCACCGTCCCGGAGAACACGGTTAGTTCCTGATCTACCTGCACCTCAAATCGGGATGCCATCCGGAAGAAAGCGTCGACAATCTCTTTGTAGCTGCGGCCCTGGGTGGCGCCTCTTGCGACAAGGCCTGCTGTCAGACACGCCAGCCCCTGCTTACCTGCAGGATCGAGGGCACTCCCACAGCGAAAGGCATACCGCACGCTCACGAGTGGGTTCATGCGGCCCTCCGCAACACTGCCACCACACGGCTTGAATCCACAAAGTAACGATTCGCCACGCTCAGCAAATCCTCTGGCCGGATCTTCTGATACTGCTCGAACAAACGCTCGATCGTCTCTGGGGTTCTACGTAAACCGACATACCGGGCCAGCAGGGATGCGACACCCTCAGTGTGTTCCATACGCATCGCAAAGGCATACCGCAGGTGTGTCTTCACGGTTTCGAGCTTCGTCGCATCCATAGGCTCGGTCTTCATCCGCTCTACGGTCTCCATCACCCGTTGCTTTACCGGCTCGACTAACTCGACAGACTGCGTGCGGGCCGTCACGACATAGAGATAGGGATCCAAGTGGTCTGCGTACATTCCCTGGACGAAGTCGCAACTCTGTTCGTTCAGCACCAGTTCCTCGAATAGCTCAGATGCCTGCGAAAAATACAGATAAGACAACAAATCAAGTGCGGCGGTGTCGATCGTTTCATCTGAGTACGCAGGCATTCGCCAGGCAAGCTGGATGAGCGGCAAGGTCTCGGAGGGCCACTCAACAACGACTTCTTTGGGCCCTGAGAGCGGAGTCGCCGCCGGCACGGCAGGCACAAAGTTACCGCTCTCCCATCCACCCCAGGAGGCTGCCACAAGACGCCGAACTTCTTCAGGTTCAACATCACCCGCAACAATCAGAGTCGTGTTCTCCGGTCGGTAATAGCGCCGGTGAAACTCTTTTGAGAACTCATACAACTCCGGCATCTTCTCGATATCTCGCAAGAATCCCATGGTCGTGTGTTGATAAGGATGTCTCTCGAAACAAGCCTCTCGCAGCTTTTCGTTCAGCAGCGTATACGGCTCGGCGCTGTCCTTGTTGTACTCCGCCAGCACGGCCCTTGCCTCAGTGCGGAAGGCATCTTCCGAGTAATCGAGGTTGGCAAAACGATCGGCCTCCATGGCGAGAATCTCCGCTAGATCCTCGCTTACAAATGTCGTGTGATAAACCGTCAAATCATCATCCGTGGAAGCGTTCTGAGAGGCCCCAGCCTTGCGCAAGACTGCTTCATACCGCTCTGGCGGATACAAGGCCGTCCCACGAAACATCATGTGCTCGAACAGATGAGCAAACCCGCTTTTGCCCTCCTCCACCTCGTTGCGCGAACCCACATGAACCACGATCTGTAAAGACACCACATGCGGATAACCGGTTGGTGCGGTGATCAGCCTGAGCTGATTGGGAAAGTCGTGCTGATCGTATTCAAAGGGAAAAATCTTGGTCATTCGTTCCTTGATTTGTTACTGTTTTTAGAGTCTCACTCTTTGACATTCATGAGCGTTCTGGTTCGTATCGGTCGCAAAAAAGCCATCCTCTGTGCGGGGAAGTGGAGTTGCGCCGATACCCGCGTCGAGGAGCAACTCCAGGCAGCTCTTGAAATCTGGGTGCAAAAAACGGGCGGACCGCCCATCGGAAATCCCGATCCGGACAAATATGCCGCCGAGGCGATCCGCCACGAGATGGATTTCGAAGTGATCCTCTCAAACAGGCCCAAGTCCCACAAGCCGCAAAACGCTTACATGAACAAGCGCCAACTTCGGCTGCTCTTCTAACCATGCCAGCCGTCATCTTGGCTGGTCTTCCCGGCACGGGTAAATCGACTCTCGCGGCGGCTCTCGCGGAACGGCTCAATGGCCACGTACTCAATAAAGACGTAATCCGCCACGCCATTTTCGGCCCGGCACAAGTGCATTACTCAAGCGATCAGGATGACCTCATCCAGCAATTCATGGTCGCCGCAGCTGCGTTTCTTTGGCAGACCAATCCAAACCTCTGGATCCTGTTCGACGGTCGCACTTTTTCGAAAGCGGCTCACCGAAAAGCTATCCCTCCTCACCACACGATCCTTTGCACGGCACCCGAGTCATCCATCAGAGAGCGCCTAATGCAGCCTCATCTGGCCGCAAACCGCACTTGGCAACTCTACGAGCAAGTTCGCGAGCAGTTCGAACCAATCGTCGAGCCGCATCTGATCCTCGACACAAGTCGGCCGCTTCACGCCAACCTGGAACTCGCGCTCTCCTATCTGACAAAATGACGTCAATCATGACGCGCCGTTCCCTGCTCGCCACTGCCCCCATCGCTGCCGCTGTAAATACGCCCAAGCCCGAGTTTCCAGTCACAAGAGAATTCACCTGCCTCAACAACGCACGCTGGCACCCGATGAGCAAAGGCACTCGGCGAGCGATGGAGCAATTCCTCGATTTCAAATCGACCGGCGGCCTCGATGGTAAAGAAATTGGCCCACCGATCCAAAGCGAGGCCCGTCAACGCTTCGCACAACTCATCAACGCGACGCCGTCTGAAATCAGCCTCGTCCAAAGTACGACGATGGGTGAAAATCTTGTGGTTCGCGGACTTGGAATTCCAAAATCGGGCGGCAACATCGTCACGGATGCCCTGCACTTTCAAGGGTCCCTTTTCATGTATTCGGAGCTCGCCAAACAAGGCCTCGAAGTTCGCATTGTGCAACCCCGCAAAGACTGGCGCGTCCACCTCGAGGATCTCGACAAACAAATCGACAGGGACACACGCCTTGTCGCCCTGTCGCAAGTCTCGATGATCACCGGCCATGAACACAATTTGAAGGCCGTCTCGGATTTAGCTCACTCCAAAGGCACTCTCGTTTATGCGGATATCATCCAGGCTGCTGGAGCAATGCCAATCGATGTTCAGGCATCGGAAGTGGACTTTGCCGCCTGCTCAAGCTTCAAGTGGCTGATGGCCGATTTCGGACTTGGCTTTCTCTACACCAATAAGCGCCACCTCGGCGGCAAGCTCCAGCGCTCCATCTACGGCTATCGTCAAACCACGGCCACCCACTACCATCTCCTGCCGCATGAATCCGCTGGAGAACGGTTTGTCGAATTCGAAACCAGCTCGGAGGCCTTTTCTTACTTTGAAGCGTCCAGCACCGCAAGCATCGTGGCGGCTGCGGTGAAGCATTCCCTCGGCGAGATTCTGAATCTTGGCGTTGCCAACATCCAGGCACACCGTCAACCGCTGCTCGACCGGCTCAGGAAGGAAATGCCCCGCTTGGGCTTCGAGACTCTCACACCCATCGGCTCGAACGGGCCGCTTCTCGTTTTTGCGAAAAAGGATGCCGCCGCAACCCACGGAGCTAAACTCAAAGCGGCCAAGGTCGATGTGAGCGTTTACCCCCATCGCATCCGCATCGCCCCATCGATCTACAACGACCAATCTGACATCGATCGCTTGCTCAACGCATTGAGCTGATTACTTTTCGAGCATTGGCTCCAGGTACTTCATGATATTGCTGGCAATGCGGGCGGCACCTTCAACGGTGGGATGAATCCCGTCGGTTTGCATCATGCCCTTCTGACCATACACGCCTTCCAGCACAAATGGCATCAGCGGATACTTGTGCTCGGTCTCAAGCAACTTGAAGTTCGCTTCAAATCTCCGAATGTATTCAGCCCCGTAGTTTCGCGGCAGCGTGATGCCGAGAATGGCCACCTTGCTCCCTTTGGCCCGAAATCTGCCGGCGATCTGCACAAGGTTGTCCCGTGTACGCTCCACAGGCACCCCACGCAAGCCGTCATTGCCGCCCAGTTCAACCAAAGTCACTTTGGGGTTCATGTTCATGGCGTGATAGATGCGGTCCAGCCCGCTTTGGGTCGTGTCTCCGCTCACGCCTGCGTTTACGACACGGTACTTATAGCCCTTGGCGTCGAGCAGCTTCTGCAGCACATCCGGGTAAGTTTGACCCGCTTCAAGGCCGAAGCCAGCCGTGATGCTATCTCCAAAGCAAACCACCACCGGTCGAGTATCCTCGGGAGGAGCCACCGGTCCAGGCTTGGGAATGTCGATTTTCGATTCGGGCTCGGAACTTTTTTGAGCGCAACCCGTAAATCCGAACGTCACTAAGAATACAAGCGAAATAAAGGAAAGCAGTCTCACGACTGTCAGAATAAGAAATACTACCCCCTCATGTCGAATCCAATTGCAGTCGAAGTCGATCAGGTCACCCGTGAAATCGATTCCGGCACCCACCTCGTCAAAATCCTGAAAGGGATTTCCTTCCAGGTTCCGCATGGCGAATTTGTTGCCATCATGGGCGCATCCGGAAGCGGCAAGAGCACGCTTTTGGGCCTGCTCGCCGGCCTCGATGCCCCAACTTCTGGCCGTATTTCGCTGGATGGCACGGACATTACTCACTTGAAGGAAGACGATATGGCTCGCGTCCGAGGGGCCAAAATCGGTTTTGTCTTCCAGAGCTACCAGCTCATCCCCACCCTCACGGCCGAAGAAAATGTTCTTCTGCCATTTGAGCTGGCTGGAAAGTCTGGGAACGGGTCCAAGCGCGCCCTCGATCTGCTGGATCAAGTTGGCTTGTCGGACCGCGCATCTCACTACCCCATCCAGCTCTCTGGCGGCGAGCAGCAGCGCGTTGCTCTTGCTCGTGCTTTCATGACTCAACCGCCGATTCTTCTGGCTGACGAACCCACCGGCAACCTCGACACTGCCAATGGCCGGATTGTTCTCGCCCTTCTCATCAAACTGAACCGCGAAGAACGCACCACGCTCGTCATGGTCACCCACGACAAAGAGCTCTCCACCTACGCAGACCGCGTGATTACCCTCCGCGACGGTCATCTTGTGAGCGACGAAAAGAAGTCCGCATGAGCCAGTCGTTCACTTTGGGCGCAGCCCGCAAGATCGCCTGGAGGGAAGCCCGGGCTTCGAGCTTCAAGTTCCTTTTTGTCGTCCTCGCCGTCGCCGTTGGCGTTGGAGCACTCACTGGCGTACGGGGCTTCTCAACCTCTTTTCGCCGGATGCTGAACTCCGAGGCGCGCACTCTTATGGCGGGCGATGTCTCGGCGCGCATCTTTATCCAACCGGACACGCAACAGCAGCAGGTGCTCGATTCTATCGCTGCCAAGGGCACACGCCTCACCAATATCACCGAGACGGTGACCATGGCTGCCAAGCCTGGCAATCCGATCCCCGTGCTTGTCTCGCTCAAGGCCGTCGATCCAACGCAATACCCTTTCTACGGAGAAGTCGTTTTTAGCCCGGCACAACCGATCGCTCAGGCTCTCTGCGAAAACTGCGTTGCGGCAGCCCAGGAACTGCTGCTTCGGCTTGACCTCAAAGTGGGAGAATCGATGCGGCTGGGCGGTCAGGATTTTCGCGTTTCGGCGATTGTCGAAAAAGAGCCCGACCGCATGACAGGCTCCCTCAATGTCGGGCCGCGCATGATGATGTCCCGCAAAGCACTGGCAACCACGCAACTGCTGAGCGAGGGTAGCCGCGCTGCCCAGCGTTTTTTGCTCAAGCTCCCACCGGTGGGCGCAAACGTGGATGAGACTCGCACGCTGCTGAAAAAGACATTTCCTGACGCACTAGTCTCCGATTACCGCGAAACCCATCCGCTGATCACAAGAGGTCTCGACACCTCGACACGTTTCTTGAGTCTCGTCAGTCTGGTTGCGTTGATCATCGGTTCGCTTGGCGTTGCC
Organism: Acidobacteriota bacterium; assembly: GCA_016870995.1. GTDB lineage: Bacteria > Acidobacteriota > Terriglobia > Bryobacterales > Bryobacteraceae > Bryobacter. Next base: position 6,199 of record VFZU01000009.1, read on the forward strand.
ATGGCGATGAACGCGCACCTGCAGCAGAAGCTCGACAACATCGCCGTAATGAAATGTCTCGGGGCCCGATCGAGCCAGATCATCAGCATCTACCTGATGCAAACGCTTGCCCTGGGTGGCCTGGGCGGACTTTTTGGCATCGGCTTCGGCGTCGCGGTCCAACTGGCTTTCCCCACTTTGATCGAGCGCTACTTCCAGATGAAGCCCGACTTCTACTTTGATTGGGCCAGTGTTCTTCAGGGCCTCATCGCTGGCTTACTCTCGACACTGCTTTTCACCCTGCCGCCGCTGCTGAGTATCCGCGAGATCAAGCCCAACACGATTTTCCGCCGCGACATGGGTGGGTCCAAAGGCAGTTGGCGCGACCGCCTCAAGCGCAGCCGTGTCGCGATCGCCTGCGGCGGCCTGATCCTGGTCGGCCTGGGCTTGCTAGCTGGCTGGCTTGCGGGCACAAAGCTCGATGAGGCCGTCCGGCTCGGCAGTTGGTTTGCAATCGGCCTGGCTGTTTCGCTGGCAATCCTTGCGGGCTTTGCCTGGGTGCTGCTCAAGAGTCTGAAAAGGTTGTCACCACTAACGCGGGGCTCCTTGCGTCACGGCCTGGCAAATTTGTACCGCCCGGGGAATCAAGCCGAAGCCGTGCTTGTTTCGATCGGGATCGGCGTCATGTTCACGCTCACGATTTACCTGGTGCAGCACTCCCTGCTCCCCGAGATCGCCGAGAGCGCTCCACCCGGCATGCCGAATGTCTTTCTGATCGACATCACAGAGCCGATGCGGGAAGGCGTCACACAGCTGGTCAATTCTCAACCGGGTGTTGAAAAGGGCGTCGAACTGATCCCGAGCGTTGCCGCACGGATCACGCACGTCCAAGGCCAGGAGGTTCGCAAAATGGATCTCAAGGGCTTCGGCCGACGTTTTCTTCAAACGCGCTCGGTGACTTGGAGCGCGACTCAGCCGAAAGGTACGAAAGTGATCGAGGGCAAATGGCACTCCCCAACCGACACGGGCAAGATCGCTCTCGCCCAAGACGCCGCACTCAGCTTGAAACTCAAGCCAGGCATGGTGATCGATTGGACTTCAGCCGGTCGCAACTTTCGAACGGAAGTTTCGGCCATCTTCAGACAAGAAAGTGTGAGAGCGGGAGCAAGTCAGGAATTTGTTCTGGATCCGACTTCGCTTCAAGGTCTCCCTGTAATTTACTTCGCGGGCGCTAGAGTGAAAACCGATAGTGTCCCCAAGGTACAAGCGGCAATTTACGGCAAGTATCCAACTATCAGCATCATCAACATCGCCGATATTCTCGACATCATCCAGGAAGTGGTAGATCAAATTGCGATCGTCATCCGATTTATCTCTGCGTTCGCAATTCTGGGCGGCGTGATCATTCTCGCGGCCAGTGTTGCGGGCACACGCTTTCGCCGTATTCGCGAAGTGGTGATCCTCAAGACATTTGGCGGCACGAGGCACCGCATCGCCACGATCTTCAGTGTGGAGTTCATTCTGCTGGGCTTATGCGCCGGCACCTTGGGCAGCCTGCTCGCCACTGGTTTTACTAGTGTTCTGCTGAAACGATTCTTCACGGAAGCGGAATTCAAGTTGGAATGGCAGGCGCTCACGATTGCGATCGTCGGCTCGGCCTTGATCGCTAACGCCGCTGGCTGGGCCGCTTCAGCCAGAATCCTGAATCAAAAGCCACTGGCTATTCTGAGAGAAGACTAATTATGATCACGAGTGTTTTATTCCTTTTCGTTTCAGTCGCCGATATTCTGGGCACCTGGCAGCTCAAGTCTAAAGATGCAGATGGCAAAACGATCCAAAGTGCCATCACCTTTCGCAAGGATGCGGGCCAGTTGAAGGCGGTCATCAAGGCGGACGGTAAGTCCATCGAAGCGAACCGCATCAAGCAGGAGGCCGATAAGGCGATCTTCGAAATTCAGTGGGAGGACGATCTCATCGCGATTGAGCTCACCCCGAATGGGCAAGACAAGATTTCTGGATTGTGGCGTTCGGGCGACGATTCCGGCCCAATCGAAGGCACTCGGGCAGCTAGCCTCGCTGGGCTGTGGAAGCTAACGGCGACCCGGCCGAATGGCTCGACAACCAAGGTTGATCTCGACGTTAAGGCAGAGGGTGAAAAGCTGGTTCCCTCGTTGCGCACACCAGAAGGCATGCAGATTCCTCTCGACAAAATTGCTATCGCGGATTCGACGATGTCGTTCGACATTCTGGCTCCGCAAGCCACCATCAAAGTGCAGCTCAAGCTCGAAGGCAGTGCAGTCAAAGGCACCTGGACCACCCCTGATGGAAACTCAGGCCCGCTTGAGGGTGTCCGCTAGTTATTCTTCGAACCGCATTGCGAATGCTGATGGGCCAATCGTGTTCCAAAAGCGCTCGGAGCCTCAAGAACGAGGCAGCTGGAGGTTCCTAAAATGTCTGCAGACCCGCCTCCAGACTTGGACGATATCGAGTCTTATGCAATTTTGATGTGGTTGTTTCTGCTTTCAGAACTTCGGGGCATTGAGTGGATTCGCCGCGTTACTGCCCCAGGCGCTCGTCCATATCCGCCAACACAAAGGCGAAGACTGCAAGCTGCGCAATGTTCTTTCTGAATTCGACGGGGTCGATTTTGTCGATTGTGTCGGCGGCTGTGTGATGCCATTCCATGTAACGTTTGCCGACAGTGCGGACGCCGCTGCCAATCACGCCCTCACGCATAATTGGCCCGATGTCGGTACCGCCGCCACCGGCCGTCACAAGACCAGCTCCGATGGGCGCAAGCAACTTGCCGATCTCCCGCATCTGCGCGAGAGCCTTGTCGCCGCCTCCAGTCACGCCCAGGCCAATTGGGCGCTCTGTGCCACCGTCCATTTCGATCGCAATGACATGATTCTTCAACTGGTCTTTGAACTGATCGCGATAGGCAAGCCCGCCCCGAGTTCCGTTCTCCTCATTGGCCCAGAAGACGACGCGAATGGTTCGCTTTGGCCGAAACCCAAGCTGCTTCAGCAGGATCAGCGCCTGCAGCGGACCAATGCAGCCGCTGGCATCGTCATGCGCTCCCTGCCCGACATCCCAGCTATCCAGATGGCCGCTGATCACCACTACCTCTTCAGGCTTTTCGCTTCCCTTCAGCTCCCCAATCACATTGGCCCCATCGGCATCCGGTAGCGTCTTTGCTTCGCTCATATAGTGCACAACCACACGCTCGCCGCTCATCACCAAGCGCTCCAGCACACCCAAGCTCTCCTCGGTCAAAGCAGCTGCCGGGATTACAGGAACGCCTGGATCAAAATTCGTGACGCCTGTGTGTGCCGAATTTGCCGCTGGAATTCCCGCACTGCGAATCAGCACCGCCTTGGCGCCGAGTTTCGCCGCTCGCGAAGGACCGCTCCGCCGGAAGGCACCAGTAACTCCATAGCTCACCCATGGCGGATGAAACAAAACGATCTTGCCCTCAACTCCGGCCTTGCCGAGCTTTTCAAGCTCTTCAAAGCTGCGGACACCCACCACCTCCGCGGTCAGGTCACCGCCGCCGGTCATCCCGAGACCGAGAATTGACAAAGGCAACTTCACGGGCGAAACAATTTCAGCCATCTCGCGGCCGCGCACCCAATGCGGAATCTTCACGGCGGGGGTCGACACATTTTCGAGCCCACCAGCGATCATCTGCTGGGCACTCCAGGCCACCGCCCGGGTAAAAGCCTCGCTCCCACTGAGCCTATGCCCAATACGGTCACACAGGTAGGTGAGCTTTTTCATGCCTTCTTCGTCTGCCATCGCGGCAGCGAGGATCTTGCGGGAAGCATCGCGATACTTCTCTTCGGTGGTCTGGCCAATTAACAATGCGATTGAGGCAACAAAAAGAATTAGAGTTCGCATGGGAGAATCCTAGTAGTTAAGCATATGTCGGACGCAATTCTTTTCGTCAGCTTCGGTGGACCGAATCAGCATGAGGACGTCATGCCGTTTCTTGAGAACGTCACGCGAGGGCGAGGAGTGCCCCGCGAACGACTGGAACAGGTAGCCGAGCACTACTACCACTTCGACGGCAAATCGCCTATCAACGAGCAAAACCTGACGATGATTGCCGACCTGACCCGATTGCTCTCCATCCAGGGTCCGGACATCCCCGTCTATTTCGGGAATCGGAACTGGCACCCGTTCCTCAACGACACCTTCAATCAGATGGAAGCTGATGGCGTCACGCGCGTATTCGCTTTTGTGACCAGCGCCTTCAGTTGCTACTCCGGCTGCCGCCAATACCGTGAGAACATTTGCGCGGCCCAGGAAGCTACGGGAACACAGTCGATGGAGATCAACAAGCTGCGCGTTTACTTTAACCATCCCGGCTTCATTGATCCCCTGGTGGACTGGGTGAAGCAAGCTATGGCCGAGAGCCCGAATTCGAGGCTGATCTTCACGGCGCACTCGATTCCGATGTGGATGGCGAATGGGTCCCGTTACGTTGAGCAACTCACGGAGGCGAGCCGCCTGGTAGCAACCGGGGCCGGTGTTGAAAGCTTCGACCTGGTGTACCAATCGCGATCTGGCGCGCCGAACATGCCCTGGCTGGAGCCGGACATTCTCGATCACATGCGCGCCCTGCACGAGCAAGGCACCAAGGATATTCTGATCTGCCCGATCGGCTTCATCTCCGATCATATGGAAGTGCTCTACGATCTTGACGAAGAAGCCCGCCTGCTGGCCGCTGAGCTTGGCATGAATCTCAAGCGGACGCCGACGTCCTCTCACGACCCGCGCTTCGCGGCGATGATCCGCGAGCTTGTGCTCGAACGAAGAGGCGATTTGCTAACCCGCATCGCGTTGGGCACCTATGGCCCGAGTCACGATGTTTGCCCCGTTGACTGTTGCACGCCACCGCCCGCGCGACCTGCGGGCAGGCCCCCTGCCGCACCATGAGCCTCGAGACCAACGGCTACGACATCTTATCGCCCGGGCTTGCCGACGAAGAGCTAATGGCACTTCGCCATGAGTTCCCGCCCGATTCTCCAAACCGGCGCAACTTGTTTCTCTTTTCACCTCTCGTCGAAACGTTGGTTAGAAAGGGCTCATTTTCTGCAGCGGCTCAGCAAGCTCTTGGCCCGAATGCGTTCGCGGTGCGCGCGATCTTTTTCAACAAAATCGAAAAGGCGAACTGGCATGTGCCCTTCCATCAGGACATCAGCGTTCCCGTCAAGGCGCGTAAGGACGTAGCCGGCTTTTCGGCTTACAGCACCAAGGAAGGGGTGCTGCACGCCAACGCGCCAGCTGAAGTATTGGAGAGGATGATCATCCTCCGGCTTCATCTCGACGCAGCGACCGTGTCGAACGGCGCGATGAAGCTCATTCCCGGCTCGCATCTCAACGGGCGCCTCTCCGATCCTGTGGAAGGCCACCACCAGCCTGTTCAGCCGGAGACGATGGCGGGCGAGATCCTGCGCCTGCGACCCCTGCTATTTCACGCCTCGGCCCATTCCAAATCCGATACGCCGCGCCGCGTTGTACACATTGAGTATGCCGCTCACGATCTGCCGGGCGGTTTAGAATGGGCAGCGCGGGTCAATCCTCTTTGAATATCAACTTCCAACTGCACAACCACGGCTTCGAAGTCCGCCGAGAAGCTTGCCCGCCACCAACGCTGCACCAGCTGCAAGAGCAACTACCTGTCGACACAAAGCCCACCGAAGCAGAACTGATCCGAATCGTCGATGATATCCTCCATCCCTTCGCAGCCGGTGTTCTGGGTGAATCCGCCCATGTGATTCAGGCGAGTTTTCAATCTCGCGGCATTGCCTCTCAACCCTGGCACCAGGCAATGCTAACCGCCGCCGCAGGTGAGCCCAATTACGATCGCCATCTGATTGTTCGTCTCTCACTCGACGATTGCACGTTCTTCGATGGAGCACTTAAACTATGCCCGAGCAGCCACAAACACGGCGTGCTGACCGAGAGAGAAGTTCGGGGTCACAGCATACGGCCATTTTCTTCCCCGGAAATGAAAGCTGGCGACCTTTTACTGATGCATCCTCTCACCATCCACGCGAGTGCCGCCACGCAATCTACCAATCCCTCCCGCGTGGTTCAAGTTCTGTACTCCGCTTAATATCCGTTTCGACCCAGCTTTTGACACTCATAAATTGACAATCTACACGTGTCGCTAAACTATATATGTAGACAACCAACCTATGCCGCAAAAAAAGTCTGACCTGCTCCAGGGCACGCTCGATCTACTCCTCCTGAAGACCATTGCTCCTGGGCCAATGCACGGCTACGGAATCGCCCAGCGCATTCTGCTGACCTCGAAAGAAGTGCTTCAAGTGCAGCAGGGGTCTTTATATCCAGCCCTGCACCGTCTGGAGCGCAAGGGCCTGATCACCTCCAAATGGAAGGAATCGGAAAGCGGCCGCATGGCCAAGTACTATTCTTTGACTGCCGCTGGGAAGAAGCAGTTCAGCACGGAACTTGAGCATTGGCGCCGCTACGCGACGGCCATCTCGCTGGTACTCGAGGCCTAACCGATGCGCATGCCCCGGCAACAACACAACGACGACCTTGAGCGGGAACTCGCCCACCACCTTGCCGAACTCACCGATGAATACGTTCGCCAGGGCCACACGCCCAAGGAAGCCCGACGTATGGCCAAGCAGCAATTCGGCACAGAAGCGCCAATCAAGGATCAATGCCAGGACGAGTCCCCCTGGGCCTGGCTGCAATCGATCCTGCAGGATATTCAGTTTGGCTTGCGCCAACTCAGGCAAGCGCCCGTCGTTACGACAGCTGCGGTGCTATCGCTTGCTCTCGGAATCGGAGCCAACTCCGCGATCATTTCGCTCATTGACACAGTGCTTTGGCGTTCGCTGCCGGTACCGGCGCCCCAGCAGCTCTCCTTCATCCACTGGCAGGGGCCTGATTTTCCGAATCATCTTTCATGGCGCCGCCGGAAGCATGTTCAAGGACGGAGCAGTGCGAGTTGCGGATTTCTTTTCGATGCAGGCAATCGGCAATATGCAGAAGGCGACGGAAGGGTGCGCGATCATTTCCGCGTATAGCTTTCCTTCGGCAGCCAGCATCAGCTTTGCCGGCAAACCGGTCGTCGCCCACAATCGGCCCGTCGGGGGCCGTTTCTTTGAGGTTCTACAACTACAACCAGCACTTGGGCGCTTGATTCGCGAAGAAGACAATCAAGCGAGCGCACCCGCGGTTGCCGTCGTCTCACATGGATTCTTCGTGAGTATTCTCGGCAACAACCCAAACGTCATTGGCCAAACACTCCGGATCGACAACAAGCCATACCAGATCATTGGTGTTCTGCCTGCGTCCTTTTATGGCTTGGTGCCTGGCGACTCCGCTCAGATCTACTCTCCAATGTGGAAGTCTTCCGGGTTCGCTCAACCCCGCAACGGCAAGATCAACTACAACGACCCTCGTTCATGGAATTCCCAAGTGATTGCCCGCCGCAATTCCGGAGTCGCCCCAGAATCCCTCATGCCCTCGCTCCAAGTGGCCTTCGTTCAATCCTGGCAGCGGAAAGGGCAGGCCAAGCAAGGCAAGGCCGATCCCACAATCCGGATCGACGACGCCAGCCGCGGGCTCGGCGATCTGAGTCGTAACTTCCGAGAGCCGCTGCTCTTTTCAGGAGCCTTGCTGGGATTGGTGTTGTTGATTGCTTGTGCCAACATCGCGAACCTCCTGCTAGCCCGCGCGACGGCTCGTGCCAAGGAAGTTGCACTTCGGATCAGCCTTGGGTGCACCCAGGGCCGACTGCTGCGACAATTTCTCACCGAAAGCGCCATCCTCGCCACCATGGACGGACTGTCCAGCATCGGCTTTGCTTATGCCACGGCCAAGACTCTTGGCTCGTTTCTGGCTGGCCGTGACAACTTGCCCATTGACACCTCCATCGATCCGACCATGCTCGCTTCGATCGGCTTGATCTCGATCCTCACGCTGGTTCTCTTTGGCCTGTTCCCCGCCTGGCGGGCTTCTCGCCTGGATACCAATTCTGCTCTTAAGGAGGGTTTTGGCAGCCTGGGTTCGACTTCGCGAAATTGATGGACTCCGGGCCGCCTGCTCATCGTCGGACAACTGAGCCTTTCGATCATCCTCATCTCCGCGGCCGTTCTGTTTGCGGAGAACTTGCGCAGTCTTGCCACACGCAACCCAGGCTTCGACTCTTCGAACCTGCTTGTCTTCGGCCTGCGGCCTGGCACCTCCGGATACACCGAAGAATCCCTACCGAACTTTTATTTGCAACTGGAGCAACGCCTGGCCGCAACACCTGGCGTTCAGCACGCGGCGCTCGCACTGATGCGCCCAATGAATCAGGAAGGCTGGTGGGAGGACTTCCGCGAGGTGGGCAAATCAAAAACCTACCCCACGACCATCAATGGCGTCACCCCCAGTTATCTCAACATTTTTTCCGGGCAACTGAAGGCGGGCCGTAACTTTACGATGGCCGATATGGCCCCGAACGCCCCGAAGGTTGCGATCCTCAGCGAAGATCTCGCCAAGTCGATGTCCCCGAACAGATCGGCGCTCGGCCTCCGCATCCACCAGCTTGGCGGTCCAAATAGCAAGATCGAGCCTGTTGAAGTTGTCGGCATTGCACCGGCGATCGCTTTCAATTCCATGAAGGATCGCCCAATGGTAGTCTGGTAGCCTTTCAACCCCAAGACAGATGAGGCCACGGTTGTTCTGCGTACCAAGGCAAGCCCCAACTCGATTCTTCCCGCCATCAAGAGTGCCGTCGAGGCAATCGACTCAAAGCTGCCCTTAGTAGACCCCCTCACGATGGAACAACTGATGAGCCGCAACTTAAAGCGTGAGCGTATGTTCGCAACACTCTGTGGCTCGTTCGGCATTCTCGCGCTCCTGCTTAGCGTGATTGGCCTTTATGGTGTGATGTCGTACAACACCAGCCGGCGGCGCACCGAGATCGGTGTCCGTCTCGCGCTTGGCGCAGAGCCTGGCGGTGTGGCGTGGATGGTGTTGCGAGAAGCGATCGTGCTGACCAGCTGCGGCTTGCTGCTAGGAGCTCCAGCGATTTATTTGGGTAGTAGTTATCTCGAGAAGGAACTGTTCGAGCTCAAGCCTCTCGACCCGGTACTGATCGCGACTTCCATTCTGATCCTCGCCACTTCCGCGGCATTGGCTTCTTGGCTTCCCGCCAGGAGAGCAGCTGCGCTCGATCCCGCAACAGCGCTGCGCCGGGATTGATTAGAGGTCTCCGCCACAGTGCGGGCACTTCTTGCAATTCTCCTGCTTCCTCTCCTTTGCCAGCTCCTCGCTGAACCCACTTGCTAACAACCCTGCCGGAATCGCAAATAACCCCACCCCTAGCAACACCGAAATTCCCGCGACCACCTTACCCGCAGCCGTAATGGGATAAACGTCTCCATAGCCCACCGTCGTTAACGTCACCACACCCCACCACATCGAAGCCGGAATGCTGGCAAACACCTTCGGCTGTGCATCATGCTCGACGGCAAACATCAAGGTCGAGGTAATCGTCACCAGCGCGAGAACCAGAAACAACGATACGGTTAGCTCCGCACGCCTCAGGCGCAACACCTTCCCCAGCATCCCAATCGATGCGCTGTATCTGCCAAACTTCAAAACGCGCACAAGCCGAAAAACACGAAGTAGTCGCACCACCACGGAATTCGAGCTCGCCATGGGCATCAAATAATGAGGCGCGATAGCGGCAAGATCCACCAACGCCATCCAGCTGAATGCGTACCGCACTCGCGCGCGCCAACCCTGACCATACTAGCCGATCTCGGGGCAGATCCATAGGCGCAACAGGTACTCAGCACTGAAGAAGTAAACCAGCACTTGCTCTATGTCGGCGAGTACGCCGGCATGCTCGGACATTTCAGGCATCGATTCCAGCACCACTACCAGCACACTGCTCAAGATCATGAAAATCAGCAGATAGTCGAACGCGTGCTCAAGCGCATGGCCCTGCTCCCCTTGGCTCCAACCACTCAAAGAAACGCTTGCGCAGCTTCGGCATGCGTCGATGATACTACTGGCGCGACTTGAGCATGCGCATCCCCGCCCGAACGTAATCCATCCCGCTTAACACCGTCCCAAGAATCGTCGCACCTTGCAAAAGATGCAACCAACCGTCGCTGAGAGTAAAGCAACCGGCAAGCATGGTGAGCTGAATCACAGTGCTGACTTTGCCGGATTTCGATGGAGCGAAATCCTTTTGCCCGGTCTGGCGGTAGACATAGGCACTACCAAAGAGGATCATCAAATCGCGACCCAGAATCAGAGCCATCAGGAAGTCTGGAATCCGACCCATTTTCCACCAAGCCAGAGTCGCCAGCATCACCCAGACTTTGTCCCCCAACGGATCAAGATAGGCGCCGAGTTGTGAATCGACTCCCATTTTGCGCGCCAGCCACCCATCCAGCACATCCGTCCAAGACACCCAAAAGAAGATCGTCCAAGCCCAAGGATGCTTATTGAGAATCATCCATCCAATCACAGGCGCCAGAAACACCCGGCTGAGGGATAAAAAGTTAGGAAACCAGCGCATGCGCGACGCGATCCACGCGCTGATCGAAGTGGATCACCTCATAGAGCGTGGGGTCGCTCATAATCTTCGAAACCAGTGCCACGTGCATTGCGTGACCGGCGCGTTCAGCAATCACCTGGCCGAGAATGGGCCGCCCGATCAGAGCCAAATCTCCGATCAGATCGAGCACCTTATGCCGAACCGGCTCATTGGCATAACGCAGACCCTCGGGGTTTAAGACCCCTTCTTTGGTGAAACAAACTGCATTCTCCAGCGAAGCCCCGCGAATCAACCCCATATTCCGCATCTGATCGAGTTCGTGTTCAAAGCCAAAAGTACGGGCTGGGGCGATTTCCTCAGAGTACTTGTCTGGCGTCACCTCAAACTCAAGCTTCTGGCGTCCGACGATTGGGTGGTCGAAATACACATCGCAATTCAAAACAAAGCGGTCTGACGGCAACATCCGGATCCGCTTACCGTTTCCTTCGACCGAAATTTCGCGAGTCAACCGCAAATAACGCCGCTGCCGCCGCAGCTTCTTAACCCCCGCCTCACGCAACAACAACACCCACGGCAAGCTGGACCCATCCAGAATGGGCACCTCCAGATTGTCGATTTCAATGATCGCGTTGTCGATCGTCATGCTGTAGAGCGCACTCAAAAGGTGCTCTGTGGTCGAGATCAACACACCCTGCCGCATTAAACTTGTGGCATATGAGACACGGGCGACGTGTTGAAAACTAGCCGGAATCTCGAAGCCGTTCAGATCCGTTCGCTGAAAAACGATACCGGTGCCTGCGGGAGCGGGCAGAATCCTGACATTTGAGGGAACCCCATGATGGAGCCCGACGCCGTGTGTCGCCACAGGCTGTTGAATGGTGGTTTCAAACTGCAATGGAATCCTCCGGGACGGGAGTGCACTGCTCTGACTTGTACTTCAACTCCATACTGTAACAAGCCTATGGATTTCTGTAAACCATTGATTTGTAAAACTTTCTTACTCAAAAAACGTGTCTCAAATACAACACACAAGCCGAAAGAGTGTGTCCCGAATACACCACCCGCTCGCGCCTCCAACCCGAGTATCATAAGGATACTCCCATGGCCCGCCTGTTCCTGATTGACTCGTTCGGCTTCATCTTCCGCGCCTATCATGCCCGCGCACGCTCCTCGGCCCCACCCATGCGAACCTCACGCGGCTCTTCCACTGAGGCGGTCTACATCTTCCACAACATGGTGCGGCGGCTCCTTCAAATTTATAAGCCGGAGTATATCGTTGCGGTCTATGAGAGCCTTGGGCCTACGTTTCGCGATAAGGAGTTCGCCGAATATAAGGCGAACCGCACCGAAACCCCGCCGGACCTGCTCGAACAAATCCCGTACTGCAAGCAGATGCTTGAAGCGATGCGGATTCCCCTTCTTCAGTTTGATGGCTTCGAGGCGGACGACTTGATTGGCACGCTGGCACGCCGCGGCACGGAAGCAGGAGTTGAAGTCATCATCGTCTCCTCGGACAAAGACCTGCTGCAGCTCGTCAATTCGAATGTCCGCATGCTGAATCCGATGAAGGACGACACGCTCTACGACGAAGAGAAGACCCGGGAATTTATGGGCGTCCCTCCAAGCCAGGTAGCGGACCTGCTGGCCATCAAGGGCGACAAGGTGGACAATATCCCAGGAGCTCCCGGGATTGGGGACAAAGGAGCAGTGGAACTGCTCTCGAAGTTTCCCAGTATCGAATCAGCGCTGGACCGCACCGCCGAGGTGGAGAAGAAGAAGATGCGGGAAATCCTTGAGACCCACCGCGATCAGATTCTGCTCTCCAAACGCCTCGCCACAATTGAAGTGAACGTTCCGATCGAGTGGACGCTGGAGGATGCCGCCACGCAGCCACCGGATCCAGCCCTGCTCCGGGCCATCTACCAGGAGATGGAGTTCTTCAGCCTGCTGAAGTCGTTGGGGCCCGAAACAACCTCCGCCGAATTGCCCGAGCTTTCCGCAGCAGACTTCTTTCAAGCTTTGGAGGGCCCTTATGCGATTCACGGCTCGAGAATCGCGGCGGCGAAGGGCAAGGCGGAAGTCGCCGGCCCGTTGCCGGACAATCCTCAAATCGTCTACGACTCAAAAGCAAATCCTACAAGCCATATGGCCGAAGACGTCAAGCTACTTGGCTTCCTTCATGATGCCGACCCCAGCGCTGTCTCGCTCGATACTCTCTGCGAACGCCACCTGCACTCACGGCCAGAAGACAAGGCCGTCGCCATTTGGCAACTTCGCGAAAACCTCAAGCCCAAGCTCGAGGCCCGCAACCTTTGGCCGGTTTGGGAAACCATCGAGAAACCTCTAATCGCGGTGCTCCGCCAAATGGAGAAAACCGGCATCCGCATTGATCCCGCTGTCTTGAGTGACATGTCGAAGGATTTCGAAGGGCAACTCCAAATCCTGACCGATGACATCTACCAGTTGGCAGCCCATCCGTTCAACATCAATTCTCCGCAGCAACTTGGCGTGGTGCTGTTTGAAGAACTCCGCCTACCCACTCCTGGCAAGACTGCCAAGACGAAAAGCTACTCGACGGCCGCCGATGTGCTTGAAGCTCTCGCCGCCGACCATCCCATCGCACAGAAGGTGCTCGATTACAGGCAGCTCTCCAAGCTCAAGAGCACCTACATCGATGCCCTGCCCCAGCTGATCGATCCCGACACCAGCCGCGTTCATACGACCTACAACCAAACCGGAGCAGCTACGGGTCGGCTTTCTTCGAACGACCCGAACCTGCAAAACATCCCGATCCGCACGGCCCAAGGCCGCGCGATCCGCGCCGCATTTGTCCCAGAACCAGGCTGGAGCTTTGTCGTCGCCGACTATTCACAAATCGAACTGCGCCTGCTGGCGCACATGTCAAAGGACAAAGTGCTTGTGGATGCATTCCGCAATAATGAAGACATCCACACCCGCACGGCGAGCGAAGTCTTTGGGATTCCGCCCTTGATGGTTACCAGCGAACAGCGGCGCAACGCCAAAGCTGTCAATTTCGGCATCGTATACGGACAAACTGGCTTTGGTCTCGCAGCACAACTCGGAATCCCGCGTCAGGAAGCAGAACAGTACATCAAGCTGTTTTTTGAGCGCTATTCAGGAGTGCAGCGATTTATTGATCAAACGATCGCCGAGTGCCGCAAGACCGGCATAAGCCGAACTCTGTTTGGTCGGGAACGCCCCATTCCCGACATTGATTCCAAAAATCCGAATGCGCGGCACTTTGCCGAGCGTACGGCGGTCAACACACCCCTGCAGGGTACGGCGGCAGATTTGATCAAGCTTGCAATGATTCAGATCCAATGCATCCTCAATGAAGGCCCTTGGCGAACACGGCTCTTACTTCAAGTGCACGACGAACTTGTGCTCGAAGCTCCGCCAGAGGAAGTAGAAGCAATGCGAAAACTGGTAAAGGAACAGATGGAAGGGGTGCACCAGTTGATTGTGCCTCTGCTTGTGGAAACGGGCACCGGCCCCAACTGGCGGGACGCGAAATAGAAAAAGGCCGCCCTGGAGGAAAGCGGCCTCATCACTTGGGATCCCTCTGGAGGAAGGGGTCGCTGCACTAAGTTTACGACGAGGTGTCAAATTGAAAAATACGACTTAGGTACTAAAGTGCGCTACTCAACCATAAATCTGGTATCCACGTCGACGAGCAAAGAATCTTTGAGGATCTGAATATTGCGGATCTCGAGCTTCGGGATGGTCACCTTGTAGGGTGCTGTTGCTGAGCCGTTGGCAAGCAATTTTCGCATCTCGTCCCGGATCGGGTACCGGATGGCGTCTCCAATACTCTTCTGAAGCGCCTTGAGTACTTGGCGGGAGTAAAAGGAATCCTTCGAAAGAATCTTTACAGTGGGCTGATCGAGCAGCAGAGCACCCTCTTTGGTTGTCAACCCGGACAAGATTTCGAATCCAAAGGAATCCCCAAAGCCGACACACTTGCCGAATAGATCCATAGAACTCTTGCCAGTAAACCTGGCCTGGATGAGCAGCTTTCCTTCCCGGCTTGAAAAATGGGGTTCCGCCAGGTAGGCAAAGTTGCATTTTGTCCTTGGCGTGCCTTTTACGTTCTTCCGCCCGTCTTGCGTGAACATTTGCTGCGAGAGCTGCTTTTCGAGCAATGGAAACCGGATTTCGATTTCGATGGCGTTGAGGGCGAGTACGAGCAGCAGGGAGAGCATACATCAGTATATGTCTGCTAGTGCTTGGCACAAACGAAAAGGGCCCGCGCCGAAGCGCGGGCCCTTAACAGGTTACGTTGAAACCAGGACTAGGAAGCGCCCTGAGAAGCAGCGGTGGACATGGTGTTAGACACCTTGCTGAAAATGGTGCCGATGCTGGTGGCAACGCCGGGCATGATGGCGCCAGCGGCGACGGCCACGAAGCCAGCCATCAACGCGTATTCGATCAGATCCTGACCCTTGGTGTCTTTGATGATGCGGAGGTTCCACACCAGATTCTTGAGCTTGTTCATTGTTATTCTCTCCTCTTCAATTTCGCAATGCAGTAGCACTACACAGTCAAAAGTAACGTTACTTTTGTTCCGCTCCAATCTGGGCAATCCCTGATTTGGACCCTATGAAAAGACTTAGTTTTCGACTAGGGTTCATTTGAAAACGAAAAATAGAAAAGGCCCACGCCTTGGCGTGGGCCTTTTCGTTGAAACTGCTGCTACGACTAGGACGCGCCCTGAGATGCGGCGGTCGACATCGTGTTGGAAACCTTGCTGAAGATCATACCGATGCTATCGGCGACTCCAGGCATGATGGCGCCGGCGGCTACAGCTACAAATCCGGCCAACAAAGCATATTCGATCAAGTCCTGACCCTTGGTGTCTTTCAGGATCCGGGCGCTCCACAGTAACTTCATTGTTTTGTTCATTTTAGTTTTTTCTCCTCCACAATTTGCAGTGCCTTAGCACTACATTCGGAAGAGCAACGTTACTTTGGATTGCTTCAAATGCGGTGTATACCCTAAGTAGCCCCTAGGAATAGACTCATTTTCTACATGAGGACCGCGTTCATAGAACCTTGCCGATAGCCTTCGAGGTCGAGCGTAACGTAATGAAAACCAAGCCCCTTGAAGATTGCGGTCATCTTTGCAGCACATCCAAGATCCAGCGCTTTGTCCATTTCCTCCACCGCAATCTCGATGCGAACGAGTTTGTCGTGGTACCGGACCCGGAACTGACGGAACCCCAGAGCCTTTAGGGCTTCTTCCCCGTCTTCGACAATGCGAATTCTCTCGGGAGTCACAGTGGTTCCGTAGGGGATTCGTGAGGAAAGACACGCAGCGGCCGGACGATCCCACGTCTCAAGGCCTGCCAGGCGGGAAAGCTCACGAATCTCCGCTTTTGTGAGGCCAGCGTCGACGAGCGGGGACTTCACCTGGTGAATCTTGGCAGCATTTTGGCCGGGACGGTAATCGCCCAGATCATCCACGTTGACGCCATAGACAATGTGCTCCACCTGCCGCTCGGTGGCTATCTGATCCATCACGCGGAACAACTCATCCTTGCAGTGGAAGCAGCGGTCTGGATTGTTGGCGACGTAGGCGGGATTCTCAAACTCACTCGTGGGAATCATTTCATGAGTGATTCCATGCCGGATGGCAAAATCAACGGCGTCGCGTTTGTGCGATTCCGGAATCGACGGAGAATCCGCCGTAATGGCCACCGCATCTTCACCCAGTGCCATCTTCGCCGCCCACGCCAGATACGCGGAATCCGTTCCGCCCGAATATGCAATCAGCACCTTGCCCATATCACGCAGAAGCGCAATCAGGTGTTCCTGCTTTTTCTCAAGCAGGAGAGGGTCTGGCATCGGAGTGGTTCCTTGAATTGCAACCAGAGTCGGCATGACCTCATTATAATGAGACTTGCTACTCGCTGAGATTGCCTGAGACCAACCGCTAGCCACACCCTCAAACGACGCGGACCCCGCGCGTGTGGATCAACACGCGACAAAGGCAATTTCGAATGACTCTTTCTTCCATCGGCTGGAGCGACCGATTCGCACGGCAGATGATTCAATTTCCGGGCTGTATTCCCGCCCGTGTTTCACAATCCCATCGCGATCACTACCTGGTATGGACAGAAGCCGGTGAACAAGCGGCTTCACCCGCAGGCAAGCTGCGCGAGAAAGGGCAACTTTGGCCGACGACCGGCGATTGGGTGGCCCTTCGAGAGGGAGGTGCGATCGAGGCGGTTCTGGATCGCGCTACGGTACTTGAGCGCAAGCAGCCTGGCCGTACCTCACGCGAACAGATTCTTGCAGTGAACCTCGATGTTTTGCTGGTGGTGACGGGTCTCGACCATGACTTCAACCCGCGGCGGCTGGAGCGATATCTGATTCTGGCTCAGGAGGGCGGCATCCGCCCGGTGCTGGTTCTCAATAAGGCAGATCTGCATGACAATCCTGCGGCAGTAGTGCGCGAAGCCCGCAGCCTGGCCAGCGGGATCCCCGTCTTTGCAATGAGCGCTACAGAAGGCTGGGGCATGGAAGATTTGCACGAGCTGATTGGGGCTGGCGAAACAGCAGCTTTGGCTGGCTCCTCAGGCACCGGCAAATCTACGATCGTAAACCGGCTCACCGGCCAGGCGGCGCAAGCCACACAACCCGTGCGTGAGCACGACAGCCGCGGCCGCCATACGACAACGCACCGAGAGTTGTTTCTGCTCGATCACGGATGGCTGCTCATGGACCTTCCGGGCATCCGCGAGTTGCAATTACTCGGCGGCGTAGAGTCTGTGGAAGAAGTCTTCGCTGACATTCGGTCAGTGGCGGAGCGCTGTCGCTTTCGTGATTGCCAGCATGATGCCGAACCGGGCTGCATGGTGCGACAGGAGATCGATCCTGCACGACTGGCAGCATGGCGTAAGCTGCGGCGCGAAGCCGATCACGCGCAGAGGCAGGTTGACCTGGGCGCGGCACTGATCGAGAAGCAGCGCTGGAAGGCGATCCACAAGGCGATGCGCAAGTTCCCCAGACAGGGCTAGCCCGCATTTATCACTAGCCGTCTGACCGCCTCCATGGATCCCTAAAAGCGAAGGACTAGCGAAGGCTCAAAAAACGCAAAAATCGACAGCAGCACCAGGCAACAGGCATTTGCCGGAACACATCTTTGAGCGGATCGGAGCGCGGCAGGGATACCCAGATCCTGCGGGCCGTCACACGAACAGTCGCGGCAATCCTGAGCAGCTTCAGCCTCAACGTCTGCGGCTGGGCCTTGGCCAGATCCGTGCTTCCCGGCGCCTCCTCTCGCAATCCCCAAAGCGGCGTATCAGCAAACGTCGATAAATACAAGCGCAGTTGGTTACCACGAAAGCTCTCCGTGCTCATGCGGTCGGCGAACAGCGTCATATGATCCTGGATCCGGTTCTCCATCTCACCCCGCGCACAATTCAGCCGCTCATACAGCGCTTGGCCTTTGTGCTGTTCCGGCTCAAGGCTCGTCACTATCAAGCGCGGATTCTCCTTGCCGGCAATGTACTCGGCCTTGGCGAGCAGGGGTGCGGCGTCGATTTCGCGTAGGTTTACGACTTCGAAGCGGAAGGCCATAGAAGGGGAGGAAAGCCGGGGTCCATTCGGAGGTGGTCGCGGCCGAGGCAGAGGACGGCTTGGATGTTGTGCTGGCGGTGGACTCCGACGAGGTGGATGTAGTATTCGGCGATGCGGAGGCCGAAGTTTGCTTCGTTGGAGGACTGGAAGTCGACGTGGTTTAGTTCGCCGGTTTCATTGCGGACGACCATGTTGGCGCGGTGGTTGGAGACCTGGGGCTGTTCGGTGACGAGGTGTTCGGTGACACGTCCGCCAAACAAGCGGCGGATGGTGCCGTCGCCTTCGCGAAGGAAGAGGGACTTGCGGGAGGCGCCGCAGTTTTGCGCCATTGCCTGGAATGATCGTAGCGTGAGTGTGTTTACTTGATTTATCAGTTTCCAGATCGGCGACAATCGACTCGGGACCGCGGCCACCAACCGCCGCATGCCATGAATTGGTATGAGGGAGGGGTGCTTCCCCATCGGCCCATCGAGTTGGATTCCAAGATTACGATGCCCAGCACCGGTCTCATGTTGATCTGCGAAAAGGGGGTAATGCTGACCGGCTGCTCCGGCGGCAAGGTTTGTCTGTGGCCGGAGAATCAATTCTGTGACTTCCGAACTCCACCCAAGATCTTGACGCGTTCGATTGGCCATTACTAAGGAAGGAAGCCTTACTACCGAAGCGGCGCAACTAGAGACGCTGGCGGCCAGCTTGGCAAGACTTCTCGAAAGGGATGCCCCGGCCATGGTCATTACGAATGATACGGAATCGAATGGCTGGGGGAATCCGCCGTATCGCGAGAGATTGGTACTCTAGACGATTGTGAGATAGCATAGCGGACGATGCGACTCCTCATCGCACTGATCATGGCCAGCCTGTTGGCCGCGGCCGACTCATCCTTCACTATCGCGGCCCTCACTCTGACGCCCGAGCCTTGGGACAAGGAGGCCAACTTCGCAAAGCTCGCCGTATACGCTCGGAGAGCCAAGGCAGCGGGTGCGCAGGTAATCGTAGCTCCAGAGGGTTACCTCGAAGGTTACGTCGGCAATGAGAAGCGAACCCCAGGGCTCGAACAGAAGCGCTACACAGCCATCGCCGAAGAGATCGATGGCCCTCTACTGCGCCGTGTGGCCGGGCTGGCGGAAGAGTTAAGCGTTTACCTGATGGTCGGCTTCGCTGAAAGGCGCGGCGGCGCTGTCTACAACTCGGCCGTGCTTTTCAACCCGGCGGGCAAGGTGGCCTCGAACTATGCGAAGTCGCACACTGCCGACGACGAGCCGTTCAACACCAAGGGAAAAGACTTTCCGGTCATACAGACGGAACATGGCCCCTGGGGCACCTTGATCTGTTTCGATCGCCAATTGCCGGAGACATCTCGAATTCTAGCCCTAAAAGGAGCACGGCTGATTCTCGTACCCGCATGGGGCGGCTATGGTGAGATGAACGATCTGATGATGCGTGTGCGCGCCTATGAGAATGGGGTACATCTGGCCTTCGTTCATCCCAAACGAGCGCTCATTATCAACTCCCACGGCAAGGTACTGGCACAGAACGATGGCGAGCGCGATCAGTTTGTTCTGGCGCGCATCCAACTCGATCAGGGAGAACGCCCCGGGCCGATGAAGGGCCGGCGGCCTGAGCTCTATGGCGATCTTGTGAAATGACGCCGTCGCTTTGCCTGAGTTAACGAAGTCGGACTACTCGATTCACAGTGGCTTCCAAACCCGAATCAATCTTCACTTTATTAGCCCCTGCCAAACCAAACCAGGCTACAGGCGGACTCGCTGAAAGATAGCTAAACGCCGATCTGATCACCCGCACCTGCTTTGGCAAGCCAGGAGCACTCACCTCCACGCGGCGGCCCAGCCCGAGACCGGGGCCCGATGCTGTCACGGCAAGCCAGTTCCCTGGTTGCATGGTGTTGATCAGTAACCGCGCCTCACCATTGTTCACGTTCACAATCACATCGACATCGCCGTCGTTATCGACATCACCAAAGGCCGCACCCCTGCTGACGGCAGCTTCGCCCACCGCGGCTGAAGCAAAGCGTCCGTCGGTTTCTTGAGTCAGCAACAGATTTTGTTCGAGGAACGGATAAGGTTGGCCCCGTTGCTCTTCACGTCGAGTAACGCCGCCATTGGCAAGAAAAAGATCGAGTCTGCCATCCCGGTTGAAGTCAGCAAAACCGGCACCAAAACCCGTGTATTGAAAAGTGTGAGCATGAAGTCCGGTCGCAAGGGACGCATCGGTGAAATTACCGCTGCTCACATTGCGGAAGAGGCTGGCACCTTCACGCATCAGATTCAGCACGAGCAGGTCTTCACGGCCGTCATTGTCGTAATCGCCCAGTGCCACACCCATGCCGGCCTTCACGACTCCATCTTCTCCATAGGCAACGCCCTGCGCCAGAGCCTCTTCGGCAAAGGTGCCATCGCGCCTGTTGATCCAAAGATGGTTGGCCATGGAATCATTGGCGACAAAGAGGTCCGGCCAGCCGTCGTCGTTGGCGTCAAGGACGGTAACGCCGAGACCGGGACCCAGGGCCGCTGAGAATGCGTTGGGTACTTCGCGATAGCTGCCCCGGTCATTGTGGAAGAGATGCGCCACGGCCGGCCGATAAACCCGGGGGGTACAGTAGTCCAATTCGCCCGTTGGGGCGAAGCAGCGTTGGTTGGTAGCGATGGAGTACTCGATGTAGTTAAGGATCACCAGATCCTGCCAACCGTCGCGGTCGTAGTCGAAGAAAGCTGCGCTGGTCGACCACCGGTCCGGCAAGGCGATGGCTTCGTTTGTGACGTCCTCAAAGGCGCCATTGCCGTTGTTGCGGTAGAGCACGTTTCGGCCAAGGTAAGTGACGAGCAGGTCGGGTCGGCCATCGTTGTCGATATCGCCAATGGCGGCGCCCATGCCAATGCCTTCGTGAGTCAGCCCCGCCGAAGTAGTTGCGTCCGCGAAAGTGAGTTTTCCGCTGGGTACGAGTTCATTGCGGAAGAAGCGGTTGCTTGAGCCGGGCGAACCCTGGATGAGGAAGGCATCGAGGTCGCCATCCTGATCGAAGTCACACAAAGCAACGCCTGAGCCCATGATCTCTGGCAGGTGGAACTTGCCTTGCGCGCCGGGTTGGTGGCGGAAGCGGAGTCCGGTTGCGGCGGCCTCGTCGCGGAAGGGCTTCTCGGGCGGTACGGGCCTTTTTGTGCAGGAAACAGCCAGCAGACAAATGCCGACCGAGGTCAACAGACATATCTTCATGCGCTTCGTCCACATCATGGAAGGCGGGCTAGATCCTTTTCGATCACAGTGGCCAATGGCTGGTTGGCATGTTCCCGAGCCTTGAGGAGCGAGGCGCGCGCAGCGGTGAAGTTACGACGATACGCATGAATCAGGCCAAGGTTATAGTGTGCCGCGGCGTAGTCCGGTCGCGCCTCAATCGCTTTACTGAATGCCGCCGCAGCTTCGTCGAATTTCTGTTGCTGCCCAGCCATGCTGCCAAGGTTCAGGTAGGCATCAGCATTTCTAGGGTCAAGCGAGATCGTCTTGAGAAACGCTGTGCGAGCTTCGACCAGACGCTGTTGCTGCTGGCACAGAACGCCAAAATTGTAGTGTGTATCCGGACGCTTGGGAGCGAGCTTCAGAGCTTGCGCATAGGCTTGAGCCGCCGCTTCCGGTTGATTGAGGCGCGCATGGATCGAGATGAGATTGATCCAAGCTTCGGCAAGATTCGGGTCTTGCTGCAACACCTTTTGGTGCAGGGCGAGGGCTACATCGACCTTGCCGGCTTTGTCCGCGCGCTCCGCACGTCGAAGCAAGCCTGTTGTACTGATAGCAAGTTCGTCGAGCGCGAGGCCCTCAGGGTCATCCAGCGGAGGCACGGCCGCCTTGTCTCGTTCATAGTTACGGAGCAGTTCAGCAGTTGGCTGTCCGGTCTTTCGGTATTCGGCGGCCAGCGCAAATTGTGCGGCGCCATAACGGGGAAAGATCTCAAGCGCCTTGCGATAGGCCGCAATCGCATCTGCTCCGCTGGAAGCACGACCGACTAGATAGTGTGAAGTCGCCTCATTCGGAAAGCGCTGTACAAGATCTTTCGCCAAGGCTACGTCGCGGGTCAATTCGGCGACTTTCAGCGCTACCGGCAACGAGTCCGCCTTCACCCGAAGAGCGTGCCGCAGCCGCTCGACGGCCGCCTCTTTTTGTCCATTTTCAGCGAGTGCGAATCCCCAATAGTAAAGAGTGTCGAATCGATTGGCATCGAGAGCAAAGGCACGTTCGTAACAGACGAGCGCCGCCCGCACTTGCCCGTGGCTTTGTAATGTCATGCCAAGGCGAAGTGTCAGGCCAGCGTCCCGGGGCTGCGCTTTAGCCGCGTCAAATGCCTCCGTGATTGCCTGGCCGACAAGCGTGGGGAAATTGCCAATGTCAATCGAGGGAAACGGGGGTGTTCGCTGGCAGCTGAGCAGAGCGTGCAGTGCAAACCAAACCAGGAGCTTCGATGGAATTCTGCGGACGGCCAAGCCTCCATTGTAACTGCGGGTTTTGCTGGTATATACTTCCGACGAGTGGTTGAATTCTCATTGGAGTCTTTCTATGCGGTTATATTTCTCCTTAATGTGTCTGCTCGCGTTTGCCTCATTCGGTCATGCGCAGATTTTGCACGGTTCTCTGACTGGTAATGTTCGTGATGCTTCAGGAGCAGCCGTTCCGGGCGTCCGGGTGGTGTTGCAGAACTCGGAAACAGGACAAACCCGTGACACTACGACCAACGAAAGTGGCACCTATAATTTTGCCACCCTGCTACCCGGAAGCTATGACCTTACGTTGACCAAAGACGGATTCAAGGTTCAGAAAGAACAAGGACTCAACATCGTCATCAACAATGTGACTCGAGCCGATGTCGCACTGCAGATTGGCGCCGTCGGCGAGTCCGTAACCATTGAGGCCAGCGCCGCTACCTTGCAGACAGATCGCGCCGAAGTGCGAGCGGAAGTCACCAGCAAAGAACTGCTGAATGTACCAGTGCCTCCTGGCCGTAATTATCAGGGACTTTTCGTGACGATCCCTGGATTCTCACCACCGCGCAATGCTCACTCGGTACCTGCAAATCCATCGCGCGCTCTGCAGTTCAACGTGAACGGCACCAGCTCAAGCTCAAACAACACCCGTATTGACGGTGCGTCCTCAACCAACGTTTGGCTGCCGCACATCGTCGCCTACGTTCCAGCGCTGGAGTCGATCGAAACCGTAAACGTCGTCACCAACTCATTCGACGCCGAGCAGGGCCTCGCTGGCGGCGCGGCGATTAACGTGCAGATCAAGTCGGGCACCAACGCACTGCACGGATCCGCATTCGAATATCACAATTCAAACGCGACAAAGGCGAAGCCATTCTTCCTGCCGGCCGGCCAGAAGATGCCAAAGTTGGTATACAACCAGTTTGGCGGCACCGTTGGTGGACCGGTGATCAAGAACAAGCTGTTTTACTTTGCCAGCTACGAAGGTTCGCGCGACCGCCAGTTTGCATCCTCACTGATTTCGATTCCGACCCCAGCCATGCGTAGTGGCGATCTTTCTGGAGCGATCGCGGGACGACCCGTGTTTGATCCCCTGACGGGAGACGCGACCACCAGTTTCGGCCGGACACCGTTTCCAAACATGCAGATTCCGGCTTCGCGCTTCAGCCCGGCAGCCGTCCGCATCGCGGCACTCTTCCCCACGCCAACTGCACCTGGCACAGTCAACAACTACTTCGCTGGTAATGCATACGCCTTTGATCGCGACACCCTGGACACCAAAGTGAACTGGAACGCGAGCCAGAAGCTCACGATGTATGGTCGACTGTCATTCCTCGATTACCGTGTGAGGAATCCCGGTCGACTCGGAGAACAGTTAGGCGGAGATCCGGTAGCCGGTGGACAGGTAGGCCGGGCGCTGGGCAATTCCTATTCCACAACTTTCGCAGGCACCTATGTGGTGAATCCGACTTTTATTGTCGACGCATACTTCGGTTATACGCGCATGCAGGGGGATTCCCGCCAGCCTCGCCTTGAAGAAAAGGTAGGCTTGGATGTCTTCAAGCTGCCGGGCACCAATGGTCCACGCTTCTTTGAAGGAGGCATGCCGCAGTTTCAAGTGGCAGGATTCGCAAACTTCGGGCAAGCGAATAACTTCATGCCCTACATCAACCGCGATCCGCAGTATCAATACGTGGCCAACGCGAACTGGAATCGTGGCAAGCACCAGATCCGCTTTGGGACAGATTTCTACCAGCAGCAATTGAACCAGACCCAACCCGAGTTCGTGGGCGCACCGTGGGGAGCTTCCGGTGGCTTTGGCTTCGCCGGCGGGCAGACCAGTTTCCGCGTGATGCCCGGCGGTGCCATCGCCCCCAACACCACTGAATACAATGCCTGGGGCTCGTTCATGCTCGGCCAGACCAATGCGCTGGGCCGCCTCTTGATGGTCCCAGATGTTTTCACCACTCGAACCAATCTCTATTCAGCATTCGTGCGCGACCAGTGGCAGGTAAACAACAAATTGACCTTCAATTTCGGCGTTCGCTGGGAGTACTTCCCCTTCCCGACCCGCTCTGACCGTGGCCTCGAACAATACGACTTCGGCACTAACAAGATGCTCGTTTGCGGCGTCGGCGCTGTGCCCCTCCGATGCGGTGTGAATGAGAGCAAGCGTCGCTTTACCCCGCGCGTTGGCCTGGCGTATCGCCTCGCAGATGATTTTGTGATTCGCGCAGGCTACGGCATCACAAACGATCCTTATAACTTGGGGCGTCCCTTCCGGACGAATCACCCCTTGCTGATTCCTTTTAACCAAACCTCACGGGATGCATGGACTGCGGCCAGCCAGTTTGATGCGGGGATTCCAACGATTGCGGCTCCAAATCTCGGCAACGGCATTATCGACATCGGCCCATTTGTCGAAGCCAATACAGTGATCGCGAACCAGTGGACACGTGGTTACATCCAGAGTTGGAATCTCGCACTGCAAAAGCGTCTCGCTGGCGGTTGGGTGGCAGAAGCCGCCTACGTGGCAACCCGCGCAGTAAATCAGTTGGGCAACCTCAACCGCAATGCCGGGCCTGTGGGTGGTGGCAACAACGGGCGTCCGCTTGCGCAGAGGTTTGGCCGCTTCGCCAATACAATCCAGGTGACTGGCCTGGGCACCTACGCCTATGACTCGCTACAGACCAAACTCGAACGGCGCTTCTCCGGCGGTTGGCAGACCTTGTTTGCTTACACCTTCTCAAAGAACATGGGCACAGCTGGAAACGTAAATTCCGATGGCGGTCCGCGCATTCACTTGCCGGAGTATTTCCATCTGAATCGCGCGGTGAGTGATTTGAATTCTCCGCACAATTTCCAGTTCACCGGCATCTACGAAGTTCCGTTCGGCAAGGGCAAGAAGTACTTGACCAGCGGCATCGGCAGCGCGCTGCTGGGCGGCTGGCAGTTGAACGGGCTGATATCGGCCTACGCCGGTCCTCCTTTCTCGGTGACGGCACCTGGTACGGACTTGAACGCCCCAGGCAATGCTCAGCGGGCGGACCTGCTCAACACCACGGTGAAGAAGATCGGCGGTGCCGGTCCTGGCCAGAAGTGGTTTGATCCCACAGCATTTGGCCAGGTACGCGAGGCTCGCTTCGGCACTGCCGGATGGAACCTCCTGCAAAGCCCGGGTGTCATCAACGTGGATGCGAGCATCTTCCGCTCCTTCCGCGTAACCGAGCGTGTGAACATCCAGTTCCGTGTCGAGGCATTCAACCTGAGCAATACGCCGCACTTTGCGGCTCCGGTATCGGACGTAGCCAACACGCGTTTTATGGAGATCACCGGTGTGCGTGGTACCGGACGGGAAGGCATCGACGAACGAGTCTTCCGGTTTGGCCTGCGCGTAGGTTTCTAACCGATTCCACAGTGGCATCAAAGGCACCGCAGGCTTCGGCTTGCGGTGCTTTTGCTTTGGAGGGATCTGGGGTACGAGCTTCAATCATCGCTTCGGGATCAACAGGACGCTGCAGCCCTGCTGTCGTCAATTCGAACAGTTCGCGTAGTTAGGGCCTTATTGATTGGGCGCGGCCACGGACAGACGGATTGCGGTCCTTTGAGGTTACTTCCCGCTCCCTCGGCCTCCAACCTCTCCGGCTGAGAAGCCGCAGATCCGTCGCATCCAGATCGAGCACGATCTCCTCGGGAGCCGCGGCAAAGCTCTCCACAAAAAGATCCAGCAGTAACTCGTCGAGAGTCTCCCGCTAGTAGTGCACCTTCTTGTGACGGCTCGTCATTCCGGTGCTCAGCTCCAGCCGGATCAGCGTGCTCTTGCCAGCCAGCAAACGCAGCATCGGATCCTTCTTCAGTTGCTCGTGATCGTTCAGATCCTCGTAGCCCAGAGCCAGCCCATGCACCCGTTGCCTCAACATCTCCGCTACGCTGTGCTCCACTCGTCATTGGTCCCGCCAGTCGGCAAAGCAGGCAGCCAACCGCGCCGTCAAACGCAAGCGGCGGTCCACTTCCCACAGCAGCAGAGTTCACCCGTCGCTGCTGCTTTGCTCCCCATCAAACTCCGCCAACACTTGCTTCGAAAAATGCCCTTCAAACTCGAAGCGTTGTTGGATACACGCTGTCATAGCAAAGGCCTCTCTTCCTTGTGCTCTAACTGACTCTAGACAAATCAGCTATGCCACGGTTGAAGGCCCTTCGCCATTTATTTGCGAGAAATTCGGGCTAGCGGTAATTGCCGGTATGGCCGAGCGAGTAGCGGCCGGGCTGCGGAAACACGCACAACCCATGGGGTCCGCGGCCCACTTTAACGCGATCGGCCAGTTGGCCGGTGGTGGTATCGAATCCGTAGATTTCATGGTGATAGCGCCCCGACACCCAGAACATCCTTCCATCGGCCGAGACGCCACCCATATCGGGCGAACCGCCGACGGGCATGGTCCACTTGCCAACCAGCTTGCGCGTGGCAAAGTCCATCACAGAGATTGTGCCTTCGCCGCGATTGGTGATGTAAAGCTGCCGTGTGTCGCGGCTCGGATACAAACCATGGCACCCTTTGCCAGTTGCAATGAACTCGATCTTTTGAAACGAGTCTCCATCGATTACGTGCATCCCATGGGTCATCATGTCGGCGATAAAGAAGGTCTTGCCGTCCGGCCCGACGCGGGTATCCTGCGGCATCCCGCCGCCTTCGATCCGGATCGAGCCCAGCACTTCGTACTTCACCATATCGATCTTGAGGATCTCGCTCGAGAACTCGCAGGAGGCGATCATGTATTTGCCGTCGCCCGAGTAATCGGCGTGATTGACGCCCTTGCAGGGCACTGGGATCGAATGGACCAGCTTCATCGTCTGCGGGTCACGCAGATCGATGCGGCGCATGCGCTCGGCCATTACCACCATGTACTTGCCATCAGGCGTGTAGTACATATTGTAGGGGTCAGGCACGCTGTGAATCTTGAGCAGCTTGCCCGTCGACGGGTCGATCTCGGCGAGAGTGTTATTGAGGTCATTGGTGGCAAACAACCGGGTCATGTCCCAACTCGGCACGACGTGCTGCGGTTCGACGTTCTTACCCTTGCCTACGGAGAACTTCTGGATGATCTCTTTTTTCGCTGGATCATAAACCCACACCGTGTTCGATCGCGTGTGCGGAATGTAGATCAGGCTCGGATAACGTTCGACGCCCGGCTTCATTTTGCCGAGCGTCGTTTCGGAGTAGATGTTTTTCGGGTTCAACACCGGGGGCATCTGCGCCATGAGCGCGGCTGCCCCCAGAAGGAATACTACGAACTGCATGGATTACTCTTTCAGCAGGCTGCCCTGCGAATCGTCGGCCGTAGCAGCCGGCTCATCCGATTCCGGAATCACGCCAGCGCTGGCCACCATATCGCCTTCATTGAGATTCACGAGCTTCACGCCTTGAGCGCTGCGGCCACTCTGGCGGATCTGGGCAGATTCGATGCGAATGATCTGACCTTCCTTGGTGATGATCATCACGTCGGATTCCTCGGTCACCGGTAGTGTCGCTATCACCTTGCCCGTCTTGCCTGTCACCTTCATGTTGATCACGCCCTTAACGGCGCGGCCCGAGTGGCGATAGTCGGTGAGCTTCGTGCGCTTACCCATTCCTTTTTCGGAGATGGCAAGCATCAGTGCAGTCTCATCAACCACTTCGGCCGAGATCAGGTAGTCGCCCTTTTCGAGCTTCATCGCTGTCACGCCGCGTGCCTGGCGGCCCATGGAACGGACTTCTTCCTCATCAAAGCGAACGGCCATGCCTTCATGCGAGGCGAGGAAGATCTGATTCTTGCCATTGGAGATCTTGGCCGAGATCAGCTCATCGTTTTCATCAAGCGTGCAGGCAATAATGCCGCGCGCCATTGGATTGTCGAAATCCGTCAACTCCGTGCGCTTGATCACGCCGTACTTGGTCACCATGACGATGAACTTGTCTGCGGTAAAGTAACGCACCGGCAAACACGCTTTGACTTCTTCGTCCGGCTGCAGGTTGATCAGGCCGTTGATGTTCTTGCCCTTGGAAACCGTGCCGGCGTCCGGGATGTTGTAAACCTTCAGCCAGTAAACACGGCCCTTCGAGGTGAAGATCAGGAGGTAGTCGTGCGTGGAGGCGATAATCAGATGCTCCACGACGTCCTCGGCGCGGGTGCCCATGCCAATACGCCCCTTGCCGCCGCGCGATTGCCGGCGGTAGGTGTCGACGCTGGTGCGCTTGAGGTAGCCGCTGCGAGTAACCGTGACGGCCATGTCCTCCACCTGCACGAGGTCTTCGATGTTGATGTCGCCCGTGTCTTCGATGATCTCGGTGCGGCGCGCATCGCCGAATTCCTTGATGACTTCCTTGAATTCCTTGATGATCAACTTCTTGAGCACCGATTCGCTGCCGAGAATTTCGAGGTACTCGGCAATGCGGGTCTGGATTTCAGCCAGTTCATCGAGGATCTTCTGCTGTTCCATGCCGGTGAGGCGTTGCAACTGCAGTTCGATGATGGCTTGTGCCTGGCGCTCGGTGAATTCGAACTCGGCGATCAAGGTGTCGCGAGCCTCACGCGGGCTCTTGGCGGCGCGGATCAGCTCGATGACGCGGTCAAGGTTATCAAGCGCACGCTGGAAGCCGAGCAAGATGTGCTCGCGCTCGCGGGCTTTGCGCAACAGGAAGTCCGTGCGCCGGCGCACCACTTCCTTGCGATGCTCGACAAACAATTTCAGAATGTCGATCAATTGCAGTTCGCGCGGCTGGCCATTGACGATAGCGAGCATGATCGCGCCAAAGTTGGTTTGCAACTGCGTGAGCTTGTAGAGCTGATTGAGGATGACCTCGTGATGCTCGCCCTTCTTGAGCTCGAGCACGATGCGCATACCGTCGCGATCGCTTTCATCACGGACATCAGAAATGCCGTCGATCTTCTTTTCGTTCACCAGTGCGGCGATGTCTGTGATCAGCTTCGCCTTGTTCACCTGGTAGGGGATCTCGGTGATGATGATGCTCTCGCGGTCTTTGCCGAGCTTTTCGGTAAAGGCCTTGGCGCGCATCTTCACGGATCCACGGCCCTTTGAGTAGCAATCGTAAATGCCGCTGCGGCCAAGGATCAGGCCCCCGGTGGGGAAGTCCGGCCCGGGGATGATGGCGAGCATTTCCGAGAGAGAAATTTTGGGGTTCTCAAGAACCGCGATCAGACCATTCATCACTTCCGTCAGGTTATGCGGAGGGATGTTGGTGGCCATGCCGACGGCGATGCCGCCAGAACCGTTGATCAACAGGTTCGGGATGACGGTGGGGAGAAACTCGGGCTCGACTTCGGAATCGTCGAAGTTCGGCTTGAAGTCGACCGTGTCCTTATCGATGTCGTCCATCATCACAGAAGCGATCTTGGCCAGACGCGCCTCGGTGTAACGCATCGCCGCCGGCGGATCGCCATCGACGGAGCCAAAGTTACCCTGGCCGTGGATCAGCGGGTAGCGCAGCGAAAACGGTTGCGCCATACGAACGAGGGCATCATACACAGCGCCTTCGCCGTGAGGATGGTACTTGCCGAGCACGTCGCCGCAAACACGGGCGCACTTACGCGTCGGCCGGTTCCACTGCAGACCCATTTCGTTCATCGAGTAGAGAATGCGCCGGTGCACGGGCTTCAGGCCGTCACGTACATCGGGCAAAGCGCGCCCGATGATTACGCTCATCGCGTAATCGAGGTACGAACGCCGCATCTCATCTTCGATATTGATCGGGATGTGATTCTTGGGGTTTTCGCCTAATGGCAGCTGGGCCGCCGGGTCGTTACCGCCCGGGTCTTTGCCGCCCGGGCCTTGGGGGTTTTCGGTATCGTTTGCCAACCCTTTATTTTAGCATTTCGCCCAATGTTTATCAGGGTTTAAAATAGCAAGCAGTGAACGCGCTGATCCTGATTTTGCTCCTGGCCCAATCGAGCCTGTACGACCGGGGCGGAGAACTGCTCCGCAGCGGAAAGCTGGCGGAGGCCGAACAGGCGTACCGAGCGCATCTGAAGGCGAATCCGAACCATGTCGAGGCTCACGCGAATCTTGGCTCGGTGCTGTCCCGGCGGGAGGATTTCGCGGGTGCAATCACGCAATATCGCAAGGCATTGGCGCTGCAACCCGGCCTGGCTCCACTCCGCCTCAATTTGGGAATTGCGTATTTCAAGGCACGCAATTGGGGGCAGGCCGTGACCCAGTTTGACGCTTTCCTGAAGGCGCAGCCAGGCCATCGCCAGTCAATGCAGCTTCGGGCTCTGTCCTTGCTGGAACTGGAGCAATACACAGAAGCGGCGCTCGCCTTTGAGGCGCTGCTTCCTGGCGATGCCAGCGTTCAACTTGGGCTCGCGACGGCGTATCTGCGCAGCGACCGCGTGGCTCAGGCGCAAAAGCTGCTCGGGCCGCTGCTCGCACAAAACAACTCACCTGAAGTACTGTTGACGGTCGGCCAGGCGTTGTTTGCCGAAGACAGGCTCGACGAAGCCCTGGAGACGCTTCTGAAGGCACGCCAATTGTCGCCCAACCTGCCTACGCTCGCCCTCAATCTGGGCGCTGTGCACTGGAAGCAAAAGCGAACGGCCGAGGCGGTTGCCGAGTGGCGCAACGAGCTAAATCTCCACCCGGACAGCGCGGAAGCAAAGTTTACGTTGGGTGCCGCCGTGGCCATGTCCGGCGGCGATAAGATTGAAGCTGAACGTCTGCTGCGCACAAGCCTCGCCCAGAAGCCACGCCATGCTCGCGCCAACTACCAGTTGGCCAAGCTCGTCTGGCAGACGAAACGCAGCCCGGAGGCCGTGAGTTGTCTCGAAAAGTCGATTGCCGCAACCCCCGATTATCGCGAGGCCTACTATCTGTTAGGAACGATTCACCAAAGTCTTGGCCGCAAGGCCGAGGCGGCGAAGGCCTTCGCCGCAGTCAAGCGGCTATCCGCCAAGGAGCTCGCTACGCAGCAGGACTTGTTCTCGGAACAGCAATAGCGCTCGGTTGCACGCCTTGCCACTCGGGCATCGTCGCGCAACAGGGAAAAACTAGCCACGCGCTCACGCTCAAAGCCTATGATGGCGAAGGATTCGCGGGAAAGACTCTCGCCGAGCGCGGCGGGACGCGCTACCGCTTCGACGCAAAGGGCGTCACCATTGAGCGAGACGGTCGGTCGGAATCGATCCCTCTGACCTGGTTGTTTGGCGCAGGGCACTATGCCCGCACGCCCGTATTTCGCGATGGGGATAAATGGGTGGAGGCCCGTCTCAGCTGGTATGCCTCGACCGGCAAGCTGAGCCTCACGCCAGGCCACCCCTTACAGCCATCCACCGACATCGAATCGGCCAAAGGTGTCGTGCAATCAGCAACCAACGCCGCGCGCTGCTTTGGCTGCCACCAAACGGGAGAGCGCCCTGGAGTGCATTGCGAGAGCTGCCACGGGCAGCAGGGGAGCCATCCGGTAAAAATGGCCATTCGCAAAGACACTTCCGTTGCCGCTTGCGCCACCTGCCATCGTTCTCCCTCCCGCGACTACGTCTCAACCATGCCGGAGCTCGAAGATCCCATGAGCGTCCGCTTTGCTCCCGTTGGGTTTCTTGCGAGCAAGTGCTACCAACAGAGCAGTGGAAAGTTCACTTGTGTTTCCTGCCACGACCCTCACGACAAGCTCGCCTCAAGCGCTGCCTACGACAAGACCTGCTCTGGCTGCCATGCCGCTGCACCAAAAGGCAATTGCCCGCGCACCCCGGATTGCGCCTCCTGCCACATGCCCAAGGCGACGCCAGCACCCTACCTGACCTTTACCGACCACCGCATCCGGAAAAAGTAAAGGGGCCAACCCGAAGGCTGGCCCCTTTTCCTTGATTCGCCGACGAAGCTTAGAAATACATCTTCGCCGCAAGCTGAATGAAGCGAGGGTCGCGAGCGCCGGTAACAGCGCCGAACCCGAAGCGTCCACCGCCACCACCGAGCGCCGTAGGCAGATTGGTGATCGCCCCCGTCGTCTGGTTGAACGTGGCCGTGCCGTTAAAGCCATTGAACTGCGTGTGGTTCGGTGCATTGAACATTTCGCAACGCAACTGCAGGAAGCGGCCTTCTTTGCCCATCCCAATGTTCTTGAACACCGAGATGTCCCAGTTGTTGACGCCAGGCAGGCGAGCAATGCGCTGGGCGGATTCGAGACCCTGGCTGCCGATCGAAGGCGCAGCAAAAGCAGAGGTATCGAAATAGCGAAGGTCGTTCCGGCTGCCGCGTGACAGGACGGGATTGCCCTTCAGCACAATGCGTGGCCCGACGGAATCCGAACCCGTGTACACGCGGTTCAGTTCGCCGCCGATTCCCTGGAAGTTCAGGCCGATGCCAGTCGGCTGACCACCAATCATCGAGATCAGACCGGACACCTGCCAGCCACCGAACACCACCTTGCCGACCGGGTTATCGAGCGCCTTGAAAGTCTTGGCGAGCGAAGGCACGTCGTAGATGAAGTTTGAAACGGCCATCTGAGACACGTCAAAGGCGAGCAGGCTATAGTTTGCCATGCGGAAGTTCGTCGGGTGCAAGCGATCGCCGTCACCCGAGGAAACGCCCATGGCCTTCGACCAGGTGTAGGCGATGCCATAGTTCAGACCTTTGCCGCTGTTCTTGTTCAAGCTCACCTGGAGTGAGTTGTAATTCGACCATGCACCAAAGGTGGTCAGTACCGCGTCACCATGCCCAAGATAAGGACGGTACAGATTGAGCGGCAGCGCGGTGCGGCCGTCAAAGCTGGTCGCATTCAGGTTCGCCGAACGCGGGTCCTGATTTTGACGCAGCCAGGCCGAGCCGAAGGGCATCGCGTTGTGGTCATAGGTGGAAAGAATGTGGGTTGCTTTGTTAGCGACATAGCCAACCTCAAGCGAGGTCCGCTGATTCAACTGCCGCTGCACCGTGAGGTTCCACTGATAAGTGGTCGGCACATCGCCGTTGATATCAAAGCCGCGCACATTGTTAGGGAAGAACGAACCCTGCAGGCTTTGCAGAGTGTTCAGGTTGCCGAAGAAGTATGTGGGCCGGATCGTCGAGGGCGTATTCGGCAACATATCGAATACGGGGTTTCCCTGGAACCGGTCGTAGAAGATGCCGAAGCCAGCGCGAACCACCGTCTTTTCGTTGACCTGATAGGCAATGCCAAGCCGCGGCGCATAGTGAACGCCGCGGCTGTTGATCAGCCCGCGCGGATAGCTGCTGGAGCTCGAAAGCCCCATGCCATTCGCGTAGAGACCGTTCACAAATCCGCGATTGTTGTTGATGATCGAACCAACCAGAGCGTTGGGAACCGTCGCCCCGGTAACCGGATTGATCCCGACGTTCACACCATTGACGCGCCCAGGCTGGATCAATTGAGCTCTGGCGGCGTTATCGAAAAGGGCCGGATTGAACGACGAGGTCTGGAGCGCCGCGTCATACTGAGGCTGGATGATGTAGAAGCGCAGCCCGTAATCGAGCGTCAGCTTGTTGTTCAGCCGCCAGTTGTCCTGCACAAACCACTCAATGTTCCACGAGCGGTACTGCCCGTTGAGAACCTTGTTCGATTGAGCCAACCGGTCGAAGTTGCCAAGCAGCGCATTGGAGAATGCCCAATTCGTATTGCCTGGGTTCTGTGTATTGTGATCGAACCAGATATCGCCATTTACCGAAGTGAACGCGGTCTGGTCTTTCAAACTCTTGTGCAAATAAATCCCCGCCTTCATCGTGTGGCGGCCGAGCACCTTCGTCACGTTGTTGGTGATGTCGTAGGTGTGATTGAAGTTGCGGAAGGGCGTACCGTTGAAGCCGGTGAACGGGGCATTGGGAACACCACCGAAGCGCCAGTTCTGCACCAGCCCGAGCGTGTCGCCGTCAAAGGGCATCTTGTAGGACAGGCCCAACTTTGATCGGTCAAACGTCTTGTCCACAGGGTCAATATTCAGCACGTTCTTCGACGAGCCGAAAATGAATTCGTTGGTGAGCGTCGGATTGATCGTGGTGGTCAGGTTGTTCACCCAGCTCCAACCCGGGTTGCCGAAGTTCATCGGCGCGAATGGGATGTTGTAGTCCGCGTTCCACTGGCCATAGGCGCGATCCTGCTCGGACTTTGTCTTGATGAAGCGCGAGTAATAGCGCCACTTGTCAGAGATGTTGTAGTCGCCACGATAAATATTCTCGCGACGCGGGAATGTGTCCGACACCTGCGTCTGATAGTTGAATTGCGGGTCGATCGGAACATTCGGCGTGGGATAGAAGTTCAGAATCTTCTGGCCGTCGGCATTGATCCGGCTCGCTGGGATGATGTTATTGGCGAAGCAACCCCCACCGCCACTGGTCTGATCGCAAGGCTGATTGCTCAGCGGATCGCGGATAAACACAGGGCGTCCATCCTGTTGCGTCGTTCCCTGAAAATTCCCGCCGCGTTGGTTCGCCGTCGGAACGGTTACACTGCGCAGCCCATTTGGCGACAGCCGATTCTGCCATTCGATACCAACGAAGAAGAACAGCTTGTCGCGATTCGGATTGATTTTGGGAATGTAAGCAGGACCGCCGACATTGAAGCCAGCCGTGTTGTCGCGGAAGAGCTGCCGTGCGCGGCCTTCCATGTTGTTACGCCAGTTGTTCGCATTGAGCCCTTCATGGCGATGGAAGATGTAACCGGTGCCATGCAGATCGCGCGTACCGGATTTCGTCACCACCGAAATCGCCGCGCCCGAGGAACGCCCGTACTCCGCCGGTTGCGAATTCGTCAGGATCTTGAATTCGGCGATCTGGTCGATGTTCATAGTCGCAAGCTGGCCACCATTCGACCCCGTGTCGATGTTTGTCACACCGTCGACCATCAGATTGTTCTGATTGCTGCGGTTGCCGTTCACGGATCCACCGATTCCGCCAGTCGGTACGACGCCGGGAACCGTGCGAGTGAGATCGAGGAACGATCGGCCGTTCAAGGCCAGATTGATTACCTGGTTCCCCGTCAACACACCGCCTTTTTCAGCACCGCGTGTTTGGAGAATCACGCCGGAAGCTTCCACCGTGATCGAATCCGTTACGTTGCCAACAGCAAGTTGGATGTCCGGCAAGTCGAGCCGGTCATTGGCGGAGACGCGGATCTCGCTCCGCTCATACTTCTTGAATCCACTCGCCTCGACCGTAACCTTGTACATCGATGGCTTGAGTGGGTTGAAAAAGAAAACGCCTTCAGAGTTGGTCGTGACGTCGCGGTTATCGCCTTGCGCCACATCGACCAGCACCACCTTGGCACCTGGAACCAGTCCACCTTGTGCGTCTCGGACGACACCGCGGATGGAACCTGAAGATTGCTGAGCAAGAGCCGCGCAGCTACAAAGCGAGGCGGCAATCAGACAGCGCAGCGCTAAGCTGCGCAGTGAACTGAGCTGCATTGGGTAAATCCCCCTTGAGAGTTTTGCCTTTAGGGCAAATTGCAGCCAGCATATTCGCTTTCCAGTGCGGTGTCAATGGGGCGAAAGCTTAATGAAAGTCAGCAGATGTGCGCCCCAACCGCCTCAAGATACACAGCGTACAGCGACTGGCTCCCGCACATGAAGAGCCGGTTCCGTCGGGTGCCGCCGAAGCAGACGTTTGCGCAGATCTCGGGCAGGAGAATGCGCCCAATCCGCTGGCCAGCGGGCGAGAAAACGTGCACGCCGTCGTAGCCTTCGCCTACCCAGCCGGCTGCCGCATAGATGTTGCCGTAGTTGTCGGCGCGAATCCCGTCGGCCAGGCCATTGCCCATCTTGGCGAACTCCTTGCCACCACTCAACCGCTTGCTATCAACAACATCCCAAACCTTGATGTTCCGCGGCGCCTTTTCATAGTGCGTGGCTCCCGTATCGGCGGCATAGAGTTTCTTGTAGTCAGGCGAGAAGCACAACCCGTTCGGCTTGTAGATGTCGTCGGCAACCTTCTCAATCTTTGCCGTGATCGGATCAATCCGATAAATCGCTTCCTTGATCAGTGGGATTTCGGTCTTGAATCCTTCGTAATTCATCAGGCTCCCGTAGCCTGGATCGGTAAACCAGATGCCGCCATCGGGGTGAACCACCGCATCGTTCGGGGCATTCAAAGGTTTGCCTTCAAACTTGTCGGCAAGCACCGTGGTTCTGCCATTCAGCTCATAGCGCAGCACGCGCCGGTTGCCGTGCTCACACGAGATCTGGCGACCTTGATAGTCAAACGTATTGCCGTTCGAGTAGCCAGCCGGCTGATGGATCACGCTGACATGCCCATCATCTTCGATCCAGCGGTATTGCTTGTCGTTCGGGATGTCGCTCCAAACGAGATACTTGCCGCCGCCGTGCCAGGCCGGGCCTTCGGCCCAAAGAAATCCCTGCGCAAGTCGCTGAATCGTGGTGTTGCCGATCTTGATTTTGGCAAAGCTGGGATCGTCGACCACAACATCCGGCTCGGGATATCGAATCGGCCTTTGTCCGCTATAGTCGCGGTTCGGAGTCTGTGCGGCCGCAATGGCAGGCGCGGCAAGAGATGAGAGCAATCCTCGACGTGTCATCGTCGAGCATCATATCAGCGATCTACACGCCACTGGTTCAAGATGCCGTCGGCCACCGCGATCACCGGCTTGATCGCCTCGAGATCATGAATGCGAACCATGTAAGCTCCATTCAGAATCGCGGCCGTAACACCTGCGGCTCCCGCGAATTCGAGTTCGCGGTCGTTGGCTGCAGTGACCAGCAGTTTCTTGGTGGGCCCCACCATAACAGGAACGCCAATACCGCCCAACACACCCAGCCGCCCCAGGATCTCGTAATTCTGTTCTTTGCGCTTTCCGAAACTCAGCCCCGGATCGATCACCAGGCGGAACTTCTCAACACCGGCTCGCAAGGCGCGATGCACTGCGGCGTCCAGATCTTTAGCAATTAACCCCACCACATCCTTGGCAGGAGGCAATTTGCCCCAGGCATCAGGCCGGCCGCGCATATGATTTAGGATCAGGCCGCAGTCATGATGCATGGCCGTTTTGGCGATGATCGGCTCCCAGGTCAAACCGCTCGGGTCATTGATGATCTCAACTCCCATCTTCAAAACTTCTTCGGCCACCGCAGCTTTGTAAGTACTCACACATAAGGGGGCGTTGATCTTGTTCTTGAGCCGCTTCAACACCGGCACCAGCCGCGCCAGTTCTTCTTCGACGGTCAACGGCTTGTCGCCGGGCCGCGTGGGCTCGGCACCAAGATCGATCACATCCGCACCCTGCTCATCGAGCTGAATCGCCTTGGCCAGTACGCGATCCGGGTCAGAGGCACGAGGCCCCTCGTTGGCGGGTGAAAGGGCAATCGGCGCCACGATAAATGTGCGCTGCCCCAGCCGCAGAGTACGGCTCTTGAGCTTCCAGTCAATCGTGCGTCGTATGATCGCCATTTATTCCGCCACCTTCAACTGAATCCACCGGTACCGCTTCCCAACACGCACAACAAACTCACCCGGCTCCATGCGCTGCGCTGGATTGGTGACAGCTTCAAGCGTCACTGAGTTTCCCGCCTTTACAGCGCCACTCTTGATCAGCCGGTCAGCTTCGCCAACGCTCGACGCGAGGCCGGCCGCCACCAGCACGCGATTGATGCGCGCATCGGTTGCTTCGGCGTGATTTTCGGGCAACGGCACGCTGCCCCAGTTCTCCGCGACGCGAGCCGCGGCGTCTTCCCCATGGAAGTCACGCACGATCCGGTACGCCAGGTCTTTCTTGGACGTCAATGGATCGAGCACAGCAATCTCTTCCATTGGCAAGTCCGTCAGCAACTCGTAGTAACGCGCCACCAGCGCATCCGGCATGTTCATCAGCTTGCGGAACATATCGGTTGGCGGCTCGGTGATCCCAACATAATTGCCCTTGGACTTCGACATCTTTTCAACGCCGTCCAGGCCTTCAAGGATCGGCACCGTCGCCACAATCTGCGGCAACTGTCCGTAATCCTGTTGAATCGCCCGGCCCACCAGCAGGTTGAACTTCTGGTCGGTTCCACCCAGTTCCACATCACAACGCAGCGCCACAGAATCATAAGCCTGCGCCAGCGGATACAGCAATTCATGCACAGAGATGGGAATTCCGCCCGCATAGCGCTTGGCGAAATCGTCACGCTCCAGCAGTCGCGCCACGGTGTAATGCGAGGTCAGCCGGACAATCTGCTCGTAACCAAGCGGCTCCAGCCATTCGCTGTTAAATCGCAACTCGGTCTTCTCCGGGTCGAGCAGCTTGAATACCTGCGCCTTGTAGGTCTCGGCATTGCGGTTCAATTCATCCCGCGTCATCGGTGGCCGCATGGCGTTGCGCCCCGTCGGGTCGCCAATCAGGCCCGTCATGTCGCCAATCAGAAAGATTACGGCGTGTCCAAGATCCTGAAAGTGCTTCATCTTGCGAATCAGCACTGTGTGCCCCAGATGCAGGTCAGGTGCCGTCGGGTCAAACCCCGCCTTCACACGAAGGGGTCGCCCTTCCTTCTGACACAGCTCCAGACGCGCGCGCAGATCCTCCTCGCGGATGATTTCCGCAAAGCCCTTGCGCAGATAAGCCATTTGTTCGTCGATCGAAAGCACTGCTATCAATTGTAGGGGAAGCGCTTCTTCCAGTCCGCAAAATCCATCTTCAACCCCAGCCCCGGCGTGTCTGGCAATCGCACATGGCCTTTAACGACGCGGGGCAACGTGCCACCCGTCAACTCATGCAGGCGCTCCATGTTGTAGCCATCCCACTCATTCATCAGGAAGCTCCTCACCCCAGCCATCGACTGCACACTCGCCATATGCGCCACCGGACCGTACCACATATGTGGTGCAATCTCGACACCGTACACCTCGCCCAGCGCAGCGATCTTGCGAATCTCCGTAATCCCGCCGCAGTGAATGATATCCGGCTGAATGATCATCGCTCCCTTGGCCTCCAGTAATTCCCGAAACATCCACCGGTTCAACAATCCTTCTCCACCTGCCAGCGGCACCGGGCTCTGAGCGGCAATCGCCCCCAGCGCCGCATTCGATTCCCGCCAGACCGGCTCTTCCAAAAACATCACCTTCAGCGGAGCCACTGCCCGCGCCAACTCCAGAGCGGACCGCATCGAATAGGTCTCATACATCTCAAGACACACATCGAGCTCCATCCCGACCGCCTTCCGAATGGCCTCCACTTCGCTCACAACCTGACGCAACCGCACCTGTTCGTTCTCCGCCCGTGGAATCACCCACTTCACCGCAGTCCAACCTTCTTCGACGGTCTTCTTCGCCAACTCCGCAATCGCCTCCGGCGTGCGCCGCGCCAGCTTGTTGCTCCAGTGCGACCAATACACGCGCATCGGCTTTTCGTTGTTACCGCCAAGCAACCTCCACACAGGCACGCCCAGGCGCTTGCCTTCGATATCCCACAGCGCAATATCGATGGCACTCAGCGCGGTCATCAGCACGCTGCCATCGCGCCAGCGATTCTCTTCGTAATAAAGCCGGTTCCAATGCGCCTCGACACCGCTCGCCTCTCGGCCCACCAGCCGCGGAGCCAGCCACTTCACAGCCTGTTCAGCAATCTCCACTCGCGCTGGCAACGACGCTTCCCCCAGCCCTCGCAGCCCCGAGTCCGTCACTACCTCGACGAACAAATACTCACGCCCATCCATCCGGCACTTGTGCGTATCGACGCCGGTAATCTTCACCGGACTCGCCCCCAGCAAACCCAAAGGCAGCATCCCCATTAGTTCTCGACGTCGCATACGAGATAGTCTATAGGTTTAGGGGAGATTCCGATCATGAAAATCTCGGTGAAGGCCGAGTATGCGCTGCAGGCAATTTTTGACCTCGCGACTCAACCACCCGGCGAGGCGATTCGCATCGCCGACATCGCCAAACGCCAGAAAATTCCGCAGAAGTTCCTGGAACTCATCCTGTCCAACCTGAAACAGGGCGGCTTTGTCGAATCCCGCCGGGGTGCCGACGGCGGCTACATGCTCGCCCGTCCCGCCTCGCAATTGATCGTCGGCGATGTCATCCGACACGTCGATGGCCCCAGCGAACGCCGCACCGCCACCGCAGGGTTTGAAGATATGTGGAAGCGTGTCGACGAATCGATCGAGTCGATCCTCGGCAACACAAACTTCCAGCAGCTCGCGGAAGATTGGCAGGCTCGTCAAAATCAATACGTCGCCAATTGGGAGATTTAGGTTCATGAACGTCTTCAATGACAATTCGCTTGCGATCGGCCGCACGCCGCTCGTCCGTCTCAACCGCGTTACCGATGGAGCCGGCGCCACCGTGCTCGCTAAGATCGAAGGTCGCAACCCAGCTTATAGCGTCAAGTGCCGCATCGGCGCTTCGATGATATGGGACGCGGAACAGAAGGGGCTCCTCACCCCGGGCAAGGAAATCGTCGAACCCACCTCGGGCAACACTGGCATCGCCCTCGCATTTGTCGCCGCGGCCCGCGGCATCCCGATCACGCTCACAATGCCTGAGACGATGTCGATCGAACGCCGCAAAGTACTCAAGGCCTTCGGTGCAAACCTCGTGCTCACTCCAGGCCCTTCTGGCATGCGTGGTGCGATTGAAGAAGCAGAGAAG
Organism: Acidobacteriota bacterium; assembly: GCA_016870995.1. GTDB lineage: Bacteria > Acidobacteriota > Terriglobia > Bryobacterales > Bryobacteraceae > Bryobacter. The sequence continues at coordinate 47,388 of VFZU01000009.1, forward strand.
ATTCGCAATTCCGACCCGGAGCGCTACGTGCTCCTGCAGCAGTTTCAAAATCCCGCCAATCCTGAGATCCACTTCAAGACCACCGGCCCGGAGATCTGGGAAGACACCGATGGCTCGATCGACATCTTCGTTGCCGGAGTCGGCACCGGCGGCACCATCACCGGTGTCAGCCGCTACATCAAGCACGAGAAGAAGAAGCCGATTCTCAGCGTCGCCGTCGAACCCGCCCACAGCCCGGTCATCACACAGACGCGCAACGGCGAAGCCCCCAAGCCCGGCCCGCACAAGATCCAAGGCATCGGCGCTGGCTTCATCCCGGGAACACTCGATCTCAGCATCGTGGATCAAGTCGAGCAAGTCACCAACGACGAAGCCGTCGACATGGCACGCCGGCTAGCAAAAGAAGAAGGCATCCTGTGCGGCATCTCCTGCGGCGCCGCTGCCGTCGGAGCCATCCGCATCGCCCAGAAGCCCGAACATAAGGGCAAGACGATTGTCGTCGTCCTGCCCGACGCCGGCGAACGCTACCTCACCAGCGTTCTCTTTGAAGGCATCGTCGATTGAGCATGCTACGCACTTTGGCACTCCTCTGCTGCCTGCTTCCCTTGCAAGCGGCCACAATCATTCTGGTACGCCACGCAGAGAAAGCAGGCCCGACTGGCGACGTTCCGCTCAATGACGCAGGTCATCAGCGCGCCGCCCTGTTGGCCAGAATGCTGCGCGACACCCGCTTCACAGCGATTTATACGACCGAGCTGCAGCGCACCCGCCAAACAGCACAGCCGATCGCTCAAGCACAATCGATTACGCCCACAGTGATTGCGGCCAAAGATACGGAAGCGCTCCTCACGGCTCTCAAGTCCGCGCGCCCCACCGATACGATTTTGGTGGTCTCCCATTCGAATGTAGTGCCCACAATCGCCGAGCGGCTCGCCACCAAGATCGCGCCTTTGGACGACACCGACTACTCACGCCTCATCGTCATCAATACTCACGCCAGCCCGGCCACGCTTGTGACCCTGCGATTCGGAGATTGATGCGCAAGCCAGAGATCATGAGCCCGGCCGGCCATTGGCCGCAGCTCAAGGCAGCGATTGAAGCCGGTGCCGACAGTGTTTATTTCGGCCTCACTCATTTCACAGCTCGTGCCAAGGTAGGCTTCTCGCTCGAAGAACTCCCCGAGGCCATCCGTTCCCTGCACCGGCGCGGCGTCAAAGGCTACGTCACCTTCAACACATTGGTCTTCGACAACGAGCTAACCGAAGCCGCCCGAGCCATTGAAGCCATCGCCCAATCCGGTGCTGACGCCATCATCGTTCAAGACCTCGGCGTCTGTTCTCTGGTGCAGCAGATCGCGCCGGATCTCGAGATCCACGCGAGCACGCAGATGAGCATCACCAATTCGGATGGGGTACGACTCGCCCAGCGTCTTGGCGCCAGGCGCGTCAATCTGGCCCGTGAACTCTCTCTCGAAGAAATTGCCACGATCCGCCGCGAAACCGATTGCGAACTCGAAATCTTCGTCCATGGCGCACTCTGCGTTGCCTATAGCGGCCAGTGCTTCAGCTCCGAGGCCTGGGGCGGCCGCAGCGCCAATCGCGGCCAATGCGCACAGGCTTGCCGTTTGCCCTACCATCTCATCGTCGACGATCGATTTCACCCTCTCGAAGATGCACGATACCTGCTCAGCCCCGGCGACCTCTACACGCTGGAGTGGATCCCCAAGCTGATCCCGCTCGGCATTTCCTCGCTCAAGATCGAAGGCCGCTACAAGGATGCCGAATACGTCGCCCTAACCACCGCCGCCTATCGCAAGGCGGTGGATAGCTACTTTGAAGTCACGCCGCTCGATCGAAGTCATTTGGAGCAGGTTTACTCGCGCGGCCTTGGGCCCTACTTTCTGAGTGGAACCAATCATCAGACGGTAGTCGAAGGCCGCGGCCCTCGTCATCGCGGCGTTCTGATGGGTCGCGTCAAAGAACTCCGCAACGATGCCGTCCGCGTCGAGCTGAACGACACGCACCAACTGGCTCCTCTGAAGCCCGGCGACGGCATCGTCTTCGATGCCGCCGATTGGCGCAGCCCGCAAGAAAGAGAAGAAGGCGGCCGCATCTATACGGTGAAGCCGATCCAGAAGAACATCGTCGACCTGGGCTTCGCCAACCAGTCTGTCAACCATCAGCGCATCCGCGTAGGCGACCTTCTCTGGCGCACCTCAGACCCCAACACCGACAAACTCGCCAAGCCTTTCACCGAAGCCACTCAGCCGGTCTACCGCCGCCCTATCGACATCGAGGTTCAAGCCATCGTCGGCCAACCGCTGACCATCCACTTCGGCCCCATCAGAGTTGTTTCGCCGCAACTGCTCGACGCCGCCGAGCGCCAGGGCCTCACAGAGGAAACGCTGCGAGATCAGCTCAGCCGCCTTGGCAATACGCCCTACCGCCTTGGCTCGCTCACAGCCACCATTGAGGGCAATCCCTTCGTCCCTGTTTCTCTGCTCAACCAACTCCGCCGCCAGGCGACAGATCTACTGGAGCAACAGGCTTCCACGATCCAACCCAAGCCCACCCAACACTGGAGTCTTTCCGCAACTCAGCCCACAGAAGCCAAGCCAAAGCCATTTGAATTACACCTTCTCATTCGTGCCGCCAGGCACCTTGACGCCGCCATCGCGGCCCGGCCCGCCAGCATCACGCTCGACTATCTCGATCTTTACGGGCTCTGGCCTTCGCTTGAAAAGCTGAAGGCCTCCGGCATTCCCGCCCGCGTGGCAAGCCCGCGCATCCTCAAGCCGGGCGAAGACAAGATGGCGGAGTTCCTCGCCAAGCTCAACTGCGGCCTGCTGATTCGTTCCGCCGGATTGCTCGATAAACTCAGGGGCCACCCGGATCTAACAGGCGACTTCAGCCTCAATGCCGCCAACGCCATCACCGCGCGTATGCTGCTCGACATGGGCCTCACGCGCCTCACGCCCACGCACGACTTGAATGCCAGGCAGATCGAAGCCATCGCCACCGAGACCGATCCCGCTCGAATCGAAGTGGTCGCCTACCAGCACTTGCCCGTGTTCCACACCGAACACTGCGTCTTCTGCCGCTTCCTGTCGAATGGCACCAGCTACCTCGATTGCGGCCGCCCTTGCGAAGAGCACGAGATTTCGCTCGAAGACGAACAAGGCCGCCGCCATCCCGTCGTTGCCGATGCGGGCTGCCGCAATACGGTCTTCGGGGCCCAGGCTCAGCACGCCGCCGCACACTTGCAACAGTGGCAGCGAGGAGGGATCCACCACTTAAGAATTGAGTTCGTTCACGAAACCGGCGATCAAGTCCGCGACATCGTCCAGGCCTTCCAGCATCACCCCTACGACCTCGAACCCCGCCTCAAACGCCTCGCCCCCGAAGGCCTCACCGAAGGCAGCCTCTTCACGCCAAAATCAGATCCGGTCTTCCGCATCCTCTAGGCAAACGCACCAGCAGCGATCCTGGCGCAGTCCCCTCTGAATCTTGAAAGAGATCTTCAAACCCGGCGCCACCTTCAGTTGCTTCTTCTCAAACGCCGCTCAGCTACCAGCAACAACTCCTCCACTGCCTCGACTCAAACGCTACCCGATAGCTCCCCCTTCAACCGTTGCCTCTGCAAATCCTCGGCCACCATAAGCCCCATCCCCGTCGAATCCACTGCCATCGTCACGTGATCCTCCTTCGCCACCAAGGTTTCGCCGGCTCGCGCACACCGCCCCCTTCCCAAACCCAACTGCACGCTTTGACCCAGCGAGGGGAAGTAATAGGATCGTGTGTGCGGAAATAGGAGAAAGGTCAAGGCGAAGGAGATCTGCGATCCAAATCCCCTAGACATTTCGATTGACAAGAGGCAGCCGCCTCATGGAAGGCTGTCCCCCTTTCTTGCTTAACTGGAATGGCAAATAGGAGCAGGAACCATCAGATAGCAAGCTCATCATCGACGCCAACCACAACAACATCCATCTCCTCCTAGCTGCCTCCTGCGCCGTCAAGCTCGAAGTGGGCAAACGGACTGCAACTATCCCGCAGCAAAAGTGACCCACAAATCACGATTCCAAAAGATCAGCCACAAGAGCCTCGAACTTGGGCAGGTAGAAGCCATTGGAGATCAGAGCTAACTTCTGGCGGTATGTCTCGACTAGCTCAGAGTACTTTGGTCGTCCAACCAATTGCGCCACGATCACGCCATGAGCTGAACGCAGATAATCCATAGCGTAGTGAACGCATTCTCCTTCAGGATTCTCATTCAACGTTCTATCGATCTCGGACAACTCTGAATGCCGCTCCAAGTAGGGCAAAACGATACCGATAAAGTCGGCCTCGATCTGAGTACGCACCACACTCACGTCATCAAGACCACTCAGCACGTACTCGAATTTCGACGAATCACCCATATGGCTCTGCACCGACAGCGAGAGCGTAGGCGTGTCAGATTGATAATTGCTCTCGAAGCCCGAAGTCCTGTGGAAGATATTCTCAACGGCGTCCACTCGCAAACCTATTGCAGGTTTCACATGTAGGTTCTCGTAGACCGTGAAATCAAGAACAAACCACCACGCCCCACTTTCAACCCGCTTTGCAAATCGCTCTTTGCTCTTCTGCAACTTAAATCCGCTCTTCTCCATCCTTGGCTGAAGAGCGGTGAGCAGTTCAATCTTAAGGTCTTTGATTTTCATTCTGGAGAAGGGAGAAGGGGACAGCCTGCCACGTCACAGCCTGCTTTTCAAAAAACCGCACGCGTCAGCAAACCGCCATACGCTGATCATACTTCGCCCACTTGGCCAACTGCTGATTCAATTCGGCCACAAACTCTTTTGACCCAAATGTCTGCCTGAATCGGCCGCCCTCCTTAAGTCCTATCGAAGGGGTTCTCCCGCCTACTGGTAAACCGGATCTACCCAGAATCCCTCGCCTCTCAGTGCTCCCCAGAAATCCATGTCCAATAGTCGACTGAACGATGCAAATTTCTCATTCATTCGCCTGGGACGCGTCAGGCTGTTCCCAGTTTGATCGGCGCTCACGAAAACTCGGACTAGTCTAACGGCAAGCTAAAGCTAGTCATCGGCGCCAGCCCCGGCAACATCCATCTCCTGCAAGGCGCCTTCTATGCGGTCAAGCCGGAAGTGGTGCGGCGGGCTAGGTTCAATGCAAGTAAGTTAAGAACTTTCCCATACGGTTGTGTGGCAGGGATGCATGGCTTTATCCAGTCTTTGAAGCGAGGTCTGTCTCTAACTGACGGGCATTGGGGCTAGGTTCTCTCTCAAGCGTCGCCTGGCCGAAGAACTGCCCCATGAATCACAGGATTGAAACCCTCGGGCCACGCCGTTGTTTTGTCAAAAACCGCACCGCTCAGCTTGGGGTATTCGTAAGAGGACCAGCACATCCTTGCCCCCGAAAGATTGGCTCGATTGAAGCTCACGCCATCGAGCACGCTTCCTGAAAAATCCGCTCCTGTCAGAACAGCCTCTTCAAAATTGGCGTAGCTCATCATCGCACCATTAAAAACGGCATCTTGGCAACTAGCACCAGCGAAGTACGCATTCATACCTCTCGCCTCGATGAACCGTGCTCCGTCTAGTTTGGCAGTTGGAAACTCAGCACTCCGCACATCAGCACGACTGAAGTTTGAGTTGGACAGATCAGCGTTGGAAAAATCGGCTCTGTGCAAGTTCTTTCCACTGAGATCGGCACCGACCAGCGACTCAGCGGGGTATTCGACAACCTCTCCGGTCCAGCAGCGTATTTGCATAAGCCTAATGGTTTTCCTTGTCCTTCGGGTCCACTTTTTTCCTCCAAAGAGCTTTCAGAAGGAGACAGCCCGCCACGTCATAGCCTGCTTTTCCAAAAACCGCACGCGTCAGGAAACCGCCATACGCTGATCATACTCTGCCCATTTGGCCAACTGCTGACTCAGCTTGGCCAACACGCTGCCGCGCACTTGCAACAATGGCAGCGAGCAGGGATCCACCACTTAAGGATTGAGTTCGTTCACGAAACCGCCGATCAAGTCCGCGACATCGTCCAGGCCTTCCAGCATCACCCTTACGACCTAGAACCCCGCCTCAAACGCTTCGCCCCAGAAGGCCTCACCGAAGGCAGTCTCTTCACGCCAAAATCAGATCCGGTCTTCCGCATCCTCTAGACAGGCGCACACTCAACCACGCTTTTCATACTGCATCGCGCCCGCCACATTCCCCTCTGTGTCTTGAAAGAAGATCAACGTACCAACTCCCGGGATGGTCACTTTCGGCATAAGAATCTTGCCGCCCATCTGCTCCACCGCCGCCTGTGTGGCATCGATGTCTTCGACCCCGAAAGAACACTCCATCCCGATCATCTTCAAACCCGGTGCCAGCTCGCGCCGCTGCTGTACGGCAACCATCACGCCAGCGTCGGAACTGTTAAAGAACCCGGGCGGACCCCAAGGCGCAAACTTCCAACCGAACACGGTTTCGTAGAACTTCTTGCCCCGCTCAACATCGTCACAATTCACCGCAAAATGTGTCAGTTTGTTCTGCATGGCACTCATGTTTGCATGAGTTTGCAGTTGGCAGTTCTGCGATATTCTGTCAATCGATGTCGAAAATACGTCACGACGGTTCCATCATCCGAACCTTTGGCGTCACGTTTCATTCCTCTCAAACGCTTCAGTACTCGGTCTTTGGTTGGGACCAATTGATCTACGCAATGGAAGGCGTGCTCGCGGTTCAGGTGAGCGAAGGCGTATGGACCCTGCCCGCCCATCGCGCACTTTGGGTTCCCGATGGCGTAGAGCATTCCATTCATATCGCTCATTCCGCATCGATGCGCTCGCTCTACTTCCGGGCCGGATCGATCCGCCACCTGCCGCGCAGATCCAGCGCTCTAAATGTATCTCCGCTGCTGCGCGAACTCATCTCGGCATGCATTGAACTGGGAGCTCTCTCGAGCCGCAAGCCCGCCCACCGGAGACTGGCCGCCGTGATTCTGGATCAGATGAAAACGATTCCGAGCGTACCCTTGCAGTTGCTCATGCCCAAGGATCCACGCGCAGTGGCCGTGGCTGTGTACCTTCGCGGCAACCCCGCCGCGTCGCTAAGCCAGGCGGCGGCACATTCTGGCTCCAGCCTGCGCACGCTGGAGCGCCTGTTTGAAAGTGAAACGAGAATGCCCTTGGGCGCCTGGGCTCGGCGGCTACGCATTCAAGTTGCGCTTGAATTCATGGCGAGCGGATCTGCCGTCGGCGAGGCCGCGATGCGCTGCGGCTACAACAGCCCGAGCGCCTTCATCAGCATGTTCCGGCGGGAACTCGGCGTTACGCCGGGAGCCTATTTGGGCACGAGTCGACAACACACGCAAACAGCGCGTGCCCGCAAGCGATCGTGATGTGCTGCTTGCCATCCGCTCCGATGTAGCTCACCGGATTGGCGAATGCCTTGCCACCCACTGGATCCTCACACAACAGCTTGCACGTTGTGTCATCGTGCGCGATCATATCGTCCTCTACTGTCGCGGAAGACACCAGGCTGTGGAAAGCACTCCGCTCTTGACGGCCGTCGCGCTTTGTGCAAAGCGACCAATATGGAGCCAAAGGAGATCTGCGATCGAAATCTCCGCGGCATTTGGTCTTACGAGAGGCAGCGGCGCGGTGATAGACTCAAGTGCTCCGCGGGGATGTCGGCTGCCGACAACTTCAAGACCAAATCAAGGAGGAATCCCTTTCATGCATCGTTCGCTTTCGAACCTCTTCCTCGTCAGCATTCTCTCCAGCCTGCTGCATCCGCCAGTCGCCACAGCTCAGGCCCCCACCGGCGAAATCGCCGGCACGATTGCGGACTCATCCGGTGCCGTCATTGTGGGCGTGGAGCTCAAAGTGGTGAACCGCAGCACAGGCGTCAGCCGGGCAGCCCGCACGAACGAAGCAGGATTTTACAGTTTCCCCGCGCTCCCGGCGGGTACTTACGAAGTGACTGCCCAGCAGTCCGGATTTCGCCGGGCGAGCTTCAGCAACGTCACGGTGACTGCGCTTTCGGCCATCAAGCTCGACTTCGCCCTGCAGCTCGGCGAAGTGACAGACGCAATCACAGTTTCGAGCGATGTTCCGCTGGTGGAGACGCGCAGTTCCGTGCAGGGCATTTTGGTAGATGACCGCAGGATCCGCGACCTTCCCCTCAACGGCCGCAATGCCGTCGACCTGGTGCTTCTTGCGCCCGGCATCAACAGCGCGAACACTACAATCGAGTCGAGCTTCTCGCAGCAGCGGCTTGCGATTAACGGCGGCCGTCAGACCGGCGTAAATTTCCTGCTGGACGGCGGGCAGCAGAACTTCTTCCATCGCGGATCCGGCTTGCTGCTGCCGCCGCCGGATGCTCTGCAGGAATTCAAGCTGGCCACAGTCGGCACGCCTGCGGAATATGGCCGTGGTGCCGCAACTCTGAGTGCCGTCACCCGCTCAGGTGGAAACGAGTTCCACGGCAGCGCCTGGCACTTCCTGCGCAATGATGCGCTCGATGCACGCAGTTTCTTTGCCGCCAATGTACCCAAGCTCAGGTTCAACCAGTTTGGCCTGACCCTCGGGGGCCCGATCCTCATCCCAAAGCTATACAACGGCCGCGGGAAGAACTTCTTCTTCGTGACTTACCAGGGCCTGCGGATTCGGCGAGATCGAGTGAGTTCCGATGCCAATCCGCTGACGGACGCGGAGCGAACCGGAAATTTCGCAGCGGCGGCGCAAGCGATCGTCGACCCCCTCACGGGACAGCCTTTTCCGGGCCGGCAGATTCCCACGTCGCGGATTGATCCCGTCGCAGCCCGCGTCGTCCAGAGCTATGTTCCTCTCCCAAACCGCCCAACAGGCCAGTTTGTGAGCCAGTTGAGCGAAGCCAACGATGGGGATCAGTTCCTCGGCCGCTGGGACTCCGTGCTCAGCAGCAACAACCGGCTGAATGTCAGGTACTTCCGTGACCGTTCCGTCGGGACGGATCCTTTCCCCAACGGCAGCACGCTTCCGGATTACAGCCCGGTCGGCAACGGGCAGCAACTCAATACGATCACCGTCGAGGACAACCACGCCTTCACGGCCAACGTCCTGCTGACGACCCGGCTGAACTATACTCGCTTCGACTATGACGAAGCAAATACCGTCCGGACCACATTGGATCAGTTGGGCGCCACCAGCTTTGTGCACGCAGGCGGTCCGACTACACTTCCGCGATTGCAGGTGAGCGGGAGGTTTCTGCTCAGCCCCGGCCGGGACCGTCGCCGACTGTCAGAGAACATGGACTTCTCTCAGAACCTCACCTGGATCAAAGGATCGCACCAGTTCAAGTTCGGGGCCGATATCCAGCGGAACCGCTTCATGTATCGCGACAACCAAAGCTCGGGCGGACAGTTCACCTTCGATGGCACGGCCAGTCGCGTGCCGGCGGCCGATTTTCTGCTCGGCAGTGCGGTGCGCCTGCAGCAGGCGTCGCCGCTCGATACCGACCAGCGCTATTTCCCCTGGAGCGTGTTCGCGCAGGACACTTGGCGCCTAAACCGCCGGCTGACTCTGAACTACGGAATCCGGATGGAAGCCTATCCCGCCTGGGCGGAGCGCTTCGGCCAGGCGACGGCATTCGTTCCGGGCGCCCGGTCGAGACGGTTCCCGAATGCTCCGGAAGGTGTCGTGTTCCAGGGTGACAGCGCGTTTCCTCTGGTGGACCGGTTGTGGAACCCGGCTCCTCGGTTGGGCATTGCCTGGGATGTCTTCGGCAATGGCAAGACCTCTGTGCGCACCAGTTGGGGCATGTTCATCGAGCCGCTCACCGCCGAAATGACTGGTGGGGTGCAATCGCCGCAGCCCTTCGCGCTCGTGGTGGATACCAACAACCGGCGGCTTTCATCGCCCTACGCCGGACAGCAGATTCCTTACCCTTATGCGGTAAATCCCGCGAATGCCACTTTTCAGTCCCCCGTGGTGTTGCCCAAGTCGTTCGCCCAGGGCGTCCGCAATCCCTACACGATGAATTACAACTTCGGGATCCAGCAGCAGATCGGTGGAAACTGGGTTCTCGATGTTTCCTACGTGGGCAACGCCGGCCGGCATCTCGCCAACCTGCGCCAGGCGAATCCGGCAGTGTTCCGGCCGGGCGCCACGACGGCCAACACGAATGCGAGGCGCATCTATGCGCCAGCCATCGGCAGCATTGGAGAGCTCTCGACCGGCACGAACACGCGTTACGATTCCCTGCAGGTTGCGGTACTGCGCCGCTTCGCGCGCGGATTCACCGTGAATGCGAACTACACCTGGTCAAAAGCCATTGACGAAGTCACCTCGGGAGACTCATTCGCTCAGATTTCTCAGCAGTCTCCGCAGGACCCCTTCAACCGCCGGGCAGACCGGGCGTTGAATGGCAATCACGCGAGCCATCGCTGGGCTGGTTCTTATCTCTACCAGCTTCCCATTCGGGTTCCCAACAACCTCCTCCAGTCGATGATTGGGGGCTGGGAGTGGGGAGGGCTGGTTACAGTACAGACCGGAAACCCCGTCGCCATTCTATCGGGCGCCGACAACTCGCGAACGGGTGTCGGGTTCGACCGGCCGAACGTCGTTGGAAATCCGGTGTTATCAGCAGATCGCTCGCGTGCCGAACGAATCGCCCGCTTCTTTGATACCACCGCGTTTGTAGCCAACCCCATCGGCACGCTTGGCAACTCCGGACGAAACCCGATTCTCGGAACCGGGTCCTTCGTTTGGAATACGTCGCTTCTGAAAAACATCAAGATTTATGACAAACATCGGTTGCAGTTCCGCTGGGAGATGTTCAACGCAACCAATACGCCCGTGTTTTCAAACCCGGTGGGTACGCTCAATTCGCCCGCATTTGGAAGAATTCAAGGCGCTGGCTCCGGCCGGATTCAGCAGGCGTCGCTCAAGTACGAGTTTTAGAGAAGGCCCTTGTCAAATGAAAGCGACGACAACCACGCGCCGCGAGGCGCTCGCAACCATGCTTGGCGCCGGGTTGGCCCCGGCCATTGCCCGTGGCGGCCAGCGCGCGCCGGGAGACAAACCGAATCTGCTCTTTCTTTGGACCGACCAGCAGCGGGCCGATACGTTTGGAGCCTATGGGAACCACACCTACCGCACGCCTGTGATGAACCAGTTGGCGGAGTCGTCCATAGTCTTCGACAGAGCCTATGTGGCGCAGCCGGTTTGTACACCCAGCCGCAGTACGGTCATGACCGGACTGTGGCCGCACACCAGCGGTTGCGTCAACAACAACCGGCCACTGCCGCAAGAGTGCAAGACAGTGCCGGAGTTGCTCGCCGACTCTTCTTACCGCACCGGGTATTTCGGCAAGTGGCATCTGGGCGATGAGGTCTTTGCCCAACACGGCTTCGAAGAATGGCAGGCGATCGAGGATAACTATCGGCGCTTTTTCTCGAAGGGCAGGAACCCGGAGGCGCGGAGTCAATACCACCAGTTCCTTTCCAGTCTCGGTTACAAGCCGGACGAGGGGAACTACTTTTCGAGGGAGATGGCATCGAGTATGCCCGCCAGGCACTCGAAGCCAGCGTTCCTGGCCGAAAAGTCGTCAGACTTCATCATGGCCAACCGGAATCAGCCTTGGATGCTATACGTCAACTTCCTCGAACCGCACACGCCGTTCGCCAGCGCCTATAACGACTTGCACTCCGAACAGGAGGCCCCGATTCCGGCCAACTGGCCGGGAATTGATGCCGAGCGTGATCCTGACTGGGCCGCCAAGCGCCGCGCCAAGCAGCTCAAGGGTGGTGAGTTTGGCCACTTCGATGTGCGCGACAGAGCCAAGGTGCAGCGGGCGAATCGAAACTATGCGGGGTTGTGCTCCTTGGTGGACCAGGCTCTGGGCCGCATCCTGTGGTCCCTCGAAGCGTCAGGACAAGCCGACAACACGATCGTGGTTTTCACAAGCGACCACGGTGAGATGCTGGGGGCGCATTCGCTCTATGGCAAGCAGGTGATGTACGAAGAGAGCGTGCGGGTTCCTTTGTTGTTGCGCGTTCCTTTCCGCAGGCAGCGCCCGATGCGCGTAGCGCAGCCGGTCAGTCACATCGACCTGGCTCCAACGATGCTTCATCTGCTGGGTCACAAAGACTGGGGGGATCTGCCAGGGTTCAGCCACGCCGCAAGACTTGAGGGCAAGAAGTCAGGCGACGGGCATGTCTGCATCGAGTGGACAGCCGATGGCCAGGGTGTACCGGATGCCCGAGCCGTGATCAGTCCCGATGGCTGGAAGTACGTATTGCACCAGAACGACAAGCCAATGCTCTTCCACCGGCATACAGATCCGCTCGAAATGGACAACCGTCAGGCCACAGACCAGCGCAAGCGGACAGACCTCCATCAACGGCTGGACCAATGGAGCAAGCAGGTTGGGGACAAGCGGAGCTTTTAGCGATGAGAATTTCGTTTGTGTTGCAAAGATCCGCCACACACACGGGGAGCACCGTATTCCGACGGTTCGTGGAGAGTCAGGCGGCTAGGCCGAACAGGGTGTGCATCAACAGGAGTTGGCGGTGGACATCGTCTCCAGCGACCCACCGCACCTGCCCCTTCCTCAACATGTGCACCGCCTCGTAGCCTTCGATCGTGCGCCACGCGGCGCCAAACGCGCGAAAGCTCTGTTTGGCATTCACCCGCTTCTTGATCGCCCGGTGGTCCTGTTCCATGATGTTGTTCCAGTACTGCACCGGTCGGTGTCGGCAGCGCCGACCGATCATGCCGGTCCGCTGCAACTCGGGGATCGCCGACATATAGGTGGGCGCCAAGTCCGTGTTGATCACACGTGGCTGAGGATGAGCGCCATGGCGCAGCGCGCGGCGAAACAGGCGCTTGGTGGCCTCCAGATCGCGAGACTCCGACAGGTAGAACTCAATCGTGGCACCCTGCGAATCGATGGCCCGATACAGATAGCACCAGCGGCCTTTGACCCGGACGTACGTTTCATCCCCGCGCCAGGACCGGTTGGTAGGCTTCAAATGAGGGCGCAGCCGGAACAGCAGTTCCGGGGCGAAGCGCTCGACCCAACGCCAGATGGTGGAGTGATCGACACTCACGCCGCGTTCAGCCAGCAACTCCTGCACATCGCGATAAGACAGGCTAAAACGCAGGTACCACCGAACCGCGCAGAGAATGATCTGCGGCTCGAACTGTCGCCACTTGAAGATCACGGGGCGTCGCTTCATAGGCTCCTCCAGGCTACCCGTAGGTCGCCGAGTCTTTGCAACACAACCAGTCAACTTAAGGACACCGGCCAAGCGGTTGATCACCAAAGAAGGTCCGATGCGTTTCCCAAAGAGCGCTCTGCAAGTGCCTTGAGGTGCTTGTGGTCTCGGTTGATCTGCGCAACAATTCTGGAATGAAGGTTCAACTGTTCTCACTTCTATTGGTTTTGTGCTATGCGATGCGGGCGCAAACAACAGGAGCCAGCCTTCAGGGATCCGTCCTCGATCCCGGAGGAGCCGCAATTGCCAACGCATCCGTCGAAATCCGCAACACCGAAACCAATGTCTCGCGGACCCTCACCACCGACACGGAAGGACGCTATCGCGAACCGCAACTGTTGCCGGGCAGCTACGAGATCCGCGCCTCGGCGCAGGGCTTCCAAACCACCATTCGCAAGGGCGTCACTCTCGCCGTCGGCCAGGACGGACTCATCGATTTCCGCCTGGAAATCGGACGCACCGACAGCTCCATCACCGTCACCGAAGACGTCAGCCCGATCAACCTCGTCAGCGGATCCCTCACCGGACTCGTCAACCAAAGCCAGATGCGCGACCTGCCTCTCAACGGACGTTCGTTTCAACAACTCGCGGTGCTGCAGCCCGGCGTCATCGGACTCACCTCCGCCGGCAACGACGTCGTGGGTGGACGCACTCCGAAAATCTCGATCAATGGCGCCCGCCCCGAAGGATCCAGCTTCCTGCTCGATGGCACGGACATCAACAATGTCTATAACAAGACTCCGGGATCGGTGGCGGGCGTGCTGCTGGGTGTCGAAGCCGTGCGCGAATTCGTGGTGATGACCAATGCTTATTCGGCGGAATTCGGACGGTCTTCCGGTGGTGTTCTCAATGCCGTGACACGATCCGGAACCAACGAATTCAATGGATCGCTGTTCCACTTTCACCGGAATTCCGCGATGGATGCCAAGAATTTCTTCGACCCCGCCGCGAGAAAGATTCCGGCGTTCAAGCGCAACCAGTTCGGAGGCGTGCTTGGGGGACCCATCCGGCGCGAGAAGACCTTCTTTTTCGGGGCTTTTGAGTCGCTGATCGAGCGCCTGGGCGTCGCCGGGCTCACCAACGTTCCCGATGCCGACGCGCGCCGCGGCATCCTTCCGGGACGTCCGCAGTTCCAGATCCATCCGCTGATGCCGCAGTATCTGTCCACCTTTTTCCCCATGCCCAATGGACGCAACCTCGGCGGCGGACTCGCGGAATACCAATTCAACAACTCGCAACCCACCAATGAATACTTCGCGCAGGGTCGCGTCGATCACCGAATTTCCGACAAGGATTCGTTGTTTGGACGCTTCACCTTTTCGAACGGCAACGTCATCCGCCAGGTGACCGCGAAGCCTCCGGTCAACACAACCCAAGAGCGCTCGCGCAATCAGTATCTGACGCTTGAGGAACAGCACATCTTCACTCCGACGCTGGTCAATACGCTGCGCCTGAGCTACGCGCGTTCGGTGTCGGAGGCCAACAATGTCCGCACGGTCCAAATTCCCCGGGAACTCAACTGGCTCCCGCAGGAGCCCTTCGGCTACTTCACCATCACCGGTGTCGTGACCGAGGCCGCGGGCGATTTCCGGCTGCCTCGCAATGATTATCTGAACAATTATCAGTGGCACAATACGATGTTCTGGACGAAGGGCGCGCACGGCATCCGCTTTGGCGGTGAAGGCCAGCGGATGCAGTTCAACCAGAACACAACCTCGCAGCAAGGCGGCATTGTCACCTTCAATGGCCTCGAGAACTTCTTGCGTGGCGTGCCCCTCAGTGCCGATTTCGCTGTTCCCGGCAAGATCGATCCGGTGCGCGGGTATCGGCAGAGCCTCTTCGGGTTCTTCCTCCAAGACGACTATCGCGCGAAGCCGAACCTCACGATCAATCTCGGCGTTCGCTACGAATTCATCACCGTTCCTACCGAAGTCAACGGCAAGATTTCGAACCTGCGGCGGGTGACCGATAGTGCGCTCACGATCGGATCGCCGTGGCACAGCAACCCGTCGCTCAGGAATTTCAGTCCACGCGTCGGCATGGCGTGGGACCCGTTCAAGAGCGGCAAGACCTCGGTTCGCGCGGGATTCGGCATCTTCTACGATCAGATTCTGCCGCGTTACTACTTTTTTTTCCGGCAGCTTGAATCCGCCGTTCACCACGCGCACAACCCTCCCGAACCCGCCTTTCCCAAACATTATTCAGAATTTCGACATCAACGCGCCCATCCGCGCGCAGTTGCAGACCGTCAACTTCGACCTGCAGCCCGGCTACGCGCTGCAGTTCAACGCCTCGATCCAGCGATCCATCACCAAGGATCTGGACATCACGATCGGCTATGCCGGATCGCGCGGGGTCCATCTGTTCCGCATCGCGGACGCGAACCTTGCGCCCGAGACCATTGTCGGCGGCATCAAGACCTACCAGCCGACGCTCGGTCGCCGGAACCCCAACTTCACCACCATCACCCAGCGGATTTCGGATGCGCAATCCTTCTACAACTCACTGCAGGTTACGGCGGCGAAGCGCATGTCCGGCGGACTGCGGGCGCAGGTTTCGTATACGTTTTCGCGCGCGGTCGACGATTCGAGCGGCATCAATTCCCAGGATTTCGATTCCAGTGCGACCTATTCGATAGATTTCTACGACCGCAAGGCGGATCGGGGACTTTCCAGTTTCTGGGCGAAGCACGTGATGGTGGCGAACTGGTCCTACGAATTGCCGTTTTTCCGGAACGGCAATGGACTCAAAAAGGCACTGCTTGGCGGCTGGCAGTTGAACAGCATCACGACGGCGCAGACAGGGCACCCGTTCGAGATCCGTCTCGGATTCAATCGTTCCGGCAATCTGAACACGACGGCGTTTTCGTTCCGCGAGCGCCCGGATGCGGTGGCTGGCTGCGATCAGGTGAACGGCGGCCCGGATCGTTACTGGAACATCAATTGTTTCACCTTGCCGGCGGTCAACACGCGCGGGAATCTCGGACGCAATACGCTCATCGGGCCGAGTCTCGTCATGATGGATGCATCCCTGTTCAAGGAATTCAAGTTTGACGGATCGCGGAATCTGCAGTTCCGCGCGGAGATTTTCAATCTGCCGAACCGTCCGAATTTTCAAATTCCGCCCTCGGCGAACCGCACTGCGTTCACGGCAGTCACGCGGGATGCGCAAGGCCGTGAAGTGCCCACGATTCCGGGATCCTGGGGCAGGATCACTTCAACCGTGACCACCTCGAGACAGATCCAACTGGGAATGAAGTTCACGTTCTAGTGCCGGTTTCCAGGCGTCAATTCGCCGCTTCGGCTCTTCCGTCATTGAGCCTCGCGCAGGCACGCCGGAAGCAGCCGGACATCGTCTTCATCCTCATTGATGACTCAAGGGGCAAGCCACTGGTTCTACCAGTGAGACTCGAACAGGTTCGGCCGTTGCTGGAGTAAGGCCCTGCTTCAGTGGCTTGATGACACTGAAGGAGGATCAATGGCAGATCTCTATCAGATCAGAGTCCATCCACTCGAAGTGGGATTGTGAGTATCGCGTGGGAGGCCGCCAAGCCCTTAGCGTATATTTTTGGCCGTTTCGTTACGGCTGGCCTTGTCGAAAATCTCAACAACATCGAAAGTGCGCAGCGCCGCAGGAAGATTTCTTAGGCTCGCTTCGTAGATCCTGCCGAGGGTTGCAGACGAGGCGGCGTGTCCTCCACCTTCAGCCCGTGCAGCTACCCGAGACAGATGGTCTTGCAGGCTTCCCATCGCAACGCATTTCATCGTCACGGTTGTGTTGCAAAAATCTATCGGTCGCAAGAATGCGTGAGGCTGAGCGATTGGTTGTGTTCAGAGGCCAAACAATCCGTCTACGAACTGGATCTGCCCCATGACGTCATCACCGGCAAGCCATCGGACCTGCCCCTTACGTATCAGGTGCACTGCTTCATAGCCATCGATCGTACGAGGCGCCGCGCCAAATGCGCGGAATCCCCGCTTTGCGTTAACCCGCTTTTAAATCGCTCTGTGGTCCTGTTCGATGATGTTAATCAAGTAGTGAACTGGTCGATGTTTACACCGCCGACCGATGACTGCACTACGTTTCAGATGCGGACGCAACCGCTGGTTGAGTTCTGGAGCTAACCGTTGGACCCACCTCCAGATCGTGGAATGATCAACTTCTACGCCACGCTCGGTCATCAGATCCTGCACGTCGCGATACGACAGGCTGAAACGCAAGTACCACCTGACCGCACAGAGAATGAGATAGAGAATGACACGAGGCTCGAAATTCCTCCATTTGAAGATCTGAGGACCCCGCCTCGGGGTTGCCATCTGGGGCCAGCCTACCAGCCTTCTGCTTCTTGCAACACAACCGATTTGTGGAACTGAAGCCACGAGACATCCCTAATTTCGATATGCTAATCG
Organism: Acidobacteriota bacterium; assembly: GCA_016870995.1. GTDB lineage: Bacteria > Acidobacteriota > Terriglobia > Bryobacterales > Bryobacteraceae > Bryobacter. The sequence continues at coordinate 65,047 of VFZU01000009.1, forward strand.
TCATGACAGCCATTTGGGCGACCCAGATCGAAATCGACACTCGCGGCGTCGCCTGGCTTGCGGGCACCAACGTCAAGGTAGTCGAAATCATCCAGGACAAACTGGCACATGGATGGAGCCCTGAGGAAATCCACTTTCAGCATCCCCACCTTTCCCTGGCCCAGATTCATGGGGCATTGACCTACTACTACGAGAACCTTTCGGAGCTCAATGCGCAAATGGCTCGCACTCAGCAAGACGCAATGGCGTTGGCTAAGGAAGTTTCCGATCCTGCCTTCCAACAGAAATTGAGCGACTTGAAACAAGCGCGTTGAAAGTCAAGTTCTACATGGATGCGCACGTGCCAAGAGCCGTCACCACTGCGCTTCGCCTCCGCGGAATCGACGTCGTCACTGCCCAACAGGATGGAGCGGATACGCTCGGCGACGACAAGCTCCTCATGCGAGCCTCTGTCCTTGGCCGAATCCTGATCTCTCAGGATGACGACCTGCTTCGCGAAGGCACTCGCCTGCAGCGTGAGGGCATTCACTTCGCAGGTATCATCTACGGCCATCAACGCTCGGTCGGCATTGGTCAAATGGTAGAGGATTTGTCGCTGATCGCACACGTCACAACCACCGCCGAGTGGGTAGACCGCATTGCCTATCTGCCGCTCTAGCCTCGCCGCACTATCAAAGATTAAGCTTTTCTCGAGTCACAGAAATTTCAAAACTATTTTCGCCCCTAACCCGTTGATTCCACGTCAAACCCGCCCCACCCAAACATTAAGCCCAAAACTCGCCTGCTAGCTTTTTCTCAGGAGTAATCCCATGAACGAACAGCAAAACTTGCCCAACGATCCCTCGGCCACCGCCCCCCGGCAGCCGAAAACAATGACCGAAGCCGCCCTCGCCGCCAACCGTGCCAATGCCCTGAAGTCCACTGGATCCCGCACTGAAAAAGGCAAACTCAAGGCCGCCTCCAACTCCCTCAAACACGGCCTCTATTCCCTGAAAAAATTCGATAGCTTCGTCGCCGATCATGACGACGCCCTCGCCGTCACCACCAACTTCATCGAACAATTCAACCCCGTCACCCCCACAGAGGTCGCCCTCGTCCACCAGCTCATCCACATGCAGCTCCGCTTCCTCCAGATGGAATTCCTCTACGGCGAAGCCATGCGCTTCCGCGTCGAAGACATCATCACTAAACCCGTCGCCTTCCTCCCGGCCATCCTCCGCGAGCTCGACCGGCTCCCCACCAAAATCCAGCGCACCATCAAGCTCCTCCGTCAGGAAATCGCCCAACGCGAAGCCTTCCTCGACCAATACGAATCCCGCGGCGAAAATGTCGAAATCGAACCCATCGCAGACGCACCCAAACTCCCACCCCGGCCTCCCGAGGAACTCTACGAAGTCATCGCCACAAACACCGGAGACATTGCCCTCGACAAACTCCCACCATCCCAGCAAATCGCAAAAACGGACCCAAATGCCGACATCGCCCTAGCCAAACAAATCATCGCCGAGTTCGTCGACACGATGAACGCCAAGCACGATCCACAACCAAAACCAACTGAAAAAAGCTAGCAAACGAACCCATAACCCGAGGCCACCCGCAACCTCACAGCTCTTCGAAAACTGAATATCTGCAGGACCAGCGCTAGCCATCCGCCCCGGGTGTCTCTACCGACAGAGCACCCGGCAAAGCAAAGCATGCGCAGTACTTCTATTGGCCTCTACAAACGGGCCAACTGGGTACGGACAAGACTGGAATTAGGCGTTGGGTCTTAGTCGACAACAAATGCAAACAGGGCGTGCCCGCAAGCGATCGTGATGTGCTGCTTACCATCCGCCCCGATGTAACTCACCGGATTGGCGAATGCCTTGCCGCCCATCGGATACTTCCACAAGAGTTTGCCCGTAGTGTCATCGAGCGCGATCATGTCGCCATCAGCTGTCGCGGCAAACACCAGGCCGCCAGCTGTAGACAGCACTCCGCTCCACGAGGGCGAGCTCATCGGATATTCCCACTTCGCCTTCCCCGTCTTCGGGTCCATTGCCTTGATCGCTCCGCTGGCTTCTTCGCCGGGCTTCGACACGAACCGGCCAGCCAGATACCAGCTACCTTCTTTGTAAGTATCGTCGCCGGAATAGAACACACCACCTTCGTCGCGGGTCATGACGTAGTGCAACTTCGTAAGCGGGCTGTAGGAAGGCGCTTGAAAATTCGTCGCACCGGGCGAGTTCGGATACACAACCGTGCCACCAGGGGTGGGCGCAGTGTTTGGCATCCGCGTCGGGCGGCCCTTGTCGCTCAGCTCCGGCTGAGCCCAGGTCTGCCGTACATACTGCTTGCCCAACAAGTACTCGCCCGTCGTGCGGTCGAGCACATAGTAGAACGCATTTCGATTCGCGAACAACACGAGCTTCCGCATCTTGCCGTTCCACATCTCATCCACCAGGATCGGCACCTGTGTGGAATCGAGATCATGCACGTCGTGTGGCGTGAACTGGAAGTGCCATTTCATCTTGCCGGTGTCGCCGTCAATCGCGAGCAGGCAATTGGAATAGAGATTGTCTCCGGCGCGCTTGTCGCCCTTCCAGTCTGGGCCAGGATTCCCTGTGCCCCAATAAATCGTATTGATCTCCGGGTCGTAGCTACCCGTCACCCAGGTGGTCGCCGAACCATACTTATAGCTGTCGCCAAGCCAGGTCTCGGTGCCTTTTTCTCCAGTGGACGGCACGGTCCATAATCGCCAGGCTTCTTTGCCGGTCTTAGCCTCATAGGCGGCCAGGTAGCCGCGCACACCAAACTCGCCGCCAGCGCTACCAATCACAACCTTGTCCTTCACGATCAGCGGCGCGACGGTGCTCGAATAACCCTTCTTGTAATCCGCAACAGCAACGTCCCAGACCACATGGCCAGTGGAGGCATCCAGCGCCACCAGGTGCGCATCCAGTGTCCCGATAAACACGAGGTCGCCGAGAATGGCAGCGCCGCGATTGACACGGCCGCAGCAATACGGCACGTTATCCGGCAACACGCGCTTGTAACGCCACAGCACCTTGCCGCTGCGGCTCTCGAGAGCCGTCACATCGCTCGGCGGCTCCGACACATACAGAATTCCGTTGTGCGCAATCGGGCTCGCCTCGAACTTATCCGTCTTATCGAGCTGGAACGTCCAAGCCGGACGCATGCGTGCCACGTTCGTCTTGTTGATCTGCTTCAGTGCCGAATATCGATGGCCCTGCGGATTGCCCTGAAAGTGCATCCAATCCTGGCCGAACATCAGCCCGGCCGCGGCCGTTAGCAACAATACGCTCTTCACATCGCACCTCGCAGCGAAAACAGATAAGCAATCAAATCGGTCATCTCGGCACCCGAGAACACCTTGCCATAAGCCGGCATCGAACTCTTCGTCAGGTCTCTGTCGATCTTCGTCGCATCGGCCTTCGCGAGCGTTTGAATTTTGCCCTTCGAGTCGCGCAGGCTGATGTGGAAGTTATCTTCGTTCATCCGGATCCCGCTTACCTTGGTGCCACTCTTCAAGGTCACGTGCACCATAGTCCAGCCGCCCACCATGGCAGCATTGGGCTCAACGATGGAGGTCCTTAGATTCGACGGGCTCCGCATTGCACCAATCAGGGTCAGATCCGGCCCCATCTTGCCGCCCACACCACCCACCATGTGGCAGCCAGCGCAACCGCCTTTGCCCATGTAGATCGCCTTGCCGTTAGCGGCGTTACCTTCAACACTCACCGGCGCGCTCCGTCCCAGCGAGCGCACGTATCCCGCCACCTGCAGCATCTCCTCGTCGCTCATGCCCAGAGCCGGAGGCATATCCGTTCCCGGAATGCCCACGCGGATGATATTCACCAGCGAGCTATCCGTAGGTGCGTGCACCAGATTCGGCGTCACAAGATTGGCAGCCATGCCGTCATCGCCCTTGCCATGGCAGAAGGCGCAATGAAACTGGTAAAGCGTCTGGCCATTGCGCAAGCTTGCCTCGTCCATCGGGGCCTTCACTTGGGCAAACGCTGCCATCGCGAACCATAAACTCAAGATGGTGTTTCGCATGCTCGGTAGATCCTATCGTAAATTCGTTGACCCGCGCCACTCCCGGTACCACTTGGGATGGTGCAGGCGCGCCCAATTCGGGGTCACCCATCCCAACAACATCGCCCGCATCGACCGCGGCACCGACATCGTTCCCATGTAAATGTGAACAATAATCCCTGCAATCGATCCTATCGCCGCCAGAGGATGCATCGCAATTGCGACTAGCCGCAAGCTACGAGGCATCCATTCGGGGAACCACAATACAACGCCGCTGACCATCAATAGGAGCGCCGTCACCACCTGGCTCCAGAACAACATCTTTTGCCCGGCATTGAACTTGCCGCTCTCCGGCAGCGCATCATGCTGATGCGTCGCATACTTATCCATTCGCGTAAGCCAAACGCGGTCGTCGGCATCGAGCCCCATCGTCTTGGCCCACCGGGCGAACATCCAGCCAATCACCGCCGTAAACAAAACGCCCGACCATGGATGCGTCCCTCGGATCACAAATCCGCCGCCGGATAGTGCCGCCATCCAATACAACACGGGCGACCAGATCGCCAGGCCCGTCAGCGCCGCGTACAAGAAACTCAGCGCCGCCATCCAGTGCATGACGCGCTCGTAGCCGTCAAACCTTGCCACTCGCACTTCATTCGACTTCATCGGCGGCCTCCTCCTGCTGCGGGCCAAACACCACATAGTGGAAGAACGCCCCGAGAATCGAACCCATAAAGACCATCGCCCCAAGCGCCTTTAGCGGGCCCTTCCACAGCTGCACAGTCCAGGGAATGATCGGGTCCTTTGGCAAGCCATATTGCTCGGGCTGCTTGGCGTCGTTCAGAACATAGATCACGTTCGTGCCGCCGACACCCGCCGGATTGTAGATCCCGGCGTCCTTAAATCCATCCGCCTTCAGCTCGCGCGTCCGGATCTCCGCCACGCGGATCATCTCGTCGCGCTCGCCAAACGTCAGGCAATTCGTCGGACACGTCTTAATGCAGGCTGGTTCTAGTCCGACTGCGGTGCGGTCTGAACACAGCGAGCACTTGTAAACCTTCTTCGATGCCGGGCTCAGCTTCGGCACATCGAAGGGGCAGCCCGTGATGCAATAGCCGCAACCGATGCAGTTTTCATGCACGAAATCCACGGTGCCATTAGCTAATTGCGTAATCGCTCCCGGCGCGGGACACGCCGCAAGACAGCCCGCGTCCGCGCAATGCATGCACTGATACTTCGACATCAGCCACGCCTCGGCCCCATTGCGCTGGACTTCATTGAACTTGATCAGGTTCCAGAAATTCGGCGCCAGATCCGGCATCGTCTGATAGGACCCGTTGAACGTGCCAAGCGTATATTCCTGGTCGTTCCATTCCTGACACGCCACCTCGCAGGCTTTGCAGCCAATGCATAGAGTCGTATCGATGAGCTTAGCGACTAGCATCAGATCTTCTCCAGATTCACGAGAAAGCCCTTGTATTCAGGCGTGCTTGAGTTCGGGTCGTAGGCGCTCGGCGTCAGGTTGTTGATGAGCGGGCCGGTCACCTTCCCGACAAATCCCCAGTGGATCGGCAGCCCCACGTGGTAAGTCTTTTGTCCTTGCACGAGCAAAGTGCGCAAGCGCTTCGTGACGAGCGCAGGTCCGTCGAGCGAACCGCGAGCCGAAGACACGCGCACCATGTCGCCATTAGAAATTCCCTTGGCAGCAGCCAATTCCGCCGGAACCTCCACGAAGAAGTTCGATTGCAATTGCGAACTCGAACTTGTGTGCTTGGTCCAGTAATGAAAATGTTCGGTCAAGCGATAGGTGATCGCAACAAAGGGGAAATCTTTCGCGGTTCCGAAGGCTTCCGGCTCAGTCGAGTAAGTCTTCAGCATCGGGTTCGCGCTCGCGTTCTTATGCAGCGAATTCAATACCGGCGATTCGGCCGGTTCGTAGTGTTCCGGGAACGGCCCTTCCACCAAATCCGGCGCGAATAAACGCGCCACGCCCTCGGGCAGCATGATAAAGGCCGGCAGAGTTTCCGGCGGAGCATCGCCCTTGTAGTCAGGCACATCGCCCTTCCATCGATCGCCGTCCCATTTCAACGGGGCGCGAGTTGCGTCCCAGGGCTTGCCGGACTCGTCCGTCGAGGCGCGGTTGTAGAGAATGCGCCGGTTCGACGGCCAACTCCAGGCCCATTGCGGATACAACCCCAGCCCGGTCGGGTCCACTTGTCCGCGTCGCGACATCTGATTCCCGGCCTCGGTCCAGCAGCCACTGTAGACCCAGTTGCCGCATGCCGTCGAGCCATCGTCTTTCAACTCTCCAAACCCATTCAACTGTTTGCCTGTACCAAGATCCACTCCGTTCACTTCGCGCGCCACCTCGCTCAACAAAGGCTTGTGCGGAAGGGCGTAGTCCCAACTCATATTCAGCAATGGAGCCGGATTTGCGCCGCCATCCTTTTGATAGAGGCGCCTCAATTCAAGAAACAATCTCGAGATAATTTCCTGATCCCGCCAGGCCTCACCGGGCGGATCCGTAGCAGCTTCTTTCCACTGCAGCCACCGCGACGAATTCACAAACGCTCCATCCTTCTCGGCAAAGTTTGCCGCAGGCAGCAGGAACACTTCCGTCTGGATCGAAGCCGCATCGAGTGCCTTCGGGTAATCCTTGCCGGCCAACTTCTTCGCCTGCCAAAACGCTGCAGTCTCGGTCTCGAAGTTCTCAGCAACGATCAGCCACTTCAACTTCGAGAGCGCCGTCAACATCTTCTTCGTGTTCGGCCCATTGGCCACCGGGTTCATCCCGAAGCTGATCAACCCTTCCACTTTGCCGTGGAACATGTCGTCGAAGAATGCACCCCAGGAATGGTCGCCAGTCTCTTCGATTTTCGGCAACCAGTCATAGCCGAAGCCATTCGCTGCCGTCGCATTCTTGCCGTAATACGCCTTCAGCAAACTCTTCATGAACTTCGGCGTATTGCCCCAATAGTTCAAGCTCTTCGCCGCAAGTGCCTTCGGTGTATTGGCCTTCAAGTATTCGTCAAGGGTCTTCAAGTTGGCGCGCGGAATTTTCAGATACCCGGGCAACATATTCCAGGCACCCATGTCCGTCGAGCCCTGGATGTTCGCGTGACCCCGTTGCGCGTTCACGCCCCCGCCGGGCATCCCGATGTTGCCCATCAGCAACTGCACCATCGCCGCCGCATGAATCAATTGCACAGCAAACGAGTGATGCGTCCAGCCGAGAGCATAGAGCACCGTCCCGCTCTTGTTCTCCGCGGCAGCAACCGTAATCATCTCCGCAGCCCGGACAAATTCTTCCTTCGTGCACCCACAAATCTCAGCCACCATCTCGGGCGTGTAGCGCGAGTAGTGTTTCTTCATCAGCTGAAATACGCTGCGTGGATGTTCGAGCTTGGGATCCGTCTTGGCATGCCCGTTTCCGTCGAGCTCATACTGCCAGGTCGCCTTGTCGTACTTCTTGCCTTCCCAGCCCGAGAAATGCCCGTCTGTAAAGCCAAAACCTTCGGCGATCAAGAAGCTCGCGTTCGTGTGTTGCTCCACATACTTCCGCTGATATTTGCCTGTCTCTAACGCGTAGTGAATCACCCCACCCAAAAACGCAATGTCCGTCCCCGACCGAATCGGCACATAGCAATCCGAAACCGCCGCCGTGCGCGTGAAGCGCGGATCGACACAAACGATCTTCGCCTTGCGCAGGCGCTTGGCCTCCATCACGAACCGGAACCCAACCGGGTGATTCTCGGCCGGATTTCCACCCATCACCAGCACAACGTCCGCGTTGGCGACATCCGTCCAACCGTTCGTCATCGCTCCCCTACCGAATGTGGCGGCCAAACTGGTCACCGTGGGGCCGTGTCAAAGCCGGCTTTGATTCTCGTAGGCCAGTAGCCCTAATCCAAACCGGAACTTACTCAACAAGTAGTTGATCTCATTGGTGTCCGTGCACCCACCGATCATCGCGATGTTGTCCAGCCGATTCACGGTACGTCCCTGGTCGTCTTTTTCAACAAAGCCCTTGTCACGCGAGGCCTTGATCCGCGCCGCCATCATCGGGATCGCTTCTTCCCAGGTCAGATCGGTCCATTCGGTGGCCCCAGCCGCCCGATGCCGCACTTTGGTCAGCCGTCGATCGCTCTGAACGAATTCCTCAAGCGAGGCCCCTTTGGGACAAAGCGTCCCGCGGTTCACAGGGCTTTCCGGGTCGCCTTCGATGTGAATGATGGCCGGCTTCACATTCCGTGCCTTATCGCCGATCGTATGGATCGTCACGCTGCAACCGACTGCGCAGTAAGGGCAGATTGAGTTGGTTTTGGTTGCATTCGCGGTCTTTAGCGCAGGAATGTGCGCAGCGCCGCTTGCCGTCCCAGTCGTTACCGCTCCAGCCGTTCCCGTCGCCGCAGTCCTCGTAATGAAATCCCGTCTTGATGATTGCTTGCCCATAGGGGTGTTTGTATTTCATCACACTTTTTACAGGCCGGAACTAAGGTAAATGTTCAATTTGCCGATTACCTACCGAATGGTACTTTTCAAGCAGTAGTAACAGGCCTGCCCAATGCGCATCCTATCCATTCTGGCTCTCGTCGCCGCCGCACAAGCGGCGTCGATCCAGCTTAAACTCGACGCATTTCAGCTGATGCCCACCGGCTCTCAGTTTGCATTGCGAATCCGAATGGTGGGGAAGAACGGCGTAGAACTTCCGAAAACTCTCCGCCTGACCAATCTCAAAGTAAACAACGCGGTCCTCGATCTCGACGCCACCACAGAAAGTGGCAAGATCTGGGGCAATCTCGATACCGGCCTCAACATGACCAATGACGGCGGCATTGATTTCACGAGCGGTTTGCTGATTTTCATCAACAGCGGCGCCAATTTGCCTCCGTTGCTGACCTTCGATCTGATCGACCCCGAAACGGGCCAGCGCTATAGCGCTGACGAATTCGGAATCTTCCTGTCTGAATATGTCCCCTTTGACTCGGGCTTCTCAAGCAGTTTTACCATCGGCGCATCCAATTCGCCCGGCGGAAACAGCTTCGGCTTGAGCGAAGAGAACATTCCACCACCTACACCACCTGACCCGAACGACCCTCAAAATCCGCCCACAAATACACCGCCAGACACACCTCCCCCAAATTCGACGATCGATCCGCCTCCGAGCACGCCTGAGATCCCTGAGCCTTCGACTTATTTGATGGTGCTCTCCGCTTTGGGCGTGATCTCAAGCAGATACTCGAGCAAACGCGGCACGTAGGATCGCATCGACTCCACCGCCTTGGGGTCTTCTTTGGACAGTTGAGCAATCCGCTCACGGTACGGCCTAAGCTTCTCCCCGCCAATCTCAGTCAGAGCATTCAGGGCTGCTATCGCCACGTAAACGCTTCCTGTCGTCGAATTAGCCGCCTTCAATAGGACTTCAACAGCAGGGGCCAGATCGCTGTCCTTTCCATAGCGAGCCAGAGCTTCAGCGGCCGCAACGCGCACATTCAGAGAATCGTCATTAAGGGCGCCGCGGAGAGCATTCTGAGTAACCTCTACTGCGGGTTTGCCCTGACCGAGGATGCCATTGGCGCACCAATAACGCACCGCACTGTCTCCGTCTTCAAGGTAGGTTCTGAAGATTTCCGGCTGCGTTCGCGTCGGCCCGGTAGCCAATTCAGCGGCATTCATCACCCGCACAGCGGCAAATCGCTCATCATCTCGCGCCATAGTCCACGGCGCATCATCCTTGGCGCGTGCGTGAATTTCGTGCTCTGGCAAAAAGCCTACGTCGCGAATCTTCACTGCCAGCCCGGTCTGCGCCGCCCTCAGGCGATTCATCTCCGATTTCTGCTCTGCCGTGGGCTTCAGCGCCAGGTTGTTCACTTCGTCCGGATCGTTCTGGAGATCGTAAAACTCCTCGGCCGGCTTTGTCTTCCAGAAGTGGCTCTGTGCCTCGTTCGCCTTGCCAGAATCGAATACTTCCTTCCACTTCCTTGTCGTCGGCATCTCGAACATATAATCCACATGCTGCCCGTAGATGCGGTGCGGCATGTAGTTGCGGATGTACACATAACGCTGGTTGCGCACGCTCCGCACCATATCGATCCGCTCGTCCATCCGCCCACGGAAACCGAAAATATAGTCCTGCTCCGGCTCGATGTTGGCTCCCAGAAACGCATAACCCTGGTGATAATCGGGCTTCTTTACCCCTGCGAGGCTCAATACTGTCGGGGCCAGATCCACGAAGCTCACCAAGCGGTCCGTCCAGCCACCGGCCGCATAGTCCTTCGGAGCCAGATGCTTGCACTGCTCCGGGATATGCACCATCATCGGCACGTGCAACCCACTGTTGTACGGCCACCTCTTCAACCTCGGCATCCCGGCCCCGTGGTCGGAGTAAAAGAACACGATCGTCGAATCCTTTAGCCCATCGGCCTCCAGTTCACCCAGTGTCTTTTTCACCATGCCATCCATCGTTTGGATGTTGTCGTAATACTGCGCCCAGTCACGACGCACTTCAGGAATGTCCGGTTGATAGGCAGGCACGCGGACTTCTTTCGGATCGTGCCGCAGCTTGTGACCCGGCGTGCGGATCTGGCTCTCATGCGTAATGACGTAATTAAACACGCTAAAGAATGGCTGCTTCGCGTCCCGCTTACGCCAATGCGCTTTGTTCGAGCTTTCGTCCCACACCTTGCCGGTATGCACGAGGTTGTAGTCTTCTTTCGAATTGTTCGAAGTGTAGTAGCCAGCCTCACGCAGCAAATGAGGAAACATCTTCTGCCCCGGCGCGAGCTTCGTCTTGCTCCGCATGTGTTCCGCCCCGGTCGACGGTGGATACATCCCGCTGATGATCGTCGTTCTGGCCGGCGCGCAGACCGGGGCACAAGACCACGCGCTGCGATAGCGCAAACTCCGCTCGGCTAGCGAGTCGATCGTCGGGCTTGCTGCATGCTTGTCCCCATAGCACCCAAGATTTGGGCTCATGTCTTCGCACGTCACCCAAAGAATATTGGGCTGCTTGGTTTGCAACAGTGGCGCTGCCGTGGTAGCAAGAAATTCGCGACGGTTCATGTACGTCTAACGTATCAGGTGTTTCGGGGGTTGGTCCTCCCCCGTCACCTCTTACTACAATAGAAAGATCAGTGGATCTCAAGAAAACCGTTAATTTGCCCAGGACCGCCTTCGCGATGAAGGCCAACCTCCCTCAAAACGAGCCGAAGATGCTGGCTCGCTGGAAGGAGATTGACCTCTACAACAAGATTCGCGCCGCCCGTGCCGGTCAACCTGAATACGTCCTCCACGACGGCCCGCCCTACGCTAACGGCAAAATCCACCTCGGCCATGCCTTTAACAAGCTCCTGAAGGATTTCGTCGTCAAGTCCAAGACGATGTCTGGCTTTGATTCGCCCTACGTCCCTGGCTTCGATTGCCACGGTCTGCCCATCGAGATCAAGGTCGACGGCCAGCTTGGGCCCAAAAAGGCCGCCATGACCACGGTGCAGATCCGCCAGGCCTGCCGCCGCTACGCCGACAAGTTCATCGGCCTGCAAACGGAAGACTTTATCCGCCTCGGCATTTTCGGCCGTTGGGACAACGTCTACAAGACGATGGACGCCGAATACCAGGCCACCATCGCGCGCTGCTTCGTCGACTTCCACGACCAGGGCTACGTGTACAAGGGCCTCAAGCCAGTCAACTGGTGCCTCTCCTGCAAAACCACGCTTGCCGAAGCCGAAGTCGAGTACGGCGACCATGTCTCGCCCTCCATCTACGTCCGCTTCAAACTCACCAGCGTTCCAGAGGTCATCCACCCCTCGCTACAGGGCAAAGACGTATACGGCCTCATCTGGACCACCACGCCCTGGACGATCCCGGCCAACATGGCCATCAGCTTTCACCCGAAATTCGAGTATGTCGCCAATGAGGTAAACGGCGCGGTCTACATCGTCGCCCAAGGCCTGCTGGAATCCGTCACCAAAGAACTCGGCTGGCCCGAACCCCGCGTTATTGGCACCTTCGACGGCTCCACTCTCGACAAAGCCGTCTTCCGCCACCCTTTCCTCGATCGCAATTCTCTCGGCCTGGTCGGTGACCACGTCACCCTCGAAGCCGGCACCGGCGCGGTGCACACCGCTCCTGGCCACGGCATGGAAGACTTCATGGTCAGCCAGCTCTACGGCATCCCCACCTACTGCCCGGTGGACGCCGCCGGCAAGTTCTACCACGCTGAAGGTGCGTCAGGCACCCTTCCCGAAGAGCTGATTGGCAAGACGGTTTGGGAGGCCAACCCGATCGTCATCGAGATCCTCACGGCCCACAACGCCCTTGTCAAGAAAACCGACTACCACCACTCCTACCCGCACTGCTGGCGCTGCCACAACCCCACGATCTTCCGCGGCACCGAGCAATGGTTTATCGGCATGGAGCGCAACAACCTCCGCCAGAACGCACTCGACGCCATCAAGAACGTCAAGTGGCTGCCCGCCTGGGGCGAAGAGCGCATCTCTCACATGATCGCCACACGGCCCGACTGGGTGATCTCGCGCCAGCGCACGTGGGGCGTCCCCATCACTGCGTTCTATTGCGAAACCTGTGGCCATATTGAGGCGAGCAAGCCTGTCATCGAGCCGATCCTCGAGCGCTTCGCCAAAGAAACAGCTGATGTCTGGTACGCCGAGGAGCCTGAAAACCTTCTCCCCCCTGGCTTCACTTGCCCCAAGTGCGGTGGCACTCACTTCCGCAAAGAGAAGGACATTCTCGACGTCTGGTTTGATTCTGGCTCTTCGAGCTTCGCGGTGTTGAATGACGCCAACGGGCTGCCTTGGCCTTCAGATATGTATCTCGAGGGCGCAGATCAATACCGTGGCTGGTTCCACAGCTCTTTGCTGATCGGTGTCGGCCTGCGCGGCCATGCTCCGTATCGCGAATGCGTCACTGGCGGCTGGATTCTCGACGCCGAAGGCCGCGCGATGTCCAAGTCCCTCGGCAACGGGATCGAGCCCGAAGAAGTGATCAAGCAATATGGCGCGGAAGTGCTGCGCCTCTGGGTCTCAAGCGTCGCCTACAACGAAGACGTCCGCATGTCGCCCGTCATCCTGCAGCGCCTTGCCGAAGCCTACGTCAAACTTCGCAACACCTTCCGCTACGCTCTCGGCAACCTCAACGAATTCGACGCCGGCACCGACTCTGTACCCACCGCCGAGATGGAAGAGATCGACCAGTGGATCCTGCTGCGCACGGCCGACCTGATCGAGCGCTGCCTTGCCCACTACAATGCTTACGCCTTCTACAAGGTCTACCAGGCAATTTACAACTTCGCGACGGTCGACCTGAGCTCGATCTATTTCGACGTCCTCAAAGACCGCCTCTACACCCACGCCACCAATTCCAAAACAAGGCGTAGCGCTCAAACCGCGCTCTACCGCGTCACGCACGCCTTGCTCCGGCTTACCGCCCCCATCCTCGCCTTTACCTGCGAAGAGGCCTGGCTGGACTTCCCCAAATCGCAAGGCGATGCCGACTCGATCCACGTAACGCACTTCCCCTCACCGGAAGAACTACGCCATAACGTGACGGCATCTTCTGAAACCTGGGACCGCCTCCTCGCCTTCCGCGAGCTGACAAGGCCCGCGCTGGAAGCCGCCAAGCTGGGCGCATCCCTCGTGGCGAAGCTCATCATCACCGCCCCGGCAGAAGACTTCAAGCTGCTCACCCAATACGCAGCCACGCTGCCCTCGATCTTCATCGTCTCCCAGGTGGAGCTGAAGCAAGGAGAAACCACAACCGTCGAAGTGCTTCCCGCAGATGGCGTCAAGTGCGAACGCTGCTGGAAGTTTACGCTCGACGTCGGCGCCAATGAGAAGTTCCCCACTGCTTGCGTCTTCTGCGCCAGTGCGGTGACAGAAATGTTCGGAGCATAGCCTGATGCTGTCTCCGCGCGCGCAGGCCGCCTGGATTGCGCTCGTTGTTTTCATGCTGGATCGCGCCACCAAGATGTGGATCGAAGCCAAAGTCTCGGTCTACGACACGATTGTGATCATCCCCGAGGTTTTCAACATCGTCCACACCAGCAACCGCGGCGCCGCCTTCGGCATGTTTGCCACAGCGCCCGACGCAGTTCGTCTCACAGTCCTGGTGGGCTTCGCTCTGGTCATCCTTGGCTTCATCTGCTGGATGCTTTGGCAGGCAACACGCCCCGGCCAGATGACGCACTGGACCAATCGCCATTCCCTCGCCTTGGTTCTCGGCGGCGCGATCGGCAACCTTTGGGACCGCATCTTCAAAGGCAGTGTCACCGACTTCCTGCAAGTCTTTCTCGGCACCTATGAGTGGCCCAGCTTCAATGTCGCTGATTCGGCGATTAGCGTCGGCGCCGTATTGATGGCGCTCGATCTGATCTTCCAATCGAGAAAGGAGAACCAATCGAAGCATGTTACCCAAGCTCATTGATTTCGGCGGCTTCTTCCTGCCCACGTATGGAGTGATGGTCGCTCTCGCCTTCCTCGCTGGCCTTTGGTCCACCAACAAGCTCGCTCGCCGCTCGGGCCTTTCTGAGCAAAAGATCCAGGATTTGGTCGTCTACTGCGCCATCACCGGCCTGGCCGGAGCGAAGCTAATGATGTTTATCTTTGACTGGCGCTACTACGCAAACAACCCTGCCGAGATGTTCTCCCTCTCCACCCTGCGCGCAGCTGGTGTCTATCAGGGGGGCTTTCTGCTCGCACTCGTCTTCGCGTATTTCTACATGCGCCGCAACAACCTGCCCGTATTGAAGACCATGGATTGCTTTGCCCCAGGCATCGCCCTCGGCCATGCGATCGGGCGGATCGGTTGCTTTGCCGCTGGCTGCTGCTACGGCATGCTTTGCACACGACCCTGGGCCGTCCGCTACACCAACCCCGACATCAAGGAATTCTCGAACGTTCCCGTCAATGTCCCGCTCCATCCCACCCAGATCTACGAGACCATCGGCGACCTGCTCATCTTCGGAATTCTCTTCCGCCTGCACGATCCCGCCAAACGCCCCGGCGGCTTGTTCAGCCTCTACCTCGTTTTCTACTCGCTGCTTCGTTTCGGCGTTGAGTTCCTCCGCCACCACGACCAGCCCCCGATGTTTGATTCGATCCCTCTGGTCCATACACAGTGGATCAGCCTTGCCACGCTTCTACTCGGAGCATGGTTATTACTTTCCAAACCCCGGAAGGATTCCACCCTTGCTTAAGCAACTGCTCACAATCACACTTATGTCCACCCCAATCTTCGCCGCCGACGAAATGACGCCCCCGATCGCCAAGCCGATCCCCAAAGAACTCAAGGCCTTCGGCGAAACGCGCCAGGACCCTTACTTCTACATGCGCTACCGCGAGGATCCCACGGTCATTGACTACATCAAGGCCGAAAACGCCTACACCGAGAGCGTCCTCAAACCCATCGAACCTCTCGCCGATAAGGTCTATAAGGAGATCATCGGTCGCATCAAGCAAACCGACATGAGCCTGCCTTCCCGCTTTGAAGGCTATTACTACTACTCGCGCACCGAAGAAGGGAAGCAATACAGCGTCAACGCCCGCAAGAAGGGTTCTCTCGAAGCGCCAGAAGAGGTCCTTTTCGACGCCAACGAAATGGCTAAGGGCCACAAGTTTTTCTCCCTTGGCATGATGAGCATGAGCCCCGATCAGAAGCTGGCCGCCTATGCCACCGATACCACCGGCTACCGCGAATACAACATGCGAGTTCGCGACATGGCAACGGGCAAGGACCTTTCTGATTCGGTCGAAAAAATCGGCGGCATCAACTGGGCTGAAGACGGGAAGACGATTTTCTACTCCAAGCAACAGCCCAAGACCAAGCGCAGCTATCAGATCTGGCGTCACACACTTGGCACCCCAGCCAGCGACGACACTCTCGTCTATGAAGAGAAAGACGAACGCTTCAACATCGGCATCGGCAAGACGCTTTCAAAGAAGTACCTCCTCATCTCCATCTCCTCTGGCCTGACCAGCGAGTCCAAGTATCTCGACTCGAGCAAGCCCAATGCGGCCTTTCAAACTTTGATCCCACGCCGGGAAGGCATCACCTACTCGATGTCTCATCACTCCGATCGCTTCTACATCCGCATCAACGACAAGGGCCGCGACTTCCGTGTCGTGACAGCCCCCGTCAATGACCCCGCCGAAAAGAACTGGAAAGAAGTCATCCCCGCCCAGAAAGGCCTCTACGTTCAGGGCATGCAGATCTTCGCCAAGCATGCCGTCTACCTGCTCCGCTTGAACGGCCTTCATGCGCTCCGCGTTGTCGATCTCGCCAAGAACCAATCCCATGACATCAAGTTCGACGAACAGGCTTATTCCCTGAACTTTAGCGGCAACTCAGAATTCGACACCGAAGAGCTTCGCTTCACCTATTCTTCGATGGTGATTCCGGCCTCCACCTACGACTACAATCTCAACACGCGTGAGCGGAAGCTCATGAAACGCCAGGAAGTTCTGTGCGGCTACGATCCAGCCAACTACGTCGTTGAGCGTCTAATGGCTACCAGCACCGACGGCACCAAAGTCCCCGTCACCGTTGCCTACAAGAAGGGTTTCAACAAGAACGGGCAGGCCCCCATGCTGCTTTATGGTTACGGCAGCTACGCCATCCCGATGGATCCATCCTTCTCTGCCACCCGCCTGAGCCTGATGGACCGCGGCTTTGCCTACGCCATTGCACACATTCGCGGCGGCACCGACGTCGGCTACTCCTGGTACGAAGACGGCAAGCTGATGAAGAAGAAGAATTCTTTCCGCGACTTCATCGCCTCTGCGGAAATGCTGATCGCTCAGAAGTTCACCAGCTCAAAGAAGCTCGTGATTGAAGGCGCAAGCGCCGGCGGCCTCCTGGTTGGTGCGGTCACCAATTCCCGGCCCGATCTGTTCCAGGGCGTGATCGCCGGTGTTCCTTTTGTGGACGTGGTTTCGAGCCTGCAGGATAAGAGCATCCCGCTCTCCACCACCGATGCCGACGAGTTCGGTGACCCAGACAAGCAGGAATACTACGAGTACATGAAATCCTATTCGCCCTATGACAATGTCGCTCCGGCGAAGTATCCGAACATGTACATCTTCTCCTCCATGAACGATTCACAGGTCCCCTATTGGGAACCTGTGAAATGGACTGCCAAACTTCGTGTCAACCAGCAGGGCCCCAACAAGATCCTGCTCAATATGAATATGGACGCTGGTCACGGTGGCGCTTCCGGCCGCTACGATCGCCTCAAGGAACTCGCCAAGGGTTACGCTTTTGCGATCTCCTCGGTTGGCATCAAAGACTAGCGCTTCCGCCGCAAATATCCGAAGGCAAGCAAGCCAGCTCCGAGCAGGGCATAAGTAGAGGGCTCTGGGTTCTCAACTACGGTAACCCCATACTGCTCGAACAAGAAGCTCTGCCGGTTCCACGGGCTTCCGTCAAGCACCAGCAACATGGCGCGCGCCGTCGCGCCATTCACCTGGGTGTTCCAGGCCAGTGCCTGCTGCAGCACATCGGCATCTGAGATTTTCACAATGCCATCGGTAAGGTCAATAGTGGAATCTGCGATGTATTCCCAAAGCAGAAATTGAAAGGCTGCCGCTTTGGTCGCTGTCGTGAGGGAATCTCCAAACGCCAGCTTCCACAGCTTTTCAATCCGTTCGATATCGCTGCTATTCGTGTAGAAATCGCTCATCCCAACGACCTGGAACGGGAGCCCGGTCCCGCCAATCGGGCCAACCTCCAGGTAACGAGTCGGGTCACCGCAATACGTTATCAAGCTAAAGAAATTGATGTCCGGGTCAGCCATACTTAGCTCAAAGCCCAGCGCCCCCGCCCTACCGCTCCAGCTATTCACCTGGCCGGCACCAGTCAGCATCCTGCCATCGACAAACGGCCCTTCTCCACCGGAGGCATCGCGGATGTAGCTGATCGCCGAAGCGCGACCAAGATCCGCAAGCGCCAGAGCAACGCTGACCGTCAACAAGATACTGCGAAATTTGTTCTTCATCTGTTCCACTGCCCTGAGAATAGAGCGATGGAAAAGGCATGGATATGGGATTCGGGTTCTTCTGGTACCAAAACTATCGTGGTACTGTCCCCTAGCGGAGTACTTGCTCCAAAAAGCCTATCATTGCCTTCTGTTTTTCAAAGTTTCCCAGCGCAGCCTCAATGTTTACATAGCGAATTGCCCGGGAATTGGCTAGTACTGAAAAACTACCGTCGTCGGTCCGAACGGTCTTCTGAAGGCACGCATTGAAGCGGCCTTTCGCGATTTTTTCGTAATCGGCCTCGTTCGTCACCAGCATAAAATCCCGCGGGTTCGCCTCATCCGGCACATGCGATTTGTCGCTGATGGGGAGTTCATCCTTAATGCTGTAGCCCTCGGAGTTATTGTGCATCGCAATCGACAAACCTCCCTTTGGTGGCGTGACTGCGCGCACAAACGAATCCCTGTCTTTTTCGAGCAAAGCAAGCGCCGCATCAATCTGGGCTGCTGACTTTTCCCGGTTAAACCGCTCCAGGCTCTTGCGCGCCCCGGCAGCCGTGAACATGCGGTTGGGATCAATCAGACACTCGCCCACGGCCACATTCCGCTTCTGGCTTTCTACGAAGTAATAGACACCCTTGAATGTCTTCAGATGCTCCTTCAAAACATCCCGCGCTGTCGTTTCATTCCCGTGTATGTGCAGATATCTCCGCTTCGACCTCCCATTGGTCTCCACACCAAAACGAATCCCGCCAATCGATAGCGGCTTCTTTACGGCGCTGAACAGAAACGCCCGCCGGGTCAGATACATCAAGCTTGCTGCCATACTGTAAGTGAAAAGGATCGCATAATGTCCGCGTATCACGACGAGCTCAACCCGCTCCAAGCCGCTGAAGCCCGCTTCGACCTTGCCGCCGACGCCCTCAACCTCGACAGTGGCGTTTCCAAAATTCTTCGAACTCCCACCCGCGAAGTCACAATCTACATTCCCGTCGAGCTCGACGATAACCGCATTGAGGTCTTCACCGGATACCGCGTGCAGCACTCGATCGCCCGCGGCCCTGCCAAGGGTGGCATCCGCTTCGCGCCCGATGTCACGCTCGATGAAGTCCGCGCTCTGGCTAGCTGGATGACCTGGAAGTGCGCCGTTGTCAACATTCCCTATGGTGGGGGCAAGGGTGGCGTAATCTGCGACCCCACCATCCTATCCCAACGCGAGCTCGAGCGCATCACCCGCCGCTACACCGCCGAGATGATCGACGTCATCGGGCCTGAACTCGATGTCCCCGCCCCCGACATGGGCACGAATCAACAAACGATGGCCTGGATCATGGACACCTACTCCATGCACAAGCGCCACACTGTCACCGCCGTCGTCACCGGCAAACCTCTTGATCTCGGTGGCTCTCGCGGCCGCACCGAGGCCACCGGTCGTGGCTGCCTCTTCGTCACTCTCGAAGCCCTCAAGCGCTTTAACATCAAACCCTCCGACGCCTGCATTGTCGTTCAGGGTTTTGGCAACGTCGGCGGCCAGGCCGCTCGCCTCATGTCTGCCGCGGGCATGAAGGTTGTCGCCCTCGTCGAATGGGATGGTGCTGTCTACAATCCGAATGGCCTCGACATCGACGCACTCATGAAGCATCGCAACGCGACAGGCTCGATCAACGAGTTCCCCGGTGGCGAAGCGATCGACAAAGAAGAAGCCCTCTACCTGTCTTGCGACGTCCTCGTCCCCGCAGCAAAAGAGAACGTCATTACCTCGGCCAACGCCCACAAAATCAAAGCCAAGATCATCTGCGAAGGTGCCAACGGCCCCACTACCGCGCCCGCCGATCCCGTCCTCAAGCAGAACGGCGTATTCGTCATTCCTGACATCCTCGCCAATGCTGGCGGCGTCACCGTCAGCTACTTCGAATGGGTGCAAGACCGTCAGGGTTACTTCTGGAACGAAGACCTCGTCAATCAGCGCCTTGAGGAGATGATGGTCGCCAGCTTCCGCGACGTCGTTGCGTACGCTGAAAAGCACAAGGTCGACAACCGCACCGCCGCCTACATGCTCGCCATTGATCGCGTAGCCTTCACCATCAGGCTCCGCGGCCTCTACGCCTGATGTCCGACACTCAGGGTACGCCGCTCATGCGGCAATATCATGCCATCAAGCAGCAGGTGCCTAGCGCCCTGCTGCTTTTCCGTCTCGGTGATTTCTACGAACTCTTCTTCGATGACGCCACCACCGCGGCCCGCGAACTAGAGATCACCCTCACGGCTCGCCACGGCACGCCGATGTGCGGCGTCCCCTATCACTCCAGCGAAGGCTACATCGCGCGCCTCATCCAAAAGGGCTTCCGCGTCGCCATTTGCGAGCAGACAGAACTCCCCAGCCCCGGCAAGAAACTCGTTAACCGCGAGATCACCCGCATCGTCACGCCTGGCACCGTCACCGAATCGAACGTCCTCCGCACCAAAGAAAACAACTACCTCGGTGCCGTTTATCGCGATGCCCTCGCCTACGTCGATGTCTCGACCGGCGAGTTTCGCACCACCGTCCTGCCCGCTCACGAACTCTCGCCTCTCATCGAGACCCTGAACATCAAAGAGGTCTTGCTCTCTGCCAAAGACGATCACCTCAACACGCTCCAAACCGTTCTCGACTCCTGGGTCTTCGACTTCGAATACTCCGAGCGCATCCTCAAAGAGCACTTCAAGCTGCTGTCTCTCGACGGCTGCGGCCTTGGCCCGCATCCCACCGCCGTCAGCGCTGCGGGAGCCATCCTGCACTATCTCCGCGACACTCAGAAGGCAGCCCTCGATCACCTGGATCGCCCCAGCTATTACGAGCGCGGCGAGGCCATGGTTCTTGATCCCGTCACGGTCCGCAACCTAGAGCTCGTTGAGCCCCTCTTCTCAGCCGACCTCGGCGGTGGCCGCAGTTCCACTCTCATCTCCGCCCTCGACGAAACGGTTACCGGCATGGGTGCGCGCATGTTGCGCCGCCGCATCTTGCGCCCTTCGGTGCAGCGAGACGAGATCGAAGCCCGCCTCGACGCCGTAGGCGAACTCAGCCAGGCAACGATTGCCCGCGCTGGCCTCCGCGAAAAGCTCGCCAACGTTTACGACATTGAGCGCCTCCTCGCCAAGGTCACCATGAACACCGCTGGGCCTCGCGAACTACTCTCGCTTGCCAAATCCCTCGATCAAGTCCCCACGATCCAGCAATCCTTGCGGACCCTCAAGGCCCCGCTACTCGCCCATCTCGACACAGAACTCGCCGATTTGTCCGAGCTCCGCACCAAAGTTCTCACCTCAATTCACCCAGAGCCTTCCGTCACTCTCGCCGACGGCGGCGTGATCCGCGACGGCATCCACCCAGAGCTAGACCAACTCCGCGACATCCAGCGCAACGGCAAGCAATACA
Source organism: Acidobacteriota bacterium (assembly GCA_016870995.1). Classification (GTDB taxonomy): domain Bacteria; phylum Acidobacteriota; class Terriglobia; order Bryobacterales; family Bryobacteraceae; genus Bryobacter. Next base: position 86,487 of record VFZU01000009.1, read on the forward strand.
TCGCGCAAATCGAAGTCCGCGAGCGCGACCGCACGAACATCCAAAGCCTCAAGGTTCGCTTCAACAACGTCTTCGGCTACTACATCGAGATCTCGAAAGCGAACCTCCATCTCGTCCCGAAAGACTACGACCGCAAACAAACTCTCGTCAACGCGGAGCGCTTCACCACGCCCGAGCTGAAGGAACTCGAAGTCAAGATCCTCGAAGCCGAAGAGCGCATCCTGGCAATCGAGAAGGACCTCTTCCAACAACTGCGAGTCTTCGCTGCGAGCTTCGCCGGCGCGATCCGCCAAACCGCCACCGCCCTCTCCGAGCTCGACGTCCTGCTTTCTCTTTCCGAGGTTGCCGCCAACCGCCGCTACACGCGCCCTCGCTTTTCAGCCACAGGCGAGTTCCGCGTCGCGAGCGGTCGCCACCCCGTCGTCGAGAAACTGGTCGAGGCAGAGGCAGCGCGCTTCATCCCCAACGATCTGTACCTTGATCACGACAAGTTTGTCGCCGTCATCACCGGCCCCAACATGGGCGGCAAATCAACCTACCTGCGGCAAGCCGCCATGATGTCGATCCTGGCCCAGATCGGCAGCTTCGTGCCCGCCGAAGAAGCGACGCTCCCCATCGTCGACCGCGTCTTCACACGCATCGGCGCGGCAGACAATGTCGCCCGCGGCCGCTCCACCTTCATGGTCGAGATGACCGAAACCGCGCTCATTCTCAACACCGCAACAAAGAACAGCCTCGTCGTGCTCGACGAAATCGGCCGTGGCACCTCCACCTATGACGGCCTCGCTCTCGCCTGGAGCGTCGTCGAATTCCTGCACCAGCGCGTCGGCGCCAAGACTCTTTTCGCCACCCATTATCACGAGCTCACCGTGCTCGAAGAGAACCTCCCCGGCGTCCGCAACCTGCATGTCGCGGTCAAAGAATCCGGCGATCAAATCGTCTTCCTCCGCAAGGTCGAACCCGGCGCTGCCGGCAAGAGCTTCGGCATCGAAGTGGCTCGCCTGGCGGCCCTGCCCGATGTTGTCATCGAAAGGGCGCGGCAAATCCTCGCCCTGCACGAGAAGCAACAGCTCGCGCCCCCGTCGCAAGACCGCGTCCCTGAACCGATGCAGATCCAGCTCTTCGAGCCGGTCGGCGGCAACATCGCCTCGCGCATCCGCGCCCTCAAGCTCGACGAACTTCGCCCCATCGAAGCCCTTCAAATCCTCGCCGAACTGCAAAAGGAACTCAACTGATGCGCGTAGCTGGAATCATGTCAGGCACCTCCCTTGACGGCATCGACGTCGCCGTCGTCGACATCAACTGGCCCGCCATCAAGCTTGTCGCCTTCGCCTCCACTCCCTACCCCGCGCAACTCCGCAAGCGCATCCTCGCTGTTTCCAACACCAACTGCCACACCCGCGACATTGCCCGCCTCCACTACGAACTCGGCGAGCGCTATGCCGCCGCCGTGCTGGCAATGAACGTCAAGAAGATCGACCTCATTGGCTGCCACGGCCAAACCATCTATCACGAGGGCCCCAAGTGCACGATGCAGATTGGCGAAGGGGCCATCATCGCTGAGCGCACTGGCATCGAGACGATCACCAACTTCCGCGCGCGGGACATCGCCGCAGGCGGCCAAGGCGCACCGCTAGTTCCCTTCTTCGATTGGATGACGCTCACTCACTCTGAGGTCAACCGCGTCTCCATCAACATCGGCGGCATCGCCAACGTCCACGCCCTGCCGAAGAAAGCCAAAGCGAAAGACGTCTTCGCCTTCGACACGGGCCCCGGCAACATGGTCATCGACCAGCTCGCTCACCTCGCCACCAAGGGCAAGCAGTCCTACGACAAGGACGGCAAGCTCGCCCGCAAAGGCGCGCTCAACCGCAAGCTCTTGGCCCAACTCCTCAAGGACAAATACTTTTTAAAGGCTCCTCCCAAGTCCGCCGGCCGCGAGCAATACGGCAAAGAGCTCATCGAGAAACTCAGCGCCACTGGCCTCCCGATCGAAGACCTCATCGCCACGGCAACTGCCTTCACGGCGTGCTCGATTGCCGAATCGATCGAGCGTTTCATCACACCGAAGTTCAAAGTCGACGAATGCCTCGTCTCCGGTGGCGGCGTTTACAACCCGGTCCTGATGGCCGAACTGCAGGGCCTCCTGCCCAAGTCCTACGTTCACGCCATTGACGACATCGGCATCCCTTCTGACGCCAAAGAAGCCATGGCCTTCGCCTACCTCGCGGCCGCCACCAAGCTCGGCAAGCCCTCGAATCTTCCTGCCTCCACCGGTGCGCGAAAGTCAGTCCTTCTTGGCGAGATTCACCACGCCTAGCGCGTGCGCCACAAAACCGTCTGCATTGATCCCATTCACAAAGTGATTTGCTGGCAACCCTCACATCCATCAGCACATCGGCACCAATCAATTACTTCTCAGCCGCATCCGGTGGGTCGCAGACTGCAGCCGGCGTTGATAGCAAAAAAATGGCAACAGGCCCTCATCTTACTCGCTCCACTGAGATAGACATGAGGTCACCCTTGCTCCTATCACTCCTCTTCACACTCGCAGCCGAAGGCATCTGGCACAGCCCTGGCTACGGATACGTGTTAAACGTCGACACCAAGCAAGTCCAAAGCTACGACATCTCCGCCGCCGGCTGCGTCGAGGCGGACAAGCACACTCGCGAAGCTTTCGAATCCCTCTACGGCAAACTCACCGAGGGCATGCTCGACCGTTACCCCACCCGCGACGCACTGAACAAACTTCCAAGCCTTCCCGAGCCTTGCCGAAAGCCCCTTCGCACCAAAGACCCACTCATTAATTTCAATGTCTTCGCCTCGACACTGGAGCAGCACTATCCGCATTTCAAAGCGCGCTCCACCGACGGGCAAGCGCTCCTCGCCAAAGGCCGCCAGCGGGTCCAAAAGGGCGACGACCTCTTCGACACCATCACAGAAATCCTCAAGGCGATCGGCGACGGCCACCTCGCGATCGGCGCTGGTAAGCGCTCTTACGAAGGAGCCGCAATCGATTGAAAGACCCTTCGCACCAGCTTGCGCGAAACGCTCCAGGGCCCAAACACACCCCTCTCGGCCCCTGCCAAGCTCACCGCGAACCGCCGCGTCCTCTACGGCACGCTTCCCAACAACACCGGCTACATTGCGATCCTCGCGGAAGGCAGCTGGGCCGAGGGCCTCACGGAAGAATCACCCCAAGGCCAACACATCAAGGCCGCGCGCGACACCATGAATACGATCCTCACCGAGCTGAAAGACGTCAAGCATATCGTCCTCGACCTCCGCGTCAACTCGGGCGGCTTCGACTCCGTCGCGATGGAGATCGCCTCTCGCTTCATCGATAAGCCGACCGTGGTCTTCCGCAAGCACTCCACCGGCACCCAGCCCTACGACATCACGCTCAACCCAAGCAAGGACATCACCTTCGCCGGCCCCGTCACGGCCCTGATCAGCAACGACACAATCAGCGCTGGCGAAACCCTGGCTCTCGCCCTCGCCAAGGCAACCCTCATCGGCCAACCCACCCGCGGCGAACTCTCCGACGCAATTCCCAAACGACTCCCCAATGGATGGAACTACACCGTCTCAATCGAAACTCTTCTCACGCGAGCAAACGAACCCGTCGAAGCCAAAGGCGTCCAACCCAAGATCCTCACCACCGCAAAGGACGTCATCGCCGACATCAAGCTAGCCTTAACTCATGCGGCGCATTGAAATCAGTCACAAGATCGAGATGGGCATGAAGACCTACCCGGGTCTCCCTGAGCCCCGTGCTGAGGTTTTCATGGACTATGACTCCAGCAAGTACAACGGCCTGAGCGAGTTCTACATCGCCTCGCTGCATTGTTGCGGAAACACTGGCACCTACGTCGACGCGCCCATCCATCGCTACCGCAACGCAACCGACCTTGCTGGCCTCTCCCTCGACCGGTTGGCCCACATCCCCGTCGTCGTCATCGAAGCGACCGGCCACGAAGCCATCGGCCCCGACACCTTCAAGCACCTCAAGCTTGAAGGCAAAGCGGTGCTCTTCCGCACGGAATGGTCCCGCCATTGGCGAACTCCCGAGTACTTCAATCCGAATCCCCATCTCACCCAGGAAGCCTGCGATGCACTCCTCGACAAAGGCATCGCCATGGCCGGCATCGACTCCGTCAACATCGACTCGCTTGCTGACTTGAGCCGCCCCGCCCACACCACACTCCTCAAAGCGGGCATCCCCATCTGCGAGCACATGACCAATCTCAGCGCCATTCCCGACGAAGGCGGCTACATCCATGCCGTCCCTATCGCCTGGGTGGGTGGTGCCACCTTCCCCGTGCGCGCCTACATCATTGCCGCCTAGCTTTGAGTCGTCGCATAATTTGCTCTGCGCTCATTCGCGAAGTAAAGTACCCCGTCACCTTCCCGCTGCTATCGATCATCACCAGCGTCGGCGTGGAGCTGACCCATAATCGAGCATCATCTTTTCATCAATCGGATGCGCTACACCCTCAAGCGCCGAGTAGCTTTCCTTCCACACCTTCTCGATCAACGCCTGTTCTTCTGGCTCATACAACTTCCTAGGGGCAACCAAATTCAACCCATCCCCAAAACTTTGCGCGCACCTTCGCAATCGCCGCTACTTGCGCTTTGCAATCTCCACACCAATGAGCCCACAAGAACAGCAGCGTTGGCTTCCCCTTCCACTTCTCATCCCAATGCGGCGCTCGCTGCCCCACCAGAGTCAACACATTCAGCGTTTTTTGAATCCGTGCCCGCACAGGGAACTCCCGAGGCTTCTCTAGCTCCTTCTTCAACATGGCGATCGCCTCGGCCTTCTTGCCGCAGGCCGCCATCACCCTCGCCTCCGTCTCAATCACGGCCCCCACTGCGCTACGAAGAAACGCATCCTCTTTGGGCTGTCCCGCAATCACCTTCTTGGCCGCATCCAGATACTGCATGGCCTCCTCATGACGGCCCATCATCTGCGCTCCACGCGCCACCCAACTCCACGCTGCCGCACACTCAGTACTCCCGGGTTGCGCCTTGCAAAACGCATCCGCCAGGGCGTCGGCACTTAGCAAATCACCAGCCGACAGCTTCATCCGGATATCCGTCACAACAGCCGCGTGAACCGCTACACTCATTGCCAGCATCAGAACCAGTCGCATACCCCAACTCTGACGCCACCCAAACCAATTTGTTAGTCGAACTTCTCAAACGAAATCGTCGATTCTGCCCCGACCTTCTTAAACTCGGAAGCCTCCATCGACATCGCAATCACGCGCTTGTACCCGAACAGTACATCGAGCCGCATCTCCGTCCCATAGGTAGCCGGAAACCACACCCCAGGCTCAACCCTCACATACGTCAACGAAAACCCCGTCTGCCGCAAATCCGTCCCCAGCATCGCCTTCACCACAAACGGCATCTTAAAATTCAACTTCGTCTGAATTGACACTGGATGCAAGTCTTCCGCATCGATCAATGCCTCGCCGACCCAAGGCTTATCTTTCTCTTTGCCCGCAAACTCCACCCGATGAACCTTCCGCCCACGGTACTCCTCCGTCTTCAACAGCTTGAACCGGTAATCCGGCAAATCTTTCGGCAAGAACGGAAACAGATTCATATCGATACCATCCTTGCTCTTCTCCTCCCCAATCAGATCCTCGGCCAGATCCTCAATCAGATCCCCATCAATATCGAGATCCTTATGCCGAAACCCAGGATCATCATACGGAATCAACTTCTTTCCTTTCTCGTACTGCCCCTCAAACTTCACCAGCTTCTTCTCGATCCGGTCATGCCCGGGCGTCATCGCATACTCGCGCCGCTCCTCCCGCGCCAGCTTCGAATTCGTCCGCAGCAACCGCGTGTGGATCTTCTGTGTGTACACATACTGCTTTCGCAGCTCGCTGCCCTTCTCCAGATTGGCCGCCACCTTGGACATGATCTCGTCCACCGAGTCCTGGGCTGAGCACCGTAAAATGAACAGAAACACGAGAGGGCGCATAAAAGTCTAATTGTGATACGTATGGCGGCCAACTTCGGTGGCAGATTTTGTTGGCTCCTCGTGTGTCTTTATCTCGCCACCGGCATTGTCTCCTACGCCCGTCGCTTCCCCGCCAAAATCGTCACAGTCGTTCCCCGCCCCGACGGCCTCCGCGTCATCACCGACAGTGGCCCTCGCGGTCGCAACGCAAACGAGTTTAATGCTGCGATGGCCACCGGCGTAGCGATTTGGCTGGCCACATTCTTCCTTCGCCCTAAACACGGCTACGTCTCCCTAACTCTCTTGGTCGCCACTGTCTACGCCACCGAACCCTACCGCCGCTGGCGGCTTGAACAGCAAATCTCCGCCATTCCCGAAACCCCGATCAAGCCCTACGAGAAGCTCTTCTTCCAACGCGGCATCAGCTTTATCCGCGACGGCGTCGAGGCGTATCATCCCAAGCCCACGACCGAGATATTGAACGCCGTCCGCCGCTACGGAATCGGCTCTATCGCCGTCGTGCCCTACGGCCTCTATCGCCAGAGTGAACCCGAGGTCACCCTCGGCCGTGAAGCGGAAGAAGAAGCCCTCTACGTTGCGCTCATCAAGGTCGCCCACGCCCAAAACATCCGCGTCATGCTCAAGCCCCAGCTCTGGGTCATGCCCGGCATGTTCCCGGGAGCGATCAAGATCGAAGACCCTGCCGCCAAGGCAAGATGGTTCGACAGCTACAACCGCTTCATCCTCCATTGGGCACGCATCGCCGAAAAGGGCCACGCCGACATTTTCGTCGTCGGTACCGAACTTGAGAAACTTAGCACCGACTCCGCGCAGTGGCGCAACATCGTCGCTCGAGTCCGCCAAGTCTACAAGGGCCCTCTCACTTATGCCGCAAACCAAGGCCCCGACTTTGAGCGCATCGACTGGTGGGATTCCCTCGATTACATCGGTCTCAACGAATACTACCCTCTCCCCGATACACTCGACTTCAAAGTCGTCATCGACAAGATCCACAAGGTCCGCGAGCGCTTCCCCATGCCAGTGCTCCTCACAGAAGTCGGCTTCGCCAGCGTCGCCAACTCTCACCGCGAACCCTGGTCGGAACCCCGCCGCGACCCCGACTTCGAACACCAGAAGCGCTGCTACGAAGCCCTGCTCAAAGCCTTCTGGCATCAACCCTGGTTCTACGGCATGTATCCGTGGAAGCTCTCCGCCCACGGCGATGTTGGCCCGCAGGACCGCAGCCTCACGCCGTGGAAGAAACCCGCCATCGACGTCCTCGCCCGCTACTATCGATCTAGCCGGCCACTGGACAAGCCCGCCCCACGTGCGGACAGCGCTGGCAATGCCCACCCTCGCGGATCGAATAGTTCTCACCGCGCTGAAAGTCCTTGAACATTTCACGATCCAGCGGAGCCGTCACCTCCACCAGTTCATTCGACCTCAAGTACAACAGAGAGCTCCGAACCCGCTTGCCAGGACACAGCCGCCCCACCGCTTCGCGGTAAATCGCCATTTGCACGCCGTAGTGATTCGAGATCACCCGATCCGTCTTGTAATCCACGACATGAACATCCCCGCTCGCATCCTCGTACACGAGGTCGATCTGCCCCTGAACCACCAAACCATCGATCGCAAACACGACGTCAAACTCCCGCTCGACCCAAACCGCCGCGTCCACCTCCCGCGCCACATCGCTGGCACGGAACACCTCCACCAACTCCATCGCCTCCGCCGTCACGCCTTCCACCTCGCCTCCAGCCAGCACCGCATGCACCATCGTCCCCAGTGCCGCCGCCCCGCCTCCTGATTCGGCTCCGCGATACACAATCCCAGCCATCTCATCCAGGAAGAACCGTCGCGGACACTGCGCAAACTTCGCAATCGCCGTCGGCGTCGTGGATGAAATCTCAACCGGCACCCAACCCACAGGTTCGATCACTACGCTTGCCGTGCGCTCGAGAGCTGTCCCTTCGGGCAACGCCACAGACTCGCCTTCGAAGTACCGCACATCCTGATGCGGCTCGAGATACTTCAGCCACCCCCGCTTCTGCTCTCCCGCCCACGATACATAAAGTCTCTGCTCTGCGCGCGTCAGCGCCACGTACAGCTGCCGTTGCAACTCCCGATCTTCTTCGACCTTGCTCTCCGCCTCAATCACGCGCGCCTGCATGTCCGGCGTCGACTTGCCCGTGATCGGATTCGTCCACCTCACACCGACCCGGTCCGGCTTGGCAAACTGCAAAGTCGCGCGATTCCCCGGCGAAGAAAAGTATGCGCCCGCCACAAATACCACGGGAAACTCAAGGCCCTTCGAGGCATGAACTGTCAGGATCTGCACCGCATTCCCCATCCCCGCCACCGTCGCCGACTTTTCTTGCGCCGCGAGTCGCATCTTCTGCAGCTCGTCAGTAAACTCACGCAGATTCATCGGCCCCTGCCGCCAAAGCTCCCTGCAGATCCGCAGCAACTTATCGACGTTCGCTTGCGCGCTCGGATTCAAACCTGCCACATAGCCGGAAGCATCCAGCGCTTCAAGCAGCAACCGATCCGGCGAAATAGAATCCACCCGCGCCCGCTGCCCCTCGAGACGCGACTCAAACGCCGCATCCACTTCCCCACTCAACAATTGACCATCCGTCAACCCCACCAGCGGGCTCCGTAGCACCGCCGCTCTCGCAATCGTATTCAAAGGATTCGCGAGCAACTCAAGGTAACTAATGCAATCTGCCGTCTCCTGCGTTTCGAAAAACTTCTTGCCGCCACCGAGCGTGAACGGGATGCCCCGTTCGGCCAACACGCCCCCGATCGCTTCTGCTTTGGCCGACGTCCGCACCAGAATCGCCACATCCCGTAGCCCCAGCCGCCGCAAAGCCCCATCCGCTTTCTGCTCCACGACAAACGTCTCTCGCAATTGCTCAATCTCTGCCGCAATCCACCCGAACTCTTCAGGATCCGCACCGAACGCATGCAGGCTGACCGGCAAATTCTCCGTCACAAACTTACGACCCGCCTCCAGCCCCGGCCGCTCAATCCCGGCCAGCCCCGCGGAAACTCTCCCGGTAAACTCTAGAATCTCCGCTCGCGAACGGAAGTTCCTCCCAAGGTAGTCGATCAGTCCGCCGCCCTGCTCAATGCTCTCCCGGTAAGCAATGAACTCCGTTGGAGCCGCAAACCGAAACCCATAGATACTCTGATTCACATCCCCCACGCCAAAGAACGTTCCCGGCGACCGCAGCAAATCAATCAACTGCCACTGGATCGGATTCGTGTCCTGCATCTCATCCATCAGGATGTGTTCGAATCGCCGCTGCAGTTCCTCACGAATCTTCGCGTTGCCCCGCAGCAGCGCAATCGTCCGATGTTCGAGGTCATGGAAATCCATTCGCGCCGCAGCCCGCTTGCGCACTTCAAACCGCTCTGCAATTCGCCCGAGCAAGCCAATCAGGTAATTGCGTTCCGGCCCAACCAGTGCCGAAACGAAAGTAGCCTGAATGGTTTCCACCACGTCATAAAGCGCAGCCGCGGGCTCCTTCAACCCCTTCGGCAGATTGCCTCGCTTCGGCATGTTCCCGAGCAACGTCACATGCTCCCATCGCGGCGCCATACCCAGCGCGCGAAACTCGCTCAACCATTCGACAAAGCTGTCATAAAACGTCTGCGAAGCAGCTGTGGTTGCCTTGGCCCGCACCACCTCTTCGCCCGCCTCCACGAACTCACCGAGTACATTCGGCAAATTCACAGGCCCTTCCTGCTGGGGAAAATGCTCGGAGAGGGAGCGAATCTTCCCGTACAACCGGCACAAGTCATCGACGATCGTATTCGTGTTCCAGGTGGTGAACAACCTGCGCACTGCCGCCGTCTCCATTCGCGCCGCCTCGTTCAACACCTCTTCCACACACTGATACAACTCCGCGGAAGCAATGCGCTCGTCCCAAAGTTCGGTCGCCGGGTCCAGCCCTGCCGCAATCGAAAACTCCTTCAAGATCTTTGTGCAAAGGGAGTGGAACGTCGAGATCGGCGCGAAATCAATCTCCGCATGTTTGGTTTTCGAGATTCGGTGCAGCAGCTCGCTCGCCGCCTTGTCGGTAAACGTGAGCGCCAGGATATTGCTCGGCGAGACTCCCATCGTCGACACCAGCCACGCGAACCGCTCCGCCAGTACGCGCGTCTTGCCGCTGCCCGGCCCCGCAATCACGCAAACGTCCTGCCCGGTTCTCTCGATCGCCGCCTTCTGCTCCGCCGTCAGCTTCATGCGGTCTCGGCCTCTTCTGCGGCCACCGTCTTCGTCCTCACCCGGCACGCATCGAGATAAGCACAGTACCCACAGTTCTCCGGCACCCGCGGCAACACCTCAATCTTTCCCTGCCCTACGTCTTCAACGATATTGGTCATCATTTGCCGCGCCAGCTCAATCGATCCGCGCAAGGCCTCCCCGGTCAACATTGCTTCGCGCGACTGCTCGCGCAGCGCAATAAAGCTGAACCTCTCTACGCTATCCCCCAGCGCAATCGCATACAGCGCTCCCTGAATTGGGTACTTCTCTTCCAGCCCCGTCGCCTTGGAGTACTTGAAGTCATAGGCGTGGATCTCTCCGCCAGGCCCCTGATCATAACGATCGATCTCGCCGCGCACAGCAACTCCCTCGGGCAGCGTCGTCTCAAACCGCTCCTTCAAATGCACCTGCCAACCCGGTGGCACCGGCGGGGCGTGCTTCGCATACGACCGCAGATTCCGCAATAAGTTGATCCGCTCCCGCTCATACTGATACCCGGGTGGCACCCTCGCTTCACGGCAAGCCCTTACTAGTTCCTTCTCTGCGACAGCCTCCATATCGCGCTCGGGATTCCGCGTCCACTGTGTGATCGCCTCATGCGCCGCATTTCCCAGCAGCATCGGATTCAATCGCTCGGCGGGAGTCTCCGGCAACCCGACTAATTTTAGCCCCCGCGCGGCGAAGTGCTTCCACGGGCACGACAGATACATCTCAAACTCGCTGGCAGACCAGGCTCGCTTTTCCCGGTAACTTCCACCCAGCGCACCACCACTCAACTCGACAGGCATTCGCGTCCCGACGGCCACTTCCGGCGCCCGCACAGCCTGCATGCCGACCAGCGGTGACGACTCAACCGGATCCCCCTTGGCATTCATGCGCGGATACGTCATCACCAGCCGCACATTCGCCCGCGTCAACAACATCTCATACAGAAAGAGCTCTTCCCGCAATCGCTCATCCATCGTCTTCATGCCGAACGCTTTCTTCAGCGCCTCGGTCAGTAAAGGATCCGGCTGAATCCGTTGCGGGAACTCACCCTCGGCCAAACCCATCGCAAAGACATAATCGAGATCCCATTGGCGACTTTCGAACAGATCCATTACGTGTACGACATTGCGCCGCAGGTCGCGCTCAAACAACGTCATCCCTGCCAGGTTTGAATTCACAACACGCCAGAATTCCCCAATGCTGACGGGCTCATCAAACTGCACTACGCTCGCATCGATCGCCTCAAACAGCATCGCGAGCGCCTCCCCCTGCTGATGCCATCGCCAAGCCTCTTCAAGGCTGGGCGCAACTTCGCTGGGCTCGCGAATCAACCCGGCCAACCGCTTCAACTCCTCTGCCGCCAAAGCGGGCACATAAAGCGAATCCGACCAGGCAGCAAAGCTCTGCACGATGCCAAACAACTCCAGCGAGTTCGAAGGCAGCGCCGCCCTCACTGCAAATTCCAGGGAATCCCCCGGCGAGGCCCCTCCCAATCCCGTCAACCCCCAGCGCATGGCGTTCAACAAAGCACCGTTCTCCCATTCGTTCTCTGCTGCCGCAACAAAAGCCCGATAAAACCCCACCACAGGATGCGACTCAAGCGGTGTCCCCAGGTACGAGCGCGAAGCAATCCCCAATCTGCCCAGCGTGGCCTCCACCAAAGGCGCATACGCATTCGCATTGCGTAGCATCACCCCAATCCGCCGCAGGTCCACGCCCTGCTCGACCAGCCTCACAATGCGCTCGGCCACCACCAACGCCTCATGCGCCACATCGTCGCAGCTGACGAGCTCGACCTCAGGCCGTCGCAACGCCTCCTCAGCCTTCCCAGCAGCCACCGTCACCGCAACCGGCACCAGCGTCGACAACGCATTCAAGAACTCAATTTCACGGTTCGCAAAGCCAAAGCTCCCATCGAGCAAGACGCGCTTTACGCCGCGCAATTTCTCAACCGATAACCCCTCTCTCGCCTGCCGCAGTCGATCGCCTCTTAAAGACACTTGCCGCTCTTTCAGGCCACGCAAGACGCGCCCATACACTACCCCCAGGGCTCCCTCCAATTGTGAAGGCCGAACTCCCGCCAGCGACAATGCATCACACGCACCCGCGACATGCCGATGGAACCCAATCCGATCCGCCACCACCTGATACTCCGCTGGACATCCATCCCGCAGCACGTCGCCCACCACGCGTTCCAGGGTTGCCGCATCAGGCCCACTCCAGCTCAACCCGAGGTCTTCCACGAACCGCGTGAGCGTCGTCACGGTTCCCTTCCGCAACACAAACCCCTCCCGCGCCAGCTCATTGCGAACGTGCTCGGCCATCGTCGCGGACGGCACGAGCAATCGCACGCTCCAATCCCGCCGCCCCAATGCTTCTCTCAAAACAGAAAGGAGCCGACCGGACTTTCCTGAGCCCGGCGGCCCCTCAATCAATTCGATTGGATCTGAGAAGGTCAATCCTCAGTTTAAGTCTTCACACTCTTACAGAGTTGCTTCGTAATCGGCAACCACATGCTGCATCATGCTTTTCACATTCAGCAGGCTCGGAGCCAACCCATTGGTCGCGAGAATTTCTTGCAGCTCATCCCGTTGCGCTTCGTACAAAGGAAAACGAACCGTCGATACGGGACTCGTAGAGTGTTCCAGTTCAGGGTTGATCGGAAAGGGTGCTGAGGCCAGTACCTCAAGGATTTCCTCGAGCAGCCTCGAAGGAACCTGGATTTCGGCGGCGAGCAACTCGCCGGAATTTGCGGAGTGCAGCAATGCAGGTGTCATGAGAATCGCCTTTAGCAATTTTTTTCGTGGTTGCAAGTAGCCGGCGTGCAGACGGGGCAGGCCTAAAATGATCCACGTACAGGGTTAATCGTTGGGCAGCGGTCAAAACTAGAGTCCGCCGCAGTACTTCATCTTCTTGGTAGATGCGCTAACGCTGCGTTCGTTGCCAATCTTGCATCAACTTATCAAATTTTTTCCGCTGTTCGGGAGTCAGCAATTTTGCAATGCCCTCCCGTCCAAACGTCCGCACTTCTTCCATCTGCGCCCCTAGGCTTTGCAGATATTTGAAGTGGTCGTCGAGCAGCGTTTCAACCTGATGTTGTTGCTTATCGGAGAGGTCCAGCTCTTTCTTGAAATAATCGAGCAGAGCCGAACGATCCATCGCTTTCATCGCCCGAGAACTCGCATTCAAGCTCCCGCGCGAATACAGCTTCATGCCGAGCGCACCACTGGCTGCTCCGGCTAGAAACACGGCAAACAAGGTAATTAGAACTTTGGGATGAGACCAGGTGGCGCGATCCGTCATATGGAAGTGTCGCCGGTCTACTGTTCGTTCGTCACAAGCTGAGCCAGCACCGAGCCACGATCTTCGTCAGGATTGGTGGATTCAACAACTGGCATTCCCGACTGATCGCTTGCGAGAAACGCGCCCTCGACCACAGGACTGTCCACCGCTTCGATTTGCTCCATCGCCACAAGATCGGCACCTGCTTCAGACCCAGGCCCCATAAAGGTAGCCGCGAATAGTAGGGTTGCCAATGCCAGCGATGCATACACCACACGCATGCCAAGTGGCTCAAGGAAGAAATTCCAGATACTCGGGGGCAAGGTCTGCGATTCGATTCGCGCCATCACGCGCGCATAGAATCCCGGGGCAAGTTCCAATTCGTCGCGCTCTTCGGCGCTCAATCGAAAGTTCTCGCGAATCAGCTGGGATATTTCCATCATCAAAGCGACTTCCTCGCGTGCTGCGGGGTTAGATTTCAGGTAGGCGCCCACCGGAGATTTTTCATCCGGCATCCTGCCCGTTTCGATCATGCCTTCCAAGCCATCTTCTAGTGGCTTCATATTGTGCCTCTTCCCTCAAAGTCCCTTTAGTAGTTCGGACACCCTTTCCGTCGGGAACTCTCTCTATCGGAGTCCTCCGCAAAACTGGCGTTTCACCCGAAACACTCATTCTCAAGTTTGGCCCTGGTTTCGCCGGCCTCACCCGGCGTGAAAGCAAAAAAGCAAGTTTACAACTAAGCCGTGCCCGGCCGCTTCAGCAGTCTTTGCGCCGCCTTCAGCAGCTTCTGCCGTGCACGAAACAACTTTACCTTAACCGTATTCTCGTTCATTCCGGTCCGCTGTGCCAACTCTTCCACCGAGTGGCCTTCCACTTCTTTCAGCAGGATCAGGGTCCGGTCTTCGTCGCTAATCTTTTCCAGCATCTTCAACAACAGGTCACGCTGGGCCAACTGCACATCCGCGGCCACGTTCCGGTCCCGAGTCACCTCGGTATTTTCCATCAGCTTCGAATCGTCTTCGCTGATATCGCTCTCATACACCAGCTTGCGAACCCGCTTCTTGCGCAGGTAGTCGTAGCACTCATTGACTGTGATCTTGTAAATCCAGGTCAACAGCGAGCTCCGCGAATCGAAGTTCCCGATCGAGGAATAAACCTTGGTGAACACCTGCTGCGCGATATCCTCGGCGTCGTTTCGGTTCCGCAAGATCCCGTAAATGATCGAGAACACTTTGTTTTGGTAGCGCTCCACCAATTCTCGAAATGCCAGTTCGTCGCGCTTCTGTACGCGCGCAACGAGAAGCGCTTCTTCAGACTGGGATCGGTCCACGGTTCTCTGCTGACGTTGCTTTGCCTCTACGGCCGGTATTGGAAGGACTGCAATCATCCCGCTCATGTCCCATTGGACGCGGGCTCCGCTCCGTACGTTTCGTCAATGTGGTCTGCCTCAAAAACAATAACAGAATCTACGTCTCAACTCCTTGCAACTTTTAGTGGACCAAAATGATCCAATTGAATATAGTAGAGGAAGGACTAGTATGATTCAGCTCACAGAACGCGCAACCACCAAGGTGCATGAGATTTTGACCTCGCAAGAGCCCAAGCCATCCGGCTTGCGCATCGCAGTTGTCGGTGGCGGATGCTCCGGCTTTACCTACTCGATGGCCTTCGAAAACACCCCTGGCATGCTCGATAAGACCTATGATTTCAGTGGTTTGAAGGTTTTTGTCGACCAGGCCAGCATGCTTTATCTCGACGGCGTCGAAGTTGACTACGTCGAAACCCTCGAGGGTTCGGGCTTCAAATTTAACAACCCCAACGTCAAGTCGACCTGCGGTTGTGGCTCCAGCTTCCAGGCTTAAACAACATTTTCTTTTGTCTCGAAACGAAGTTCTCTTCAAGTTGGTCTTAACCATGACGAAGAGATTGTAGAGACAAAGCGCAAAAGCGAGACGGCCCGTTCTTCTCCAAAGGACGGGCCGTTTCGCATTCTTATATACTTTTCTTCAGCCATGCTCCTTTCGCTCCACCCTGTCATTGTCGGCAACCGCGCCACCTGGCCCGACCTCGCCAAAATCGCTCATGATGCCGGATTCCCTGGCGTTGAGGTCCCGATCGTTCAGGCGATGAAAGATTCTGTGGACACCGTCAAGTCTGCAATTGCCGCCAATGGACTCAAGCCGGGTGCGATTGGCCTCCCCATCGAAATCCGCAAAGACGACGCCACATTCGAAAAAGACCTGGCCGGGCTCGCCCGGGCCGCCAGTTTTGCGGCTGCGATTGGCTGCCCGCGCATGGCAACCTGGATCCCTTCTTCAGCGCGGCTCCCGTTGGCGGAGCAACGCAAACTCATGAAATCTCGGATCAGCAAGGTTTGCGACATTCTGGCCCGCAGCCACGTGCGCCTGGGCCTTGAGTTCCTCGGGCCACTCCATATCCGCAAGGCGAACCCGCATGAATTTATCTGGAAGATGCCTGACATGCTGGCCTTTGCCAAAGAGTGCGGCGACAATTGCGGTTTGTTGCTCGATAGCTGGCACTGGCACCATGCCGGGGCGACACCGGAAGACATCCTGAAAGCGGGCAAACGCCACATTGTTCACGTCCATCTTGCCGACGCCCAGGACATCCCGCCCGAACAGGTCAAGGACAACGAACGATTGCTGCCCGGCGAGGGCGTAGTCAATTGGAAGGGTTTCTTTGGCGCATTGAAAGAAATTGGCTATAAGGACGCGGTCAGCCCAGAAGTATTTGGCCGCGGCTTACAGCAGATGCCTCTCGCAGAGGCCACGCGCATCACTCGCGAATCGGCCTCAAAGCTCATGAAGCAACTCAAAATCACATGAAGCTCGAAGCACTCCTCACGGAACAGGCCAACCCTGCCTCTGCGCAGATCGACAGCGTATCTACGCTCGAGATGCTTCGCATCATCAACGATGAGGATAAGAAAATCGCACTCGCCGTCGAAGCTGCCCTGCCGCAAATCGCAATTGCCGTCGACCAAATCGTCAGCCGAATGGAACAAGGCGGCCGGCTATTTTACACAGGCGCAGGCACAAGTGGTCGATTGGGGGTGCTCGATGCCAGCGAATGCCCACCCACCTACAACGTTTCGCCCGAGTTGGTTCGGGGTTTCATTGCCGGCGGGGATAAAGCACTGAGAAAAGCCGTCGAAGGTGCAGAAGATTCCCGGGACCTAGGCGCCAGCGAAATGCTCGCTCTTGGATTCAACAGCAAAGACGTTCTCTGCGGCATTGCCGCCTCAGGACGCACTCCCTATGTTTTAGGTGCTGTGGAAAAAGCGAAGGAACTCGGAGCGCTTACGATTGGGGTGAGTTGCTCTCCCAATTCTAAACTGTCCAGTGCGGTTGAACTGCCCATTGAAGTGCTGCCAGGTGCAGAGGTCGTCACTGGCTCCACCCGTATGAAGGCCGGGACCGCGACCAAGCTGGTTCTGAACATGCTTTCCACCGGGGCCATGATTCGACTCGGCTACATTTACGGCAATCTGATGGTCAACGTCCAGCCAACGAATGAAAAACTGGTCGACCGGGCAATTCGCATCATTGTCCAGGCCACAAATACCACTCGCGACCAGGCCAGTGAACTTTTCGACGCTTCCGGCCGCACGGTTCGCACGGCCATCGTCATGGGAAAACTGGGAATCTCCAAGGCTCAGGCCGAACAACGCCTCGAGCGTGCTTCCGGCCGGATCGCCGATGCACTGTATCCGTAAGACCATCCCCAGTCTTGCCGCTACGCGCCGGATCTGCTATCCCTCCACGCCTCTGGCGTCAGCTTCGCCACCTCGCTCAGCTTCCTGCCGCCCATTCCCGGCAACACCGCCATC
>VFZU01000010.1 GCA_016870995.1 Acidobacteriota bacterium
CTTGTTCGTGCTCGCCCCAGCTTCCAGGATCCGCGCGATCTCTTCATTGCTGTACCGCTTCTTCTTCATTGATCTCTCCTTTCCTCTTGAAAGATCCTATGATTTCCGCTGGTACGATTTTAGGGCGTCAGGTCACAAGCAGGCTCGCCACCACGCAACCCAATATCGCGCCGGCAAAAAAAGCATTCCGGCCTCTCCAAGAATCAGAAACAGAATCCCACCATTGGTGAAGCCGAGAGTCTTCATCAAACCGACTTGTTTGACGCGCTCGCGCACGGCCATCGCCATCGTGTTGGCGGAAACAAGCAGAATCGTAAACGTCACGGCACCACAGATCGAAAGCAAGAAAACCTTTACATTGCCGAGAAACGAGACGAAGCTGAGGGTAAACGCCGCCTCGGTTTCGGTCCGTGTTTGGACCGGCGCGTTTTGAAACATCGCATCGACATCACGCTGAATGGACGAGACCACATCCGTCGAACTGGCAAGAATGTTGAACGTCCCCGCAAAATCTCGCCTGCCAGCAGGGAGGCTTGATAAAGGTACTCGTTGTTGAAGAACAAGGTTTCATCCGCGAGCGGATCGTCGAAGATACCTCGGACATTCAGCTCCATATTGCCCGGAAAAATGTCACCCTTCAACGTGATGCGATCTCCGAGCTTGATGTCGAGCTTGTTCGCGAGTCTGCTCCCGATGATGCAGGCTGTGCGCTCTTTCAAGAAAGCCTGTTTCTGTTCAGGAGCAACCTCAAGATCGATCTGAACTTTGAAGAAGTCTTCAGGCTCGACAGCAAATCGTGCGAGGTTGTTGCGCTGATCGGCGGTTTGATCCTTGTAAGTTCCGCCGTACCACATTGAAATGTAAAGGTCCTTGACGCCAGCGACACTGCGGATTTTCTGCTTGTAGGATGCAGGCATGATCACTGTCAACGAAATGCGGTTGCGAGTGATCAGGCGCAACGCTTGCGCGGCCGTGGGGTCTGAGAAGTAAAACGCGTTGTACATCGCAAACAAAACTCCCAGCAACGTGAACGACATCGTGACACTCAGTACAGTCAGGATGCTGCGCCGCTTGCTGCGAAGAGTGTTCTTGAAAATCAACGGCAACAATCGCAACATGCTCTCCATTCTGGACGCAACCCTTCGCCGTTTGTTCGTTAATTATTCAATATCATTCCAGCCACCCCAGCCTTTCGTCTTAAAGCGCCAAAACAGATGTAGACCGATGCCTGTCGCGATTGCAGCTGCAAAAAAGAGTCCGAACCACTCCCAATCCCGAAGCATCCAGGCGGTTATTGCAATCAGAATTCACTTGATGAGGCGAAACCTGACGCTTTGCGCTTTGGTTGAAAACGCAACGCGAAACTCCCGTCGCAGAAGATCGATCACTGCCATCGCCATTCAAGCTTAACGCTCCCGGTAAATGGCCTTTGAGATCGTGGCCCGGAAGAACTCACTGAACTTGGGTGTGCCGTATTGCCAGCCAGCGCGAATCTTCGTCGGGACATTTCGACCTTCGAAAGTTTTTCGCTCGTCTACCAGCACACCGAACGGATGCAGGGCATAGGAACCACCATCAGGATTACCCCAACGGTCAAAGACAATGACTTGGTCAGCTGTATTCGTAGCGGGCATCCATGCATCTCGTTCTGCTTCATAGCGACCCAGTGCAGAGCGAGTTACATCTGGCCCATCGTCTTTGGCAACAGGAATCAAACCAAAGATGCGCCATTCCATCTTTCCCGACCCGTTGACCAATTCATCGGCACCGACAACCGGCAATCCATACATGCTGGCTGTGCCAGCCCAGATCATTCCGCATTCGGCTGTGATGACCTGCTCGGCAACGAAGGGATGCCAGGCCCCAATCAAGATCTCCCCTTGCATCGTAAGCCGAACTGCAGGCCCGGCCCAAAGCCGTTCGAGCCCTGCATTACCATCTGCAGGCACATCGCCGGGGTAACGTACAGCCCCGCAGGCAAGCAACAACAAAAGGAGGTTGGCGCCGATACCGAGTTTGGCCTCAGACAATTCAAACAGCCAGGCAATCGTAGACAAAACCACCAGAATCGGCAGCGCAGAGAGCCACCAATCCAGTCGCAGCATGATGCCAAAAGCCAGCGCGAAAAAGCACAGTAAAAGCAAAATCCACACCCAGCGCTGCGCCATGCGATTGCCGGCCAGGTGGCACACCGCATGGATGAGCGTGACGGCGATCAAGGCAAACCGCATAGAAAGACCTCCAAGAATCAATTTTGCATTTTGCCTGCCAATCAGAAGTGGATTGCATGCATCATTCTGAGCCATGAACTTTGCGTCATTTCGCTCATTCTGCCCGAAATAACACTTGACAGTATCAATGATTTAAAGCACATTGTAATACATAATATGCTTGGTGAATTCGAATACTGCGTGATTGCCGCATGCCAACAATTGGGCGAAGCCGCCTATGGAGCGGCCATAGCGGCACGAATTGAGCAGACCACGGGACGAAACTGTTCCGCTGGCGCTTTGTACCTCACCCTGGACCGGCTGGAGTCGAAAGGACTGATTCGCACTCACCTTGGAGAACCGACACAAGAGCGAGGAGGCCGCGCCAAGCGGATGGTGATCGTGACGGCAGAGGGCATCAAATCGGCAGCGGAGTTCTACAAAGCAATCACCAAGATTTCCAAAGGGATCCGATGGGAGGTGAGCACACATGCAAATTGCAATCTGGTTGCTGACCAAGCTATTTAGTGATCTACTGACCAGCGATTCTGAGCGTGAGGCGATCCTTGGAGATTTCGAGGAGCGGCACCTCAAGGGCACTTGGCGCGCACTCGGTGAGACGCTTCGATTGGTGATGATCCGCCAGGCCCAACTTTGGAAGACGTGGCAACCCTGGCTTCTCTTTCTGGTTCTCCTGCTGCCGATAAACGCCGTTCAGCAAGCATGCGGTTCCATTCTAGAGGTGCTCTTCATGCAGCCGCTGGGCAGCCAGAGCATTCGCATGACTGTGCTTTTTGCTGCAATTCTGACCATCACGCTGGGTTGGCGCGGCGGGTTTTGCGCTGCACGGCTTGGCGGGCTTTCCCGGTGGAGTGTACTCTTCGTCGTGCTTGCCACCTCGCAACTCGCAATTTGGCGAGCGGAACCGACAGTGAGAGCTTGGTTCCTGATTACGACTGGCTTGCTCACCGGCTTGCCGACGCTGCTGGGAGCATGGCGAGCGAGTTCGCCAAGCCCCTTGGACACATCATCCCGGTTGCTGCTTTTTTCGGTGCAAGTGATGGAATATTGTGGGCTCTTCCTGGCCGCTCAGCCGTCCCAATCTACCGTTCCGCAGGACCCAATTTTGATCCCCGTACTGCTTTGGCCTATGGCGCTTCCGCTGCTTTATCGAGCTTCAATCCGCACCACACAGTGAATTTGGATGTAGTCTGTTAGACACTCAGAAGAGATTTGTTATGAGCGTCAAACACACCCCCTACGTACCCGAACACATGAAGATGAAGGAGTTCAGCTGGGCTGCCCTCATTCTTGGCCTTGTCATGACTGTGGTGCTTGGCGCGGCGAATGCCTACCTTGGCTTGCGCGCGGGAATCACGATTGCTGCAACGTACCCCGCGGCCGTGATTGGTATGGCGGTGATCCGTATGTGGCGCGGCACGATCCTCGAAGAGAACATTGCTCGCACGGCGGGATCAATTGGCGAAAGCGTTGCCGCCGGGGCCATCTTCACCTTGCCGGCATTTGTGATCGCCAGGGTATGGCCCAGCTTCTCGGGGCCGGATGCTTACTGGAAGTCAACCGTGCTCATGATTATCGGCAGCCTGTTGGGCGTGCTGTTTGTGAGCCTCGTGCGCCGCGCGCTCGTTGAAGACCCTGAACTACCCTTTCCGGAATCCGTGGCTGCCAGCGAAATCCACAAGGCCGGTCAGCAAGGCTCAGGCGCGGCCAAGTACCTGTTCTGGAATATCGGTACCGGCGGTCTGATCTACATCCTTGGTGTCTTGAAGGTCTTCGCCGTAGACAAAGAATTCTTCCTGAAGGTCGGCGAGCTCGGCAAGAGCCTTCTGCGCCTTGGCCCGTCGGGGAGTACACAAACCGTTCCCGTCGGTGCAACCACCATGGTGGCGGCTCCAACCGTGAGCCCCGCCTATATTGGAGTCGGCTACATCATCGGGCCCAAGCTCGCGGCCTTGCAGTTCTCTGGCGGCGTCATCGCCTGGGGCATCTTTGTCCCGCTGATCCTATACATCCTCGGCCCGAACATCCAGCAATACCTTCCAGCCAATTCGACCGACGAAAGCTGGGCTGGGCTGGCTGCTGCAGTTTGGCGCTATATCGTTCGTCCGATCGCGATCGGCGGCATGTTGGTTGGCGCCGCATTCACAATGTTCAAAATGCGCAAGAACCTCGGTGTAGGCCTGACCCGCGCATTCGGCGAGCTCACCGGCCCCAAGATCGACATCGAAAAGCTCAATCGTACAGAGCGCTACATGAGTTCCAAAGTTGTTCTGATGCTGATCGGAGTTCTGTTCGCGATCATGTGCGTCCTCTACACCTATCTCGCCGACTCCATCGGTGGCGGCATCACCGCAGCAATTGTGATGTTGATCGTGGGTTTCTTCTTCGCTACGATCTCCGGCTTCCTCGTCGGAGTGATCGGCTCTTCGAACAATCCGATCTCAGGCCTCACGCTTTCTACGCTGATCATCGCCGCACTTTTGATGGTGGCGCTGGGCGTAACGGGCCCACAGGGCGTGACCGCAGTGTTGGGAGTAGCCAGCGTTGTCTGCGTCAGCTCCGCAGTTGCCGGCGAACTGCTCCAGGATTTCAAAGTCGGCTGGTTGCTCGGCGGCACGCCTCGCACGATTCAGCTCGTTGAACTCGTCGCAGTCGTCGTCGCCAGCGCAGCCATGTACTGGCCGCTCTGGATCTTGAACGAAGGCAATCTCAAGGCCGGTGGTCTCGGCTTCGGCGACAAAGCGCTTCCCGCGCCGCAAGCCGGACTGATGGCGTCCCTCGCTCAAGGTATAGTCGGCGGCGAGATGGCATGGCCGCTCATCATTGCCGGCATCTTCTTCGGTATCGTGCTCATTATGGTGCAGGTGAAGAGCCCGATGCTGGTCTCGGTTGGGATGTACCTGCCCTTTGCCACCACCTTCGCAATCTTCATCGGTGGCTTGGTGCGCTGGTTGAGTGACTCGATGGCGGAACGTCGGGGCCTGAACGAAGCGCAACGGGCTCGCGTCGAAAATGCCGGAGTTCTTGTTTCCTCGGGTCTCATCGCGGGAGAAGCACTCTGCGGCCTGATCACCGCATACTTCGCCTGGCGTGAGATCAAAACCTGGGAGTTCTCAGCCGACCCCAGCTTTGCTCTTGGCATGCTCGTGATCGCTCTGCTGGGCTTCCTGTTGATCCGAATTCCTTTGAGTGCTGCGGGTCGCCCGGATGAGCCTGCGCCTCCGACGGCTATGATGTAGAGTTGACAAGAATTTCCACCTCGAACCCGGCGCCCCGCGCCGCTAACTGGTCCACCATCTACACGGGTGTGGCCCTCACAACGATGGCGACACTGTTGATGGAGCTAACGCTCACCCGCATCTACAGCGTCATTTTCTACTACCACTTCGCGTTTCTGGCAATTTCTGTAGCCCTCTTTGGTCTCGGAGCTGGGGGTGTCTTCTCTTATGTGGTTAATGGCTGGCAGGGAACGCTGTACCAGAAGCTGGGTCGCCTTGCGGCTCTCAATAGCGTCTCCGTGGTTGCCTCGCTCGTCTTTCTGCTAACGCGGCAAGGAAACCCCGGCAATCTTGAGCTCGTAGTGATCTACTTCTTTTCGGCGCTGCCGTTTCTGTTGGCTGGCGCGATCGTCTCGCTGGTCATTTCAGAAACGATCGAACGCGTCGAGCGTGTCTACTTCTTCGATCTGATTGGCGCCGCAGCGGGCTGTTTGCTGCTGATCCCGCTGCTCGATACCTTCGGCGGGCCAAACACGGTGATCGCCGTGGCTGTTCTATTCGCCGCCACCTCTGCAATCTGGTACAACCTGGCCCGCGAATTCTCTGGTCGTGTCGCAGCTGTCGCTCTGGCGCTGGCTCTCACCGCGCTGTTCGTCTTCAATATTCGTCTCAATTGGATCGACATCCGCTACGCAAAGGGCATGACTCTAGCCAACGAGCAATTCGTCAAGTGGAATAGCTTCTCCCGCATCGCTGTCTCCAAAGAGGGTGGCACAAACTTGCCGAACATCGTCATCGACGCCGACGCAGCGACGGGCATCTTCACGCAGAACCACAACACGATGTCTGAGGCCTCGCGCAAGAGCATCCTCAATGGCGGCCCCGGCTTACCTTACAAGTTGAAGCCAGGTGCCAAGGCGCTGATCATTGGTCCCGGTGGCGGCTGGGACGTTTCTCGCGCCCTCGCCAGCGGCAGCAAGGACATTACCGGTGTTGAAATCAATCCGATCATCGCTACCACCGTCATGCGCGAGAAGTTCCCGAACCTCAGCCACAATTTGTACCTCCGGCCGGAGATACGGATCCAGGTGGAGGATGGTCGAAGCTTCGTTCGCCGTAGCCCAGAGAAATATCAGGTGATCCAGGCGACGCTGGTCGACACCTGGGCTTCCACGGCAGCCGGAGCCTTCAGCCTCAGCGAGAACAACCTCTACACTTCAGATGCTTTCTACGATTACCTCAGCCACCTGAGCGACGACGGCATTCTCGCCTTCACTCGCTGGGGCTTTGATCCTCCTCGTGAATCTCTGCGCCTTCTCTCGATCACAATCGAAGCATTGGAGCGGCTGGGTGAGCGTAATCCCGCTCAGCACGTCATCGTCGCCCGCGAAGGGTCCAATCAGATCAAAGGCTGGGGCGCCACCGATACGGTGATTTTCTCGCGCAAACCCATGTCTGGCGCCTTTGTGCAGCAGGCCATTGCGTCGATGAAAGAGAGCAATATGGAGGTGATCTACGTACCGGGCACAGATCGCCGCACCCCATTTCAGGAGCTCCTCACCACGGTGGATCGCGAGACCTTCTTTGCGAACTATCAATACAACGTGACTTCCGTCAACGACAATCGCCCCTTCTTCTTCTATACCGTCCAGCCCAAGGACATTTGGAACTTCCTCTTCACAGATTCCAAAGAGAATGCCGATTACAAGATCAACCGTGCCGTGCCAATGCTGTTTGGAGTCCTGTTGGTTAGCTTGGTTGCCACGCTTGTGACGCTTTTGCTTCCTCCTCTCGTACTCGGTCAGCGATTACCTCAGGATCGGCGGCTACGTCTCTTTCTGCTCTACTTCGTCTGCCTCGGCGCGGGCTACATCATGATCCAGGTGTCATTGATTCAAAAGTTTGTCCTGCTGCTCGGACATCCTACCTATGCCCTCACGGTCATCATTTTCTCGATGCTGATTTCCAGTGGCCTCGGCAGTTTCTACTCGAAGCGAATCGTGAATAACAATGCCGAACGACTCAGAATCGTTTTGCTTCTCATCGTGATCCTGGTGCCGGTACTTGGTTTCTTTGCCGGGCTGGTTAGCGATCTCGGGCCTGCCTGGCCGCTACCGCTCAAGATGGCCGTTTCTGTGCTGCTCATTGCCCCGCTAGGCTTCCTGATGGGCATTCCCTTCCCCACGGGCCTCGGCACGCTGGAGAGCTGGGAAAAGTCTGCCGTCCGTTGGGGCTGGTCGATGAATGCGGCATCGAGTGTGCTGGGCTCAGCCCTGGCGATCTTCTTCGCGATCTACCTCGGCCTTTATCAAACCCTCGTGCTTGGCGGCCTCCTGTATCTCGTGGCCGCATGGATTTACCGGTCAACTTATGAGCAAGCACGCTCTTGAGAAAAAACTGGAAGCACTATCGGTGCTGGGCGTCGAGGCGCTGCCAAAAGCTCTGGCTGACAAGAACAATTTCTACGTTGGCAAAGCAGCCAAACGCGCGGCACAACTGAACGCAACCAGCTTGATTCCAAATCTGCTCGCTGCCTTCGATCGATTCTTCGAAGGTGGGGCTGAAGTTGATCCCAAGTGTTGGGCCAAATTGGGCATCATGGATGCGTTGTATCAATTGAACTGCCAGGAACCTGCTCCATACTTGAGAGCTTTCCATTGCGTTCAGATGGAACCTGTCTGGGGTGGAAAAGAAGATACCGCCGCCCCGGTGCGTGCTATGGCCGCGCTCGCCCTTATCGACACCAACCTCGATCCGATTCAGTTGCTTCGTGCTCTGGTAAATGGTCTACACGATGTCGACCAGCAGGTCCGCATCGAGACCGTGCGCGCCCTTGTAAGGCTCGGCCGCTGGGAAGGCGAATTGCTCATGCGCCAAAAGGTCCTTACTGGAGATGCCTCGCCTGAGGTCTTGGGGGCACTCTACAGCGCCATCCTTGAACTGGATCAATCTGGGTCGATCGGCTTCGTCAAACAGTTTTTGCAAAGCGAGGATGAGGCCGCCCAACTTGAGGCCGCCGCCTCCCTTGCCCAATCCCGTCACCTCGAAGCGTTTGAAGCCGCCAAAAATCTCTGGCCCAGAATTTTGACCCGAAATCTTCGCCGCACCATTGTCATCGCCATGGGAGCTTCGCCTCTCGATGAGGCGAGGGTTTTTCTTTTGGAGCTTTTGCGAAAAGAAGCAGATGAGACAGCAGCCTGGGCGCTCACTGCGCTGGCATCAAGCAGGCATCGGATGGAACTGCGCGACGAAATCGCAACGCTCGTTTCAGATCGTTCCGACAGGCAGTTGTCTCAGGTGTTTCGTGAAGAATACGGCTAGTGCCGCAGGATTCGCTCCAGAGCCTCTACAAAGAAGTAATCGCCCCACACGGCGCTCTCATTGATCCCTAGACCACGATGCATGTGATAGAGCGAGCCCTGCAGGATGCCCTGCCAGCCCGGGGTCTCTTTACTCAGATATTCATCGCAAAGCGTGCGTAGAATCCGCACTGCAGTCATGTAGTAGAAGTGTCCCTTTACGGGATCCTGAATCAGCCGTGACAGGCGGATTAGAGCAGAGGCCATGATTGCCGCCGCGCTGGTATCTACCAGCTTGCGGAACTCAAGTGGTGCGCGGAAATCCCAAGGTGGAATGCCGTCACCGTTGGCGTGCGTCACATAATAATCGGCACAAGCTTCGGATGTGGCGAGAAACCGCGGATCGCGCGAGTACTCATAACAAATGCTGAAGCCATAGGTAGCCCAAGCGAGGCCGCGCGACCAGCAGGAATCGCGTCGATACCCTTGATGGGTGGATTGCTCAAGAAACTCGCCAGAATCCGTGTCAAACAAACCTTCTTGAGCGCAGGACCCATCGCCGCGGATCAGATTCTTGCGCACCGTCAGCGCGTGGCGCAAGGCAATCTCTCGCAACCGCTTATCTCCGGTTTCGCGTGCGGCGTAAAAAACGATTCCAACGTTCATCATGCTATCAATGAACAAAGAGTTTGGGGCAACGAAGCTCCGCAGGTAGCCGCCCTTTTCCTGGTAGCGCTGCGCCAGCGTGTTGCCGGCGGTGACGAGCACCTCTTTAAGCGCGGGATCCCGTTCCATCGACAGCCAGCGATAGTACGTCGAAAAATAGAGAAACCCTTGATCGAACACTTCTCGGTCCGTCTTGCGCGACTCGAGAGGTGTCGTGTACTCGACTGCCTTCGACTTCCAGAACTGCAACGTTTCACCCTTCGTGTGGCGCGCGAACGTCCACATCATGCCCGGGAAAAAACCATCGCACCAATGCGACCAGGCTTCGCCCTCGTGCTTCCACTTGCCATCTTTCGTGTAGAGCGGGTAGAAGCCGGGATGGCTCTGAATCAGATCGCGAACCTGTTGTTGCGAAAAAGCGAGTGCGTCTTCAAAGCGCGCACGGTCGGTAGGAAGCTCAAATTGAATCAACGGTGTATCCTTCGTTACGTCACTTCTGAGTCTGCCATATCGTGGTGAAGCCGCGCGGCAACTTCAAATGCTTGCGGTAAACCAGAAAGCCATTCGTGTCCGTATCAAGCACTGTATACTCGCGCACCACCTTATCTTGAACGGTTGCTCCGGGCGGCGGACCCGCAGGCGATTCGGCACGCACCAGGCGCAATCGGAGGGAGGAATTCCAGTCTGCTCCAATCAGTTCATCGAACTGAAGCGTCACGTTGAAAATTGACTCATTGCCGGGCGCATAATGCTCCAGTCGGAGAATGCGGCCTTTCGCAATACTTCCCTTTTCGGCAAGCACCTTTTTGCCAACCTTGATGTCGCGCCGAAGAGTTGCCTTTATGGCATCGCCCACTGCGTGTTCGCCATGCGCAATCTCTTGCTCGAGCGCCAGCTCAATCTCGGTGTAAGGTTCGAAAACAAGCTCACGTGAAGCCTTAGGTCCAGACGCGGTGCTATCGGATACATCCTCGAAACTCAATGTGCTTTCGCCTGAGTATTGCTTGCAGCGGCTGAGCCGGGTCCGGTTTATGGCCAACCGGCCGGTGTCATCGATCAACCGGATCACGCTCCTTAAGGGCAGCAAAGCGTCGGTTGATCCAATTTTTAAAGTCTGATACTCCATCAAATTCGATGCATTTCTTATCTCGATCTCGGGAGGGATGTCATCCGTCTCGATCGAAATGCGCAGCAGTTCGAAGTTGTCTTTGCGGGCCCAGATGCTGCCGTGATAAGCCACCACTGCACCAATGTTCTTCTTTGGGTTGCGCAACTCATACCCGCTGCGCAAATTTGGTGTGACATAGTCGAAGCGGAGCACACGTTGTCCTTCGAGATCTACTTCACCGCCACCCCTGAACATGGTGCCATCCCCGAGAAAGATCGACCGCGCGTGCAGCGTGAATTCCCCTGTCGAAAACGCCCCCGTTGTGACGAGACTTCGTAGTTCCGAATCTTCAAACTGCGAAGATCCAGGCCAGCCGAATATTTCCTTGCCCGCGACGTAGCCCACTTCAAGCCGCAAAACGTCGATCAGTGATTCTTGTTCCGCGCCCGGGAACTTCTGGTACCTTTCTACCGTTTGCAGGCACGTGTAGTTCGGCATGTTGTCGAGATGACGCTTGATCGCCTGACGAATACGGGACATTCGCAGAATGTCCTCTTGCTGTAACGATTGAGCCAGCAGTGCAGGTAAAAAAATGCAGACCAGCGCAGTCCGTGCGATCATCTCTTCTTCAGCTTATGTCAACCAAAGTTACGATTTTCAACAACGGACCCATTCGCATCGAAGGGGAATTCCACATTGTGGACGCAGAAGGCAATCAATACGATCTGGCCGGACGCACCGCCATTGGCCTTTGCCGATGCGGTCTCTCCAACAACAAGCCCTTCTGTGACGGTACCCACGGCAAGCAGAGCTTTGACAGCGCTTGTAAGGCCTTTGCCTTGCCTGCCCCCAAACCGAAAGTTTAACTAGCTCTCAAGCACACGGATGTCTTTGAGATTTCGGTAGTCTTCCGCGTAATCGAGCCCGTAGCCAACCACGAACTCATCCGGAATCTCAAAGCCACAATAATTCACCTTGATTGGCCGCATGCGACGCTCGGGCTTGTCAAGGAATGCCGCGATGCGAATGGATCGCGGCCGACGCTGGCTCAACAAATGCACCAGGTAGGTCAGGGTCACGCCGCTGTCTACGATATCTTCCACCACCAGAACGTCCATCCCCTCAATGCTCACGTCGAGATCCTTGGTGAGCTTTACTTCCCCGGATGTCGACTTAGCGTTGCCATAGCTGGCAATCCCCATAAAATCCACGCGCGTGGGTTTCTCGATCACGCGAGCCAGGTCGGACATAAAGATGAAGGCGCCCTTCAGGATGCCGATCATCAAAATCGGCCCCTGGTAATCAGCGCTGATCTGCTTGCCCAGCTCTTCAATGCGGGCCTTAATCTTGTCGGCGGGAACCAGCACGCGCAGGTTCGCCGGAGGTGCAACTACAGGTTCAGACATCGTTACTCCTTCTCAAGTTGGAGATCCTAGTTTAGACTGCCGCCGCTATGCGTGTCTGCATGTTTCAATCTTGAGCTGGGTAACCCAATATGAATGTGCGGCGCGGTGCTCTTGCCGGGGATCATGGCTCGCAGCGCAATATACGGCACCTGCAGCGCCTTCAACTGATTCCTGAGCCATTCGCCTTCTTCGTCGTCGGGATTGACGCCCACGTCTACGCGCCCTGAATGATCGAAGCCAAGCATCGTGTGCAGTGCGCTTTGTCCCCGCGCACTGATCGGCAGCGGTTTGCCAAATTGCTTTTCAAATGCCGCTTCGACGTACTTCAGATGCGCATCCTTGAAGACGCCGCTTCCGGTAAACGTTTCTACCACCGGCTTGGGCTCATCCGCTTCCTGGGGCTCGGCCGCGAAAAGCTCTTCGATCTTTGCCATGTTCAACAGATCTTCAAACATCTTTGCCCGGCTCTCGGCCAGTTGCAGCCCCAAACGGCGATCGGCGAGTTGACGCTCGATATCGTCCACCTGACCCTTTGAGATCACGCCCTGATCTACCAGAGCCCTCTGGCCTTCGTACTGCCGGGCCACTCGCTCTACTCTGCGACCAGCGGCATCTACGAGCTCTTTCGCCTGGCTTTCGCTCAATTCCTCAACTCCGATGCGGCCGTAGAGCAAACGCCGCAAGGTATCCTCATCCCGTGCATCGGAAAGCTTGTCCTCGGCCAATTGCAGACGGGCCCGCGAAACGGCACCAATGGATGCAAGTTCCTTTATAAGTTCGAGTTCAAAGCGCGCTTTCTCGACGGCTGGTGGCTCGGCCGCCCATCCGACAATTGAAACCGCAACCATTGCGACACACAAAAAGCTTTGACGCACTTCTATTAGTGTAGTATTCTTCCGCTCAAGAGCCCCTTTACGTGGAGCACATTTGAGCAATACTTTAACAATACTTCCCCCTGAGATTCTGGCGGCCTACCGCGCCGCCGATTCGAAAAAAGCCCTCGATTTGAAGGTCCTCGACCTTCAGGAAGTATCCAGCTTTACGGATTACTTCTTCATCTGTTCCGGAACCAACCCCAGACAAAACCATGCGATCAGCGACGAGATCGGCGAGCAGCTCGCCCAGCTCGGATACAAGCCCGTCAGCACGGAAGGCTATGAATCAGCCAACTGGATATTGATGGACTACGGCGATTTTCTGATCCATATTTTCAGCGAGGAAGCCCGCAGCTTCTACGATCTGGAAAGGCTTTGGGGCATGGCCCCCACGGTTTCTGTGCCGGCTGCTGAAGTCGGGATCGGCGCGGCTTAACCGATACGGCCACCTCGCGCTCGCACCTCTTCAAAGAAGAGGTCACGGGCGGTTGCGCTCAGTTCCTTCGCGGCATCCGCTGCAATTTGTACTCGTATGCCGCGATCCATTAGTCCTCGTGCTGCATGCAGCACGCACAGTTCTGTCACAACGCCATAGACAATCGCATCCGTGATTTCATGCGCTTTCAGCAGCGCCTCCATCTTCGGATTCGTAAAGCAATCCAACTGCTGCTTCTCAATCAAAATCGCCCCGTCCGTGATCGTCTCAGCCGCCTTGCGTTGCCCGAGGCTCCCTGCGACGCAGTGGTGCGGCCAACTCTGAAATTCAACGTCATTCTCGCTGTGCGCATCCGTGGTTGCGATCAGTAAATGCCCGCCAGCCATTGCTTGCCGGTTGAGTTCGCCCACGCGGCTTAAGATCCGCTCCGCACCGGGCACATAGAGGGACCCAGCCGGAAACACGAAATCGATCTGCGTATCCACGTCGATGTAAGCGGTTTTCATCTACAGTTTCTATGACGCGGCAAGTGCACTCAGGGATGCGCTCAATTCCACCTTGCGCGCACTTCCATATACCGCGATTTGTCCTCGAGCGTATTCGCGAATTCTCGTCAGGTTCTTCTCGTCGACAATCGCCTGTCCACTCGCCACCACTTGCTTGAGCAGCGGCTCTCCGCCCACGTTCTCACCGTGAAGCCCCACCACATCGCGATCCGCAAAACGGTACACCTGCTTGGCTCCGGGCAAAGTCTGCTTACCCTCACTTCGCTTGGAGGCATGACGTCCTTCGATCTCGACCAGCTTGTAAACGGCCGACACTGCTGGGGCATCAAAGCTGGTCGCCAGGCTCGTCCCAACCCCGAAAACATCAATCGGCGCACCGCCACTGACAAGAGCGGCAATGGTATCTTCGTCGAGATCGTTGGTGGCCATAATCTTTACGGCCTGCATCCCGGCTGCGTCCAGCAGTGCCCGTACTTCCCGCGATAGTTTCATGAGGTCCCCGCTGTCCAGCCTCACGCCCCATAAGGGCTGGCCCGCTTCGATCGCATGGCGGGCGCCCTCAATTGTGTCGTAGGTATCGATCAACTGCACGCTGCGCTCACCCAGCAGTTCTTGCAGTTTGCGAAATGCCTCCATCTCACTGGCGAAACTCAATACCCAGCTATGGGCCGATGTGCCGAATACCGGCACTGCAAAACGAATGCCCGCCTCTACATTGCTTGTTCCCACGCAGCCCGCCACATACGCCGCGCGTCCGGCGAGGCATCCTGCCTCCGGCGCATGAGCCCGGCGCGAGCCAAACTCAACCACATCGCGGCCGCCTGCGGCTTTCAGAATGCGCGCTGCCTTGCTTGCAATCACTGTTTGAAATCCAAGTGTACTGAGCAGGTAAGTCTCGGGAATCTGGCCCTCGATGAGCGGTGCCCGCAATCGCATTAACGGCTCACGAGCAAACATCACCGTCCCCTCTGGGACGGCGAATACATCCCCGCTAAAGCGAAACTCAGCCAGATAATCCCAGAACCCTTTGGGCGCGTTCGTGAACTGGCCAAGACTCTTGAGGTAGTCGATCTCCCTGCGCTCAAAACGCAGCTCGGTTAGGTAATCGATAGCTTGCGAAAGCCCACACACCACAAGGAAATCCCGCCTTGGAGGCAGGCGTCGCACAAACAACTCGAAGGTCGCTGATTCCTGCGACTTGCCGGCCATCCAGTAGCCAGCCGCCATTGTTAGCTGATAGAGATCCGTATAAAGCGCGCGCAAATTTCGAGCTTACCGCTATTTCTTTGCGGCGCCGGCCTCTTTGATTTTTCCCACAGCTGCTTCCAGCTCGGCAAACGCCTTGGGGTCCACTTCGTAGTCACCCGTTTCACCCTGCCGGCGCACGTAATGAAAGTTGCCGACCTTGGAGACCATCAATTTCTCCACCGTCTTGCCATCCCGCTGCGTCAGCGTCACTGTGAACGTTGGTTTGTTAAAGCCCTTATCGACAAATGTCATTGCCGACAATCCACGCAGGCCCTGTAGAAACTCTGTCACCGTCGCCGGATCTGCCTTCTTGCCATTCCAGATCCAGTCTTCTCCCTTGCGCTCAAGCACGCTCGACTTGCCACCAGCATCGACCTGAATCCGCGTTGGATCTTCGAACCCGAAGTCCATCAGCTTTTTGTTGCGGTAATCTTCGAGACCCTTGTCGAAAATCTTTGCGAGATCTTCGCTCACCTTGTGAATCCCTTCGACGGTGCTCGACTTGGCGAGGTACTCGTTGTCCTTGGTCTTGCGAACCTCAAGAGTCTTCGTGCCCGCGCCATCGGTGAGCTTCAAAGTTCCCGCAGCAGTTGCTGTGGCAAATCCAGCAGCGTACTTCTTCGCCGCATCCTCGGCCAGGGAAGGGTCAAACTTTGCTTCCCTTACTTTGCTCAACGCCTCATCTACTACCACTGCTTCGGTGCGGTATGGCTGCGGTTTCACCAGGCCCCAGGCTCCCTTGCTGTTCTTACCGAATTCAAAAGAATCCTGCTTACGTACCACCTCAAGCCGGGCCAGCTTTGCATCGTCAATGATCACCAACCGCTTGTCGCGCAGATCGTTGACGCTCTTGTCGAAACCGACCTTGAAGGTTTGCGCGATTGCGAACACCTTCTTTTCGTTGGGCCGCCGGGCATAGAACTTGAAGCCCACCGGAGCTTGATCTCCCACAAGCAACTGCTGCGTCTTGCCGGTCTTGTCCTTCAACGTCAGAGTGAACTGCGCTGGTTCGAGGCCATATTGAATCAGGTCTGTTGCATTCTCTTCTACGACCTGATCGGCGGAGATGGTCGACACATTGGTAACAACATCCATTGCATCTTGCGAGCTGGTAGGTACCGAGGGACTCATCACCATTTCCCAGTTGCCGCTGCCGCTGTTCTTGCGCAACACAAGCGGCTCCTCGCCCTTGCGAGCCACAGTCACCTCAACCAGATCGGCCTGCAACAACGTCACCAGTTGTTCGAGCTTCTCCGTCTTGGTCGTGCTCTCCGGGTTCTTGTTCGTATACCAAACTCCACCCGCCAGCACGGCCAAAACACTTACCGCAATCATCAATCCGCGCATCTGCATCGCCGTCGTTCCTCCATTAGCGGCGCTTGCGCCAGACCATGATTCCGGCGCCAAACGCGATCAGCGGCAGCACAAACTGGCTCACCGCGATGACCGTGTTCATCTGGCCTTGCTCCAACTGGATACGGCGATCTTCTGGATCTTTGGGCCGGATCGAGATCAGATCTTCGTCCGCGCTCAACCAGGCCAACATGTTCAGGAACAGATCGGCATTGCCGTAGAGCTGGATGCTCCCGTTGTCGATGAAGCTCGAATTGCCAACGACGACAAAGCGGCCGTCCTTGTTTTCCTGGCCAGTCTTGTAGCTGCCCGCTACTGCCATTGGAAATGGCCCGCGCTTATCCTTCTCGGGGTTCGGGTCAATCTCGGCCTTGCTCAAATCGGTTAGCGCAAAGCTCGAAGACATCGACGAGAACAGTTTTTCCACCGTCGTCTTGTCGCCGTTCTTGGCATCGAGCGACCGCGGGAACGCCATTACAACGGGCCGCCCTGACATCTCACGTACAATCGGATGCGATTCGAACTTGTTGGCCAACACAGCGCCACCCATCATCTGGCCCACGCGGCTCAAGTCCACCACCAGATCCTTGTTGAGCGTCACGCCCCAACCTGCCAATACATTGGCCAGCTCTTTGTTTTCGGCGATCTTCAGCTTCGCCACGTTGAAAGGAGGATCGAGCAAGAACATTGCCTTGCCGCCGCTCTCCACGTGCTTTTTCAAGCCTTCCACTGCCGCCTGCGGGTAGTCGAACTTAGGCCCTGGAACTACCAGCACGGTGCAGCTGGATGGGATATCCGCCTTCTCCAACAGATTCAAAGTTTGTGTCCTGTAGTTATCTCGCTCAACGGTTTCCTTGACGGCCGTGTAGCCGTCGCGGGCGTTCTTGTCGAGCTCTTTTTCGCCACCACCCTGAGCGAAGCAGACTGTCCGCTCCGTCCCCTTGAGCACGCGCACTAGGGCGCTGGTGATCTGCTCTTCGGAAAGGCTCTTGGCTTCTTCCCGCTTCTTGTCGGCTTCGACGATAATCGTGCCCAAATTCGTGATGCCTGCCGCGCGCGCCAATGCCGGCTTCTTGATCGCATCGACGTATTCCACCTTGAGCTTCGGGTTCAAAATCGTGTACTGCCCGAGCAAATCCTTGGCTTGCGTGAAGCCCTCCTGGTTATCCCAGTAGGTGATCGAGACATCCTTCGAAAGTCCCTTGACGATTTTGATCGTCTGGTCCGACAGGCTGTAGCGCTTGTTCGAGGTTGTGTCGAACGTCTTGTTGTTCTTGTTCGCCAGGTAGTTCGCCGTGCCTAGCACCGCGAGAATCACCACTACATAAACGGTCGAGTAGAGGCTGTATTTTTGTTGACGTGAATTCATGGCTGGTTCGTAGTCTCCTTAGCCCCGGTACCGCAATGACTCAAGCGAACGGGCCGTCAGGAACAACCCAAGAAAACTGACACTCAGATAGTAAAGCGTGTCCTTCAGGTCGATCACCCCTTTGATGAACGACTCGTTGTGGCGCAATAGGGACACATAGGTCAGCACTTCAGTCAGCATGTTCTGATCCATGTTCGACATCCACTCGAACACCCACAACAACAGCAGCAGCACAAACGTGCTGAACGCGGCTGCGATCTGATTGCTCGTCACTGAAGACAAGAACATCCCTAGCGCCAACATCGCCGCACCCTGTAGCAACAGGCCAAGATAGCCTACCGCCAGCGGCTTCCAATCCGGCTTACCGTAAGCAAACAGGAACACCAGGTTCAGGCCCGAGAACAACAGCAGGCTCGCATACATGCCCACTGCCCCGACCCACTTGCCCAACAGAATTTCCCAGTCCTTGAGTGGCGAGGTCAGCAGCAGCTCCATCGTGCCGCGGCTCTTCTCTTCAGCGAACAGGCGCATCGTCAACATCGGAATCATGAACAAGCACAACACCCCGCAGTTCCCCAGCAGGTTGCGGATTACCAGTTCGTTCAGGTTCATCGGCATGGTTCGCCCGGTCATCTGCGCTTGCATGCTGGCTCTCACAAAGAAATACACAAGCGACCAGAAGAAATACCCGAACATAGCCGCATACGCACCGATCAGCACATAGGCGATCGGCGATTGAAAATATGCGTTCAACTCTTTGCGCGCAATCGTCAAAACGTTTCTCATTGCCCGACTTCCTCCGCCGCGGCCGTCAGCCGCAGGAACATATCATCCAGACTCACCGCCGCCGCATCGAGGCGGTACAAATTCCAACCTTTGCCCAATACGATCTGTGCCAGCTTGGGCCGCAAATCCGCATCAGTAGCCGTATCCACATCCACGCGCCACAAGCCTCCGTCATCACTTGCAGTGACGGCTGTTACCCCTTCAATGCCCTCAAAAGGTGCCGTGATTTCATCGCTTGAGCTCGCGCCCTCCGGCACCGACACTTCAAGTACTGCGCCATTGCGCCGCGTCAGATCATCCAGACGTCCGCTGGTTGCGATCTTGCCCTTGTTGATGATCACCAGCGACTCGCACATCGCCTTCACTTCCTGCAAGATGTGCGTGCTCAACACGATCGTGTGATCGCCAGCGAGGCTCTTGATCAGGTCGCGTGTTTCGATAATCTGCTTCGGGTCGAAGCCACTGGTGGGTTCGTCCAGAATCAGCACATCCGGGTTGTGGATGATCGCCTGCGCCAAGCCCACACGCTGCCGGTAACCCTTGGAGAGTTTGCCGATCAACTTGCTCCATACGTCCTTCACAAAACAGCGGGTGGCTACTTCCTGGCTTCGCGCCAGCACGTCTTTTTCCGCCACACCCTTGATCCGGGCGACAAACTGCAGATACTCGCCCACTTCCATATCCGGATACACGGGGGGCGTCTCGGGCAGGTAGCCAATTCGCTTCTTCACTTCAAGCGGCTGCTTGATCACATCAAATCCTGCGATCGTCGCCGTGCCCTCCGTGGGAGGCATAAAACACGTCAACATACGCATCGTCGTCGTTTTTCCCGCGCCATTCGGCCCGAGAAAACCCACGATCTGCCCCTTCTCGACAGAGAAGGAAACATGATCGACCGCGACGTTGCGCGCATAGCGCTTCGTCAATCCTTCGACCTGAATCATAAACTGATTTGCCTTTTAACTTTTAGGGTGAACCTTTATCATATCCAAGCGGGGCCAAACCCGATGCCGGTTTCCGGCAGTGACGCAAATGGTGGATAGAGCCCGGGGAACCACGCCTCCAAAGCGTCGATCGGGCATGCCAGCCGTAGCGGTCCACGAGTCGACTCCGACCCTAAGACGCGCATCGCCACCAAACGTGAGACGATTTCCCAAGTTTGACTCGCGCGAAAGCTCATACGCTACGCTTTCGGTAGCTGCCTTGCCCCGCTTTCGATCGCAGCGTCGCCGCAGGTTTCTGTGCCGGGATTCCCGCCGCTTTTTGTTCCGCCGCCGCAATGCCTCTAAGTTGTTCTTAAGAAAAGAACAAGACGGCACAATAGATATCTACTGTGCCGCCCTTGATGCCGCTTTTTGTACCGGTCTTCCAGCAACTATTCTGGCGTCGGCAAACCCATCACCTTGAAGCCCGCATCGACATAGATCACATTGCCCGTGACGCCGCGTCCGAGATGGCTGCCAAGAAACGCTGCCGTATCCCCAACCTCGGCCGTTTCGGTGTTCTTGCGTAGTGGTGAGACCGCTGCCACGCCGTCCAGAATCTTCGAAAATCCACTGATTCCGCGCGCGCTTGCCGTCTTGATCGGCCCGGCTGAGATCGCGTTCACGCGAATGCCCTTCGGCCCCAGCTCGCTCGCCAGATACCGCACGCAGGCCTCAAGCGCCGCTTTGGCCACGCCCATCACGTTGTAATTCGGGATCACGCGCTCGCTGCCCAGATAGGTCAGCGTCATGATTGCCCCACCTTCGGTCATCAACGGCGAAAGCGCCCGCGACACACTCACCAGTGAGTAGCTCGACACCTCCAAAGCCAACGCATAGCCGTCTTTGGACGTTTCAAGAAATGGTCGGCTCAAGTCGTCGCGGTTCGCAAATGCGATCGAATGGACGATGGCATCGAGCCTTTCGCCCTTAAGCGCCTCAACCAGCGCCGCAAGCTCCTCATCTTTGGTGACATCGCAATTCAACACGAGCGATGCGCCCAGTTCCTGCCCCAGCTCTTCGACGGTCGCCTTTTGCCGCTCGCCCTGATAGGTCAAAATCAGGCGTGCTCCTTCCCGCCGGTAGCTCTCGGCTATCGCATACGCAATGCTCCACTTATTGGCAACACCCAGGATGATCGCCGTCTTTCCGGCAAGAAGTTGAGACATAAACCATATTGTGTCATCTAAACTGGGGAAAGGAACATCCGAACATTTATGGCATTCTCACTTCCCGCACTTCCCTACGCGCACGACGCGCTCGAACCGCACATCGATACCGCCACGATGGAGATCCATCACGGCAAGCATCATAACGCTTATGTCACCAATCTGAACAAGGCCCTTGAGTCAGCCCCCGAGCTGGCTGGCAAGACGATTGAAGAACTGCTGGCCAATAACCTCGCCATCGTTCCCGATGCCATCAAAGCCCCCGTTCGCAACAACGGTGGAGGCCACTACAACCATTCCCTCTTCTGGACCATCCTCGGCCCTGGTGCCGGTGGCACCCCGGTTGGCAAGCTCGCCGACGCCATCAACGAGACCTTCGGTTCTTTCGATGCTTTCAAAGAAAAGTTCGCCGCCGCCGCTACCACCCGCTTCGGTTCTGGTTGGGCCTGGCTGTCGAAGACCGCCGACGGCAAGCTTGAGATCAGCTCGACGCCCAACCAGGACAATCCGTTCATGGAAGGTAAGCACCCCATCATCGGCCTCGACGTTTGGGAGCACGCCTACTACCTGAAGTATCAGAATCGCCGCCCTGACTACATCTCCTCCTGGTGGAATGTTGTCAATTGGGTCGAAGCCGATACCCGCTTCAACGGCTAAGCACTTACGATTCCAACAAAAGGCCCGCCGCAAGGCGGGCTTTTTACGTTACGATGCGATTCAATGACCGATGTCCTCACGCTCACTGGCGTATCGAAAGTCTTCCCCTCGCACAGAGCTGTCGACAACGTAAACCTCACGATCCCGCCGGGCGAGTTCCACGCCCTGGTTGGCCCTTCCGGCTGCGGCAAAACCACAACTCTCCGCATGGTTGCCGGCTTTGAGATCCCCACGGAAGGGAACATCCTTCTCGAGGGCGCAAATGTCGCGAGCCTCCCTCCCTACGCACGCAACGTCTCCACCGTTTTTCAAAACTACGCTCTCTTCCCGCATCTCACGATCCGCCAGAATGTCGAATTCGGCCTCAAGCGCAAATCGGATCCCGGCAACATCCCCGCCAAAGTCGCCGAGGTTCTCGACCTCGTCCAACTCACCGGCAAGGAAGACCGGCTGCCCTCCCAGCTCTCTGGTGGCGAGAAACAGAGAGCTGCGCTGGCCCGTTCCCTTGCTCTCGCGCCCGCCGTCCTGCTACTCGATGAACCTCTCAGCGCCCTCGATCCGAACCTTCGCAAGCAAGTCCGCCTCGAGCTCAAAGCTCTCCAGCGCCGAGTCGGCATCACGTTTCTCATGGTCACCCACGACCAGGAAGAAGCCCTCACTCTCGCCGACCGCATCACGGTGATGAACAAAGGCAAGGTCGAACAAACCGGCACGCCTCATGAGATCTACCTCAAACCCCGCACGCCCTTCGTCGCGCAATTTCTTGGCGCCATGAACTGGCTCAATGGTTTCGGCCTTCGTCCCGAAGCCACACGCATTACTCCGCTTGAGCCTCCCTCGGGCGTCCCCTCGGTTCGAGCCACCGTGCTCGATTCCACATTTCTAGGCAACTGCATCCATGTTCTCGCCGAAATGCCCAATGGCGAAACCATCACTGTCGAAGTCTCCCGCTTTGAAGGCACGCACAAACAAGGCGACCGCGTTCAGCTTTGGTGGAATCCCGAAGACGAGTTGCGCTTCTCATGACCCTGCGACGCATCTTCCTCGCTCCCGCCGCGCTCGTCACGATCGCCCTCTTTCTGGTGCCCATGGCGATCGTTCTCGCCTACAGCCTGATGACCCGTGGGCCCTATGGAGGCCAGGGCATGCCCTGGACACTGGAGAACTACCAGCGCTTTTTCGATCCTCTCTATGGCGAGATTCTTTTGCGATCCTTCTGGATTGCCGGCGAAACCACGATCCTCTGCCTGGTTCTTGGCTTCCCCCTGGCTTGGTTCCTATCGCGCTCCGGCAAGCGCCGCGACCTTTACCTCCAACTCGTCATGCTCCCCTTCTGGACCAGCTTCCTGGTCCGCACCTACGCCTGGGTCTTCCTGCTTCGTGACACCGGCTTGTTCAATACCATCCTGCTCTCGCTCGACCTCATCACCGAACCGATCCCACTGCTTTACAACCACGGTGCAGTCCTGCTCGGCCTTGTCTATTGCAGTTTGCCTCTCGCAATCCTGCCCATTTACTCCACACTCGAACGTCTCGACTACGCCCTTGTCGAAGCCGCCGCCGACTTGGGCGCTAAACCCTTCGAGACCTTTCGAAAAATCGTGATCCCGGTCTCCGCGCCAGGCCTCCGTGCCGCTGCCTTTCTCACCTTTGTCCCTTCCCTTGGTACCTATCTCACAAGCGACCTCCTCGGTGGCGGCAGCACGATCCTGATCGGCAATCTCGTTCAGAACCAATTCACCACCGCGCGCGATTGGCCCTTCGGTGCCGCCGCTTCGCTGATCCTGATGGCGATCGTTCTGATCGGCCTGGTGGTCGTCACCCGCAACAATGAGGACATCCTGTGAGGCCCACCGCACTCGGGCTTTACGCCACCGCCATCTACGCTTTTCTCCACTTGCCGCTGCTTGTCCTCGCAGTTTTCAGCTTCAACTCGTCGCGCCTCACCCATTGGGAGAGCTTCTCCCTCATCTGGTACAAAACCGCCCTCGGTGACCCAGCTCTGATGGAGGCCACCTTCAACAGTCTTGTCATAGCCGCCTTCGCCACCGTGCTCTCTACCTCCATTGGCACTCTTGCCGCGTACGGCCTCTGGAAGAAGAAAGCCCGCTGGCTCACTGCGTCGCTCTCGGTGTCGTTGGTCACACCGGAAATAGTCACCGCCGTCTCCCTGCTTGCGCTCTTCCAAATCCTGTTCCGCGTGCTGCGTCTCCAACTTGGCATGCACACTGTTGTACTCGCTCACGTCAGCTTCTGCCTTGTCTACGTCGTCATGGTCGTCCTCGCCCGTCTTCGAACCATGGATGTAAGCTTTGAAGAAGCCGCTGCTGACCTTGGTGCTACCCCCTGGCAGGCCTTCTGCTACGTTACGTTGCCAATGCTGAAACCCGGCATCATC
The DNA here is from genome assembly GCA_016870995.1 of Acidobacteriota bacterium. GTDB lineage: Bacteria > Acidobacteriota > Terriglobia > Bryobacterales > Bryobacteraceae > Bryobacter. The sequence continues at coordinate 23,709 of VFZU01000010.1, forward strand.
GCCGCAGCACTTTTGGCTTTCACCACGTCTCTCGACGACTACGTCATTACTTCGCTCGTTGCTGGCGTCGACAGCGAAACACTGCCCATGATCATTTACGGTATGGCTCGCCGCGGCGTAAATCCAGCTGTCAATGCAATCTCAACGATCATCGTTTTTGGCCTGGGCATTTTGATTGTGATCAGTCAACGACTGGAGCAACAGAAATGAACCGCCGCCATTTCTTCCTTGCACTCTCAGGCCTTGCGGGTTGCACCCGCAATTCGCGGCCTCGTCTGAACGTCATCAACTACTCGGACTACATCGCCAAAGACACCATCCCAAACTTCGAGCGCGAATTCAACGTCGATGTCCGCTACTCCGCCGTCATCGAAGGCAGCGAAGAGACCATTGCCAAAACCATGTCGGGCAATTCGGGCTGGGATGTCGTTTTCCCTGAAAATCGCCTGGTTTTCCCGATGCAAGAAATGAGCCTCCTTGCACCTCTTGATCATTCCCGCCTTACAAATCTCAATCAGCTCAGCGCTCGCTTTCGCAATCCCAACTGGGACCGTGACCTCCGCTGGAGTGTTCCTTACCTGTGGTCCTGTTGCGGCATCCTCTGCCCACGTGCGGCTTCCATCACGAGTTGGCGGAATCTCTGGAACGAGCAATACCGTGGAAAAATCACCATGCTGGATGAGCCCAGTGAAGTCTTCGCCGCCTGCCTCAAGGTCCTTGGCCATTCCATCAACACCGACGATCCCGTTCAACTCCGCGCAGCGCAGAAGCTCGCCATCGACCAAAAGCGCTACCTCCGCGCCTACCTCAACACAGAAGTACGCGACCAGGTTGCCTCGGGCGACGTCCAGGCGGCGCAACTCTGGCAAGGCAGCGCCCAACTCACCATCGACAGCGCACCTCGGCTCCACTTCGTTCACCCAAGCGAGGGATATAGCCTTTACTGTGACTGCGTTGCGATTCTTGCGGAATCAAAGCGCCAGGACCTCGCCCACGAGTTCTTAAACTATCTTTATCGCCCCGCCGTCGCCGCCGCCAACTCCAGAGCCAGCCGCGCCTCCAGTCCTTGTACCAACACGAATGAATCCGTCCTCGCGAGCGGCGAATGGTTCCGCACTTCTTCAGGCCCCACCCAGCGTCTCCGCGACCGTCTCTGGACTGAGATAAAGTCCGCCTAGCATCTCCTAAGCCCTTCCATAGTTCGAGAACTCGTCTTAGATCTTCCATCGCTCTTAAGCTTTTCAGCGATCGCCCGGTGCATTGCGAGACTCCGCGAGTCGATTCGGCCATGGCCGACCAATGCCCGCTAAGCCTCATTGACGACGGTGGCAAGCATCTCAACCCTCTTGGGCAAAGTAGATTGAACGTGCAAGCAGCCGTGGTGGTCAAAATCGATTCGCGTTCCTTCCGGTCGCAATTCGAAGTGCAGGTCGAATTCACCAACACATGCTTTTTCAGCCTGCGCGATTACTTTCATCCAACGCACCATTTCTTCTACGGGTACCTCATCGGGATTCCATTTCTGCTCCAGCGGAGTTCTTGAAACGAACCCGACTGAAGCCCAGAAGGACTTCATGCCCTCAGCGGTCAAACGCATTTGCAACCCTATCGCAATCTTGAGTAGCCGTTCTTCCTCAAAAGGGCCCATCCAGATTTCAGAATCCACAGATTCAATATACATACCTTCACCCAATCGAGCCTTCGGACAGCATGCCAAACATCCATTCCGATTTTCGAAACGTTCTATAAAGTGCCCGCATCCAAACGGGCAGGTAGTTAGAAAGGCCAAGAAAATGAAAAACACAATTTTCAGTGCAGTATTTGCAACTCTCCTGGCCACCACTCCTCTTGTGAGCGCGAGCGTACCGGCCCCGCAAACAGAAGAGCAGCGGCTGGCCAAACAGGTTCGTCACGAGCTCATCACACTTCCGTTCTACGGTGTATTCGATAACCTCGCCTATTCCATGGACGGTCGCAAAGTCACCTTGATTGGACAGGTCACCCGGCCTGTACTTGCTTCCTCTGCCGCCAATGTCGTCAAGTCGATCCCTGGCGTCGAAGAAGTTGTCAACAACATCGAAGTGCTTCCCTTGTCGCCCAATGACGACCGCCTCCGCATCGCGCTCTATCGCACAATCTTCAGTCAGGCCTCGCTTGGCCGCTACACCCTGGGCGCCAACCCTCCGGTGCGCATTCTCGTCAAGAACGGTAACGTAACGCTCGCTGGCGTTGTTCTCAACGAAATGGACAAGAATCTGGCCGGGCTCTTCGCGAATCAGGTCAATGGCGTCTTCACCGTCACCAATAACCTGACCACCGAGAAGTAAATCCTGACAACCCAAATAGGGCGCATGAGATCAGGTTTGTTTCCAACTCCTTGTTTGATACCAGAGCCCGCGCACATCCTCCTGCGCGGGCTCCTTTTTCTGTTTGCGATTTCGACCAACGCCGAGACGCTAGTCCTTGGCCTCGCAGGCGGTTGGGAAGATCCCCACGCCCCGTGGTCGATCACACGCCGTATCGCCAATCGTCTCGAACCCACCCACCCCAACGTTCATTTCGAGACGCTAGGTAATCACGATCTCAAAGCTGCCCGCAAGCTGATCTTTCAAACCCTCGATCAAGATCGCGACGGCAAGCTCAGTAAGGCCGAGCGCGATGATGCGCAGCTCATCCTTTACGGCCAATCGCTCGGCGGCTCAGCCACCATCCGCTTATGTCGCTGGCTCAAAAAGCAGGAAGTCCCGGTCCGGCTCACAGTGCAAATCGATAGTGTCGGCTTACGCGACGGCAAAATCCCGAGTAATGTTCGCGAAGCTGCCAACCTCTACCAGCACGACCTCGGCCCCATCCGCGGTCAATCCACGATCCGCCCTGAAGACCCCAAGCGCACAGTCATCCTTGGCAATTGGCGCTACACCTATCCGAAAGACAAGATCCTCGATACGACCAAGATGCCGTTGGCACATCGCATCATTCTCAACCCGCACCTCAAAATGGAGTTCGATCCCGAAGTCATCGCAAAGGTGGCGGATCTGATCGCAACCTCTCTCAGCCATTAAGGGTCTTTTGGTGCAACATCTCAATTTATGGCTGATCCCCTTCGATATTTTTACGACGCCAAACAGCGAGAATTGGCCGATCAAATCTGGACGATCGCTGCCACCAAAACCACTTTCTACACAACGGTCTGCTCGATGAATCGCTACTGGTTCAATTCATCGGACGCAAGACGCCTACTCCATGCCAAGGACTAGACCACATATTGGCGGCAGGATGGAGGGCCCGAAGACAACGAAGCCGTGAATCGTCAGTTAGGCAAAGACAAGAATTACTACTCAGGCGAATGCATTGCTGATGTAGAGCATTTCTTTGTCGCCGCATTCATGGAAGTTGCTATCAGTCCTTCACTCACACAGGTCGGTATCCTTGGATGGGAAGTCTTTGATATCACGCTCAAGCGCCCCGTTCTCAAGGCAATGGAAGCAGATATACATGGACGCGATGTGACAACTGCTTTCTTGGGCGGCTTTCACAAAGGCTTTGACGGGTGGCTTAAGTCAGCCAAATGGAATGGTGGCCAAGCGATTCGCGCGCAATCCGGTATCGCCTTCGGTGCCGAAATTATAGAAGGGCACACGATCTTGCCCCTCGAGCCCTCCATGGGCATTGCCCGTGCGACAGTGGCTCTTCGCGATGCGGTGAATTTCGTAGAAAAAGTCCTGGCTTCACCTCCTCCGCCCCGCCTTGACTCTGCACCCATTGGCATTTGTCCGATCCCTCCCAAACCCGGAGTCCCCGATAAAGAATTCAAACTGGATTTCAACGACCCCAAACGCCGCTCGCTGTCCGCTGTTTCCATGGCTGTTTACAACACCTTCGACTTATGGCCTCTGATCTGGTGGCACAACCCCAGCTTGGCTGCCAATCCGAATAGGCTCAAAGGTCTCACCCATGTCCGCTACCGAGAGCTATCCACATACACGCAGGCCGACATCGCCGCCGCAAAGGCCGCAGCGCCTTCTTAGAAGAAGTACCCTCTTTAGACCTGCACTTTTTTCCAGCGACCCATCTTGAAGGCAACGATGCCGCACACCGCTAGCAAACTCTCGGTCATCGTCACAGTTGCGAACACGCCGTTTGGCCCCCATTGTCCAGCTAGATAGTGGGCCATTGGCAATTGAAACAACCAGTAACAAAACACATTGATCATCGTGGGCGTAATTGTGTCCCCTGCTCCATTGAAGGCCTGCACCAGCACCAGCCCATAGGCGTACAGAAGGTACCCGTAAGAGATTAGTCGCAGCGCACTCTTGCCCACTTCCACAACAGCAGCTTCATTTGTGAAGATGCGGATCAACGGCTCTGAGAAGAAGATAAACCCTACGCTGACGAGCCCCAGGAAGATCATGTTGTAGAACCCACACAGCCACGCCGCCCGCTCGCTCCGCTCCGGTTTCCCTGCCCCCAGGTTCTGCCCCATCAGCGTGGCAGCAGCTCCACCCAATCCCCAACTCGGCAGAATCGTGAAGATGATAATCCGGATCGCGATTGTGTACCCTGCGGTTGCCGTACTGCCAAACTGCGCCACAATCCGACTCAGCATCAGCCAGCTTGCCGTTCCAATCAGATACTGCACCATCGCTGGGAAGCTCACCTTCAGCATGTCCCAGATCAACTCCAGATTGGGCCGTAGATGCCACAGCCTCATCTGCCATCGCTCTCCGGGTTGAAATAACTGGTAGAACTGATAGCAAACGCCGACACTTCGCCCAATCGTCGTCGCCACAGCCGAGCCAGCAACCCCCATTGCAGGAAACGGTCCCCACCCGAAGATCAGACAAGGGTCGAGAACCAGATTTACCCCATTGGCAATCCACAACACCCGCATCGCAATCGCCGCATCGCCGGCCCCGCGAAAAATCGCATTGATCAAGAAGATCAGAATGATCGAATAGGTGCCCCCGAACATGATCGTCGTATAGCCATAGCCGCTTTCGACAACCGCCATATCGGGTGACATCCAGCCGAGCATTGTCTTGGCGCACAGCGCTGCTGGCAAACCCATTGCCACGCTGAAAAACAACCCAATCAGAATCGCCTGACCCGCCGAAGCACTCGCACCCTCGGGATCTTTTTCCCCAATCCGCCGCGCGACAAATGCAGTCGCCCCAGCGCACAAACCCATCGCCACCCCAAAGACGATTGTTTCCATCGCCTCCGTCAAGCCAACTGTTGCCACGGCGGCCGGGCCCAGCCCGGCCACCCAGAACACATTCACGATGACGAACAAGCTCTCCATCGAGAGCTCCAGCACCATCGGGATCGCGAGCAATGCAATCGCCCGCTTCAAGCTTCCCTCAGTGAAGTCCTGATCGCTGCCCCTCAGGGCTTCCTTGAGGGTTTCGATCAACGCTGATTTGCCTTTAGAATTTTCTTACGCAACCGGATCGACTTCGGCGTGATCTCGACAAATTCATCGATCTCGATGAATTCGATCGCGAGTTCTAGCGTCATGATCTTCGGCGGCACCAGGCGAATCGCATCGTCCGCCGACGAGCTACGCATGTTCGTCAGCTTCTTTTCACGCACGATGTTCACGTTCAAATCGGAATCACGCGAGTTCTCGCCAACGATCATGCCTTCGTACACTTCCTGCCCGGGCGACATAAAAATCTCGCCGCGCTCCTGCAGGCCGTTGATCGCAAATGCCGTCGTCACGCCAGCGCGATCGGAAATCAACACACCCGTCGGGCGCATGGGAATGTCGCCCTGCCAATCCATGTAGCCATTGAATAGCGAGTTCATAATCGCGGTTCCACGAGTCTCCGTCAGCATCTCGTTGCGAATCCCAATCAACCCGCGCGACGGCACCTGGAACTCAAGCCGCACGCGACCCGAGCCATGGTTGACCATCTTCATCATCTTGCCCTTGCGGTAGCCCATCTTCTCGATCACCACGCCAATAAAGGCTTCCGAGCAATCGATCAACAGGATTTCTTGCGGTTCCTTGAGCACGCCATCGATTTCCTTGGTTACGATTTCGGGCTTCGATACCTGCAGTTCATAACCTTCGCGCCGCATCGTTTCGATCAGAATTGCCAATTGCAATTCACCGCGGCCCATCACCTTCATGCTGTCGGGCGAGCCGGTGTCTTCCACCTTCAGCGCCACGTTCGTGAGCAGTTCCTTCTCGAGGCGGTCCTTCAAATTGCGCGAGGTCACCAATGAACCTTCGCGACCCACAAAGGGAGACGTGTTGATCGTAAACGTCATCGCAATTGTCGGCTCGTCGATGTGGATCTTCGGCAGCGGCTTCGGGTTTTCAACTTCCGTAACCGTCTCGCCGATCGTGATTCCTTCCACGCCAGCAATCGAAATGATGTCGCCGGGATAAGCTTCCGTCTCATCCATGCGCTTCAGGCCTTCGAAGCTGTACATCTTCGTGATGCGTGTCTTTTGCAGGCTGCCATCGATCTTGGCGATGTTCACTTCCTGGCCGTGCTTCAGAGTTCCGTTGAACACGCGCCCAACTCCCAAGCGGCCCAGGTAGTCGGAATAATCGAGGTTGGCGATCAGCATCTGCAACGGAGCCTCGGCCGATCCCTTCGGCGGCGGGATGTGTTTGATGATCGTTTCAAACAAAGGCTCGAGAGTCGTTGCCTCTTCCTCCATGCTCATCTTGGCGACACCCTGCTTGCCAATCGCGTACACCACAGGAAACTCTAATTGATGCTCCTGAGCATCAAGGTCAATAAACAGGTCGTAGACTTCGTTCAGCACTTCCTGCACTCGTGCATCCGGCCGGTCGATCTTGTTGATCACGACGATCGGAGTCAGATGCGCTTCAAGAGCTTTCGACAGCACGTAGCGCGTTTGCGGCAACGGACCTTCACTTGCGTCGACCAGCAGCATGACGCCGTCAACCATCTTGAGCGCCCGCTCTACTTCTCCACCGAAGTCGCTGTGGCCCGGGGTGTCGCAGATGTTGATCTTGACGCCCTTGTAGCGGATCCCGGTGATCTTGGCGAGAATCGTGATGCCACGTTCGCGCTCCAGATCATTCGAATCCATGACGCGATCCTTCAATTCTTCGTTCGAGCGGAAGATGCCGCTCTGCCGCAGCATGGTGTCGACCAGCGTCGTCTTTCCATGGTCTACGTGCGCAACAATAGCGATGTTTCTTACTTTGTCAGGTGAAAAAGGCATGAGAGGGGTAATCTATAGAATCGCACGTTACTGCTACCCTAGGGGTGGATGGCTCAAACCACGAACTCTTCCACGGTCGTCATCGTTGGCCGGCCCAACGTGGGGAAGTCGACTCTCTTCAACGCAATCACTGGCACCCGCCGCTCCATCGTGGGCGACGAGCCAGGTATCACGCGTGACCGCATTCGCGGCGTCGGCAAGTATCGCAACCGTCATTTTGAGGTCATCGATACTGGCGGCATCATTCCCAACGACGATGATCTGATTCCCGCCAATATCCTCAAGCAAGCTAGAAAAGCCTTTGAGGAAGCCTCTCAAATCGTCTTCGTAATCGACGGCCGCACCGAAATCACCGCTGCCGATCGCGACTTGGCACAGATGCTGCGCCGCCTTGGCAAGCCGATTACTCTTGCCGTCAACAAGATCGACGTCGAGAAGCGGGAGATCCTAACCAGCGACTTCCACGTCCTCGGGCTCGATCCTGTCATCTCGATTTCCGCCGAGCATCGCATTGGCATCGACAACCTTCTCGAGCACATCACTGCCGATTTCCCCGAAGGCCCTGTTGAAGACGAGAAGCCCGCCAAGCGCCCGATCAAGATCGCCATCATCGGTCGGCCCAACGTCGGCAAATCTACACTACTCAATTCCCTCACCGGCACCGAGCGCGCCATCGTCTCCCCCGTCGCCGGCACCACGCGCGACGCCGTAGACGAAACCATCACGCTCGGCGATCAGGACTTCGTCTTCGTCGACACCGCCGGTATCCGCCGCAAGGGCAAGACCACCGAAATGGCTGAGAAGCTCAGCGTCATGATGGCTCGTCGCCACATCAACATGGCCCACATCGTCATTGTTGTCATCGACGCTCTTGAAGGCCCCACTGCTCAGGACGCGCACATCGCCGGCTACGCTCACGAAGAAGGCCGTCCCGTCATCATCGTTGTCAATAAATGGGACGCTCACCCGACGCGCAAGACGACTCCATTTACTGAAGCCGTCCGCGACACGATGAAGTTTCTCGAGTATGCCCCCATCGAGTTCATCTCCGCCTCCAAAGGCACCAACGTCAAGCGCCTCTACAAGTTGATTGAAAGTGCGCAAGAGGCGATGAACAAGCGCGTCTCCACGGGCGAACTCAACCGCTTCGTCGACTACATCACCCATGAAACCAACATGAAGGTGAAGTACATTACGCAGGCCAGTGTGCGGCCTCCCACATTTGTCGTATTCACCGACAAATCCAAGCCTCTGCACTTTTCCGATGAGCGCTTCCTGATCAATCAGATCCGTAAGCACTTCCAGTTCGGCCCCACGCCCATCGCCATCAAGGCCAAGTCCACTCCGGGCCGTGGCCGTAAAGACGAGGACGGCAAGCCAAAATCAAAGGCAGCCAAGTCGAAGGCCAGCCCTCCTCGCAACGCCGCAAAAAACGCGTCTAAGCAATAAAGCCCATCGCCAATTCGGCGCGCCGGACGCGCTCTCGCGTCAGCGCAATTGCCGTGTTTTCGATGTGCGTCCCATAGGGATAAATGTCCGGCGAGTTCCGCAGCCCAAACTTCAGATAAATTGGGGCCGCCACGCGAATCAGTTCCGGGATCTCGTAATAGCGTAGGAACCCGCCGATGTTATCCGGCGCTTCCACATAGAAGTCGATCGGTGCATCGACAGCCGCACGGATTGCTGCAATTTGCGGAATCGATAGATCGCTCGGAATATTGATTGTCGTCGCACCAAGATCTTCCACCAGCCGCGCCGACGCCGGGTTGCAAGGTGCCATCATCACGCTTGTCTTGATGATCAGATCGGCAGGCAAATCGCCTCGCTTCTTGGCCTCTCCCATCACCATCAAATTCCCCAAATCGCTCACCAAAATACTGCGCACTCCCAATCGCACCGCGCGCAAAACATCTTCCATCGCAAACGCCAGTTGATCCGCGCCTCGCAAGCTCAGTCCTAACGTCCTGCCTGCCGGGGAGAACACCTGCGCCCCCACGTCAAATGTTGCCCTTGGACCTACAAACAGATTCACTTCGATCGAGTGCTCCTGCCCCAGCCGCACCATTTCCAGAATCTCGTCATCGGTCAGCAGCATGATGCCACTCCCCTGGCTGATGCGATCCACCGGCACCTTGCGCCGCGCCGCTTCTTCAATCACCACCGCCAGCGCCTTTGGACCCTCGGTCGATGGAATCTCAATCTTCCACGCCTTGCCGTCTGCAAATCGCTTCTGAGAAGCGGGAGCCGCTACCGGGTCGCCATCCGGCAATCCCTGAGCCGCAAGAATCTTCTTTGCTTCGTTCATTGCGAACCTTATTCTATGCTGCCCGCTTCAGCGGCTCCGTTCCCTCGTTGAGTATGTCGAGGTAGCGCTGGTAGCAATACACCTGATACCGCTCCTTGCCACTGATCTCGCATAACACTTCTTCCTCAATCATAGTTGCGATCTGCTTGCTCACGCCCGGCCCGGTGAGGTCCATCGCCTTGGCCAACTTGGGTGCCTGCCAGATTGGCCTTTGCCTCAACAACTCATGCATGCGCAGTAAAGTACTCGACGATCGCCGATGCGTCTCAAGCCGCTTACGATCCGCTTCGAACAAAGCCACCAATCGCCGCGCTTTCGAATACGCGTTCTCCGCCGTTGAGGCAATGCCCTCCAGATAGAAAGCCAGCCAGCCTTCCCAATCACCATCTACGCGAACTGCCTGGAGCAGTCCATAGTAGCGATCGCGATTCTGCTTGAAGAACAGGCTCAGGTACAAAATCGGCTCATGAATCACACCTTGCGAACAAAGCATCAGTGTGATCAACTGCCGGCCCAGCCTTGCATTGCCATCGAGAAACGAATGGATGCTTTCAAACTGAACATGCGCCATGCCTGCTCGAATCAGCGGTGGCACGCCGGGTTGCTCCGCATGGATAAAACGCTCCAGCGCGTCCAGGCATTCCAGCATCTCCTCTGGTGGCGGCGGAACATAGATTGCATTCCTTGGCATGGTCCCGCCGATCCAGTTTTGGCTCGTACGAAACTCACCTGGCTGCTTCTCGCTACCCCGGCCGCGCTGCAGCAATCGCGCGTGCATCTCGCGGAGCAATCGCAGCGACAGCGGCAGGCTATGCCTCATCCGTTCGACGCCATGAAAGAGCGCTCCGACGTAATTCGACACTTCTTCTACATCCTCTTCCGGCACTCCGGGCGCTTGTTCGTTCTCAAACATCAACAAGTCCGCGACCGATGACTGCGTGCCTTCAATCTGCGAAGACAACACTGCCTCCTTGCGCACGTAGTGATAGATGAAGAGTGGCAGATCGGGCAACAATAGCCCAAGTGCGTCCAGCCGGCCCAGTGCCAAATTCGCTCTCTTATACAGCTCCAAATCCTGCCCCAACTCCACCGGCGGCACCGGTGGCAGAGGGTTCGGAGCGAACGCCCTGACCTCTTCGTTGCCAAATCGGGTGACTTTATACCTGCCCGTGCAACCTCTCATAAGCTCAGTTTAAGGAAACTTTCGTTTCCTTATCAATCCATAAGAAAACTTTGAAGATCCAAACTATCCTTAAGTCAACTACCAGGCCTCTAAGGCAACTCGCCTTTCCTTAACGTCCCTGAACCTACACACCCACTTTCGTTATCATGAGATGTGGCGTGCATGCGTGCGATTTCGCGCTTCCACGCCCCAAAAGTACCTACATGTCTGAATCACGAGAAGCAGCCCCTGCATCGCTCAACGACTGGCTCGCCCAAGAGCTGTACCAGGAATACCTGAACAATCGCAGTGCCGTCGACGCCGCCTGGAAAGGCATGTTCGACGAAGACTCCACGCCCAAATCCAATGGAGTGTCGCACACACAGAAAGAAGTCCCCGTAGTGGAATCCAAACCCGCCCCACCCGCAGCCCCAGCCCCGTCTGCACCCCCGGCCGCAACACCCTCTTCCTCAAGCGATCTCATTGCTCGCGCCTCAGCACCCCCCAAAGAACTCGGCCCCGCCGAGCAATTGGTTCCTTTGCGCGGTACAGCCGCCCGCATTGCCGAGAACATGAATCTCTCGCTCGCCGTGCCCACGGCGACCAGCCAACGCTCGATCCCTGTCAAAGTGATCGATGAGAACCGCACCCTCATCAATCAATCCCGCACGATGGCTGGTAAAAGCAAGATCTCCTATACCCACATCATCGCCTTCGCCATCAACAAGGCCCTCGCCACCTTCCCGAACGTCAACAACGCTTACGCTGAATCCGACGGCCAACCCTTCCGCTGGGTCAAGGGCCAGATCAACCTCGGCATCGCCATCGACGTCGCTGGCAAAGACGGCACTCGCTCCCTCGTCGTCCCCAACATCAAGAACACGGGCCAGATGAACTTTGCCCAGTTCCTCGCCGCCTTCGACGACCTCGTTAAGAAGGGCCGCAACGGCAAGCTCGCCCTCCCCGATTTCCAGGGCACAACCATCTCGCTCACCAACCCCGGCACTGTCGGCACGCTCGGCTCTGTGCCGCGCCTCATGCCCGGCCAAGGCGCCATCATTGCCACCGGTGCCATCGATTACCCGGCTGAATACCAGGGCGTCCGCCCCGAGACCCGGTCTGCTCTTGGCCTCAGCAAGGTCATGATGATGAGCTGCACCTACGATCACCGCGTCATTCAAGGCGCTGAGAGCGGCATGTTCCTCGCTCGCCTGCAGGATCTCCTCAACGGTGGCGACAATTTCTACGAGCAGATCTTTGCCGACCTCCGCCTGCCCTTCCGTCCGGTCGCCTGGCAGACAGATCGTGCTCCCATCGCTCTCCCCGGCAAGGTCAGCAGCGAATCTGCCAAAGAAGCTGCTGTCCTGCAACTCATCCACGCCTATCGCGTGCGTGGTCACTTGATCGCCGATCTGAACCCGCTCGGCATCGAGCCGCAGTACCACCCCGAACTCGACCCCGCGACTTACGGCCTCTCCATCTGGGATCTCGACCGCGAGTTCATCACCGGCAACCTCGGTGCTTCCACCGGTCTCGGAGAAGTTCCTGGCGTCAGCACTCTTCGCGAAACTCTCGAAACCCTTCGCCGCACTTATTGCCACAAGGTCGGCGTCGAGTACATGCACATCCAGTACCCCGATCAGAAGGCGTGGCTGCAGCACCGCATGGAACCCCCCTCGAGCCATGCCCCGCTCGATGAGGCCACCCGCCGCCGCATCCTGGAACGCATCCTGCAAGCTGAGCTGTTCGAACAATTCCTTCACACCCGCTTCGTTGGCCAGAAGCGCTTCTCGCTCGAAGGTGGTGAAACCGCCGTCGCCATCCTCGATGAAATCATCGAGCGCGCCGCCAACTCAAGCGTCCACGAGATCGTCATCGGTATGGCGCATCGCGGTCGCCTCACCGTCCTTGCCAACACCGTCGGCAAGCGCATGGCACAGATCTTCTCCGAGTTCGAAGGCAACATCGACCCCAACTCGACGCAAGGCTCCGGCGACGTCAAGTACCACCTCGGAGCATCGAGCGTCCGTACTTCTTCAAAAGGCAAAGAAGTCGTCGTTAGCCTCGCTCCCAACCCGAGCCACCTCGAAGCCGTCAACCCCGTTGTCGAGGGCATCGTGCGTCCCAAGCAGGAGCGCCTCGGCGACGCAAAGCGCGAGCGCGTCATCCCGGTTCTCATCCATGGCGACGCCGCCTTCGCAGGTCAGGGCGTTGTGATGGAAACCCTCAATCTTTCACAGCTCGAAGGCTACACCACCGGCGGCACGATCCATCTGGTCATCAACAACCAGATCGGCTTTACCACCAACCCTGAGAGCGCACGTTCCTCCAGCTACTGCACCGACATTGCCCGTATGGTGCAAGCCCCGATTTTCCACGTCAACGGCGACGATCCGGAAGCCTGCTTCCGCATTGCCCAGATCGCTTTCGACTTCCGCCAGGAATTCAAGCGCGATGTCGTCATCGACATGATCTGCTATCGCAAGCACGGCCATAACGAGGGCGACGATCCCTCTTACACTCAGCCGCTGATGTACAAGCTCATCAAGAACCATCCCTCGGTCGCCAACCAGTACAGCGACCGTCTGGTTCGCGAAAGCCTGCTGAGTGCGGCCGAGCTCGACGCCGTCAAGAAACGCATCACCGCACGCATGGACGAAGGCTACCAGGCTGCGCAAACCAACGCCGAAAAGTTCGAAACCGTCGAGATGACCAGCTACGAGCAATCGGCCATCCAGCCCGTCAACTCTGGCAGCACAGCCATCGATAAGGCTACGCTCGACAAGATCATCAACGGCTATCTCAGTGTTCCCGAAGGATTCACGGTCCACCCCAAGCTAAAGACCAACACTCTCGACAAGCGTCGCGAAGTTATCTTTGGCGCACCCCTCGACTGGGCTACCGCCGAAATGGTTGCCTTTGGCAGCCTCGTACTCGAAGGCACACCCGTCCGTCTCAGCGGCCAGGATTGCCCTCGTGGCACCTTCTCTCAACGCCACCTCGAACTTGTCGATTACGAAACTGGCAAGAGGTACCTCCCGCTCCAGCATCTTTCCCCCGATCAGGCCAAATTTGAAGCCGTCGACTCATCATTGAGCGAGTACGCCGTGATTGGCTTCGAGTTCGGCTACAGTGTCGCGGATCCTCTGACCCTCGTTCTTTGGGAAGCCCAGTTTGGCGACTTCGTCAACGGCGCCCAGATCATGATCGACCAGTTCATCGCCGCTGCTGAGTCCAAGTGGGGTCAGCCCAGCGGTCTTGTCCTCCTTTTACCTCACGGCTATGAAGGCCAGGGCCCCGAACATTCGAGCGCCCGCATGGAACGCTTCCTTCAACTCTGCGCTGAAGAGAACATGATCGTTGCCAACTGCACGACCTCGGCAAACTACTTCCATCTCCTCCGTCGCCAGATGTACGGTGGTGAAGATCGTCGCGGCCTCCGCAAGCCGCTCATTGTCTTTACGCCCAAGGCCAATCTTCGCAATCCCGCTGCCGCCAGCTCCGTTGAAGAATTCACGCAAGGTGCCTTCCGCGAAGTCATTGGTGATTCCAACGCCGAAGCCGGCTCCCGAATCACGCGCGTCCTCGTCTGCTCCGGCAAGGTCTACTTCGACCTCGTCAAGGCGCGTGAAGAACGCAACGCCGACCACGTCGCTATTGTCCGTCTCGAACAGCTATATCCCTTCCCCGCCGACCAGTTGAGCGACATGCTCCAGCGTTACTCTCCCTCGGCTGAGATCATCTGGGTTCAGGAAGAACCGCGAAATATGGGTGCCTGGCGTTTCGTCCAGGAACAGCTTTACTTCGTTCTCAACTCGAGCCGCCGCACAGTCCACTATGCCGGCCGACCCGAGGCTGCATCGACCGCCACTGGTTCCTCCAAGCAACATGCCAAAGAACTCGCTGAATTCATCGACGCCGCGTTTTCTCAGACCGCCCAGCTTCGACCGCGTCGCGTTAAGCTGGTTGCGCGACGCAAAAAATGAATGAATATCCCGATTGGGTAGAAGTTCTCCGATACATCGGTCTCGATCCCGTCACTGTCTGGATTGAATACCGCACCGCTCTTTACGTCAGCCTGGTACTTCTTGCCGTTGGGCTGGTCGGCGGTATTTACGCGCTCTCCATCCGCTTGCGCGGCTTCATCGCCAACTACAAGCACAGCTTCGCCGACCGCATGTCTTTTCATCGCTCGGTCTTCGAGCTCGAAGAAAAGTATCACGAACCTCTGCTCACAGCCCTCAATAACGAGCCGCTGGTCTACGTCATCCCCGCCATTGCCGCCTCCGACGTCGCTGGCTTTCACAAATCCGTCGGCCACATCCTACTCACCAAAACCCGCCTGATCTTTGCCTCAGCGGGCAAGAAGATCGAGTACCCCATCGACGCCTTCAACGACGCCAACGTCCGCGACGGCAACAAACACATGGAACTCAAGCTCATCTTCGAAAAGAGCAAGCCTATCTTCCATCTCCTTGGCATCAGTCGCGACCATGCCCAGGAGCTCTTCATGAAGATGCACGCCTTCCGCGTTGCCATCAAGGAATCCCAGGCATAAGCCTTCTGGCTGGTATCAAGCGGTTGCCTTCACGCATTTAGGGATCAACTACTCCATTCGTGGGACGGACGGGTCGCATGTTATCGCGACCGCTCAGAGAGCCCCCGTCGAAAGGCATACGAAATGATCCCTCGCCTGATAGTAAGCCTTACAATTACCTGTGCAATCAATGCCCAGGTATTGTATGTCTCAAGCCTGACCACCAACAGCGCCACAACGATTACCGTCTTGAACGCCGCGAACGGCGCACGATTGGCGCAAACTCCCGCTCGTGCCGGAGGGCTGGCAGTTACCGCCGATGGCCGCACTTTTTTTGCGACGGACGCAAATGGCTTAAGCGTGGCCGCCTATACAGGAGCCACCGTCCAGTTATTGGCCACAGCCGCGACCGGCGGCAGTCCTGTAGCCGTTGCAGTCGCTCCCAATGGCGCTCGTATCTACGTTGCCGCCGCAGGCGGTGGCAATGTATCGGTGCACGACGCCCGCACGCTGTTGTTGGTTGGTTCAGTAACGGCTGGATTCTCTCCCACAGCCATCGCGGTACATCCTGACAATAGCCGCTTCCATGTCGCAAATAGCAGCAACCGGGAAATCGCAGTTTTCGACGCCACCTAGTTTCGGCTGATCAAGCGCCTCAGAACCAGTGGCGGCCCGGTGGCGCTCGCTTTCCTCAATGACCGAACCCTGCTCGCGCTCGATTCCGGCGCTGAAGCTGTGGTCCGGATCGATACACGCGAGGACACTATCGAAGGCAGCTTCCTGGTCGGTCCAGAACCGGTAGCGATGGCACTAGCGACTAACGGCCGTGTCCTGGTATCCAACTCAAGCGACTCGAAACTGCGCGTCTTTAACGGTGCTACCGGGCAGGCCTTGAACACCATCAATTTGCCCGTTTGCCGCTGGGGACGCTGCTCCGTCATGTCGCTCGCAACTGATGGCGATACCGTCTATGCCGCCGACTCGAATCAACAAGAGGTCTTTGCCGCAAGTATCTCTTCTGGCGAAATCAAGTCCACTTATCCGGTGCCCGCCGGCCCTCGCTGGCTCGCCGTCGCACCCGCCCCTCCCGCGAATTAACTGGCGCAATGGAAACCCATCATGAACCGTCTCATTAGCTACTTCTTTCTAATTGGCGCGAGTATCGGCTTCGCTCAGACGCCTCCCACGGCGGATCCCACACGTCTCGGCCCGCTCGAAGTGAATGGTGCGGAATACCGCATGAATAGCATTCATGTGCGCGGCATTCCCTGGGCTACAGACGTTTGGGGCACCGTGTTTTTTCCGAAAGACCTCTCTCGTAGTCCCTACCCATCAGTCATTCTTCTCCACGGCAACTCAGCCATTTGCAGGATTCCCAACACCCGCACGACCGCTGGTTCACTCATCCCGCCAGCCTGTCCGCAGGGTACAGTTCAGATCCCGAACCACGCCGGTTACGACTATATTGCCGGCCACCTCGCCAGCCATGGTTACATCGTTGCCTCGATCAACGCCAACTCCATCAACGCGCGCGCCAACGCGATTTCCGAACGGGGACGCTTAGTGCAGGAGCACCTTCGATTTTGGGAGAAATGGAACAGTGAGACGGGTGCAGAGCCCTTTGGCCGCACCTTTGCTGGACGCGTTGACTTAACCCGAATTGGTTTATGGGGACACAGCAGAGGCGGCGAAGGCGTCCGCGCTGCGTATGAGTTCAATCGTCAGGAGCGGCGTCCCTTTGCCATCAAAGCTCTGATGGAGTTAGGCCCGGTGGACTTTGGTGCTTTCAACGTTGCCAGCGCCAATCCTGTATTCAACGTCGACAACGTACCCTTCAGTGTCTTGCTTCCTGTCTGCGATCGCGATGTGAGCGACACCAGCGGCATGCGCGCCTTTGATCGCGGCGTTCGTTTGCCAGAATCGAACCCCTCCCCCAAATCGCAGATCTATCTCTGGGGCTCCAATCACAACTTCTCGAACCTGGAATGGAATCCCGAAGACCCGCTCTTGCGCTGCATCGACTACCCGGTGATCACTACCCGCGAAGAACAGGTTGATATGGTCCAGGTCTACACCATGGGCTTTTTCCGCACCTACCTGGGTGGTGAAAACTTCCGTTCCCTATTCTCTGGCGACGCTCCACCGCCACCTCAGGTTTGGGCCCAGACCACCCTTTCCTATCAGGAATCAGCCAGCAGTATCCTCTCTGTTGAGGGCTTCTCGACCGAAGGCTCGCCCAAGTTGAATAACCTGGGCGGTGACACTACGATTAGCAATGCGAGGTTCATCGTTTGCGGCAGCAATTGTAATGAAGAGCTGCCGGGAGACTGGTACCACGACAACATTGTCCGGGCGGCCCGCCTTGAATGGCCCGTGCCCGGCTTTGCCATGCCCACGATCAGCATGGGGCTTGGTAAAGACGGATTGCCAAGGGACATTTCCACCTATACTCACTTCGCTTTCCGCGCCGCGGCGCGCTTCAGTCCTTCGAATCCATTCGGCTTCGCCAGCCAGTCTGTCTCGGTTCGGCTCGTCGATTTCGACGGTAAATTGTCCATCGTAAAAGCAAGCGGCGATGCGCAGAGAATTCCCTATCCGACAGGATCCACCTTCCGTCGCTCCGTGTTGAAGACGGTCCGCGTGCCTTTGTCGGGCTTCCAGGGTATCGATCTCAAGCGAGTCGCGCGGGCAGAGATTTTGCTCGACGGCCAGCCCACTGGTTCGCTGTACCTTACCGAAGTTTATTTCACAAATTAAGCCGAGGAGCCGCTCATTTATGCACCGCCGTCAATTATTCACCTTACTGGCCCCCGCCCTTCTCCTGCGGGCCTCTGAAGCCAGGATTCGAGTACGGATTCAGGCAACTCGCAAGGGTAAGTCCGCGGCCGCGAACGATTCGCGTTCCCTCGAGATTGTCCTTATCTCCAACGAACCCTTTCCAATCCGCGCTCTCGACCCTGTGCTGAAGGTGGGAGATGTTTATCTCGACAACTATCGTTTCTCCGGCGAACACAATGAGATCCTGACCTTCTTCACTCTTGGTAACGAAGACCTGCGACCCGGATCGCTCATGGTCCTTCAGTACGGCAACGACCGCCCCAGCCGGAATGAAGTCGGCAATTTCAGTGCGCCCCAATAGCCGCTAAGCTGCGTTCCCCGAAGGAAAATTCAAAAAAAACTCGGCCCTGTTTTCCTGCTGCTTCCGCGATTGCTCATATCGAGGTTCGATATGCGTCAATTCTTAATACTCCTCCTCCTCGCCGCCACTTGCGGCTTCTCTCAGCCAGCCGCCGTTCAGGTCGCCAGCTACTTCTTCCAGAACAACTTCAACGCCCAGCGTGGAGCAGCCGAGCCCATCACGCCCGTCGATCCCACCAGCACCAGTCGCTTTATCACCGACACCGTCTTCGGCCAATCCCGCACTGTCTATGAAATCCGCGAAGCTCCTACTCCGAAACTGAACCAGGGCGGCCTCACCTTCACCGCTGGCAACCGCATCACTCGTGACACCTACACCGTCGAAATGGTCTTCTCCATCCAGAGCGCCAGCGGCTGGCGTCGCATTTTCGATTGCAATGTCCGCCGCTCTAGCGAAGGCCTGTACATCGACCCCAGCGGCTTCCTCAACTATTTTTCCGGTGCCAGCTCCACCGGCAACGATCGCATCGCTGTTGGCACCTACTATCACGTCGTCATCGTCAAGCGACCCCGCGAGATGTACCTCTACCTCAACGGCGCTCTCGTCGCCTCGGCTACCAATGTCGTGATCGGCGAAATCAACTCCGAATACAACCCTAACAACATCCTCAACTTCCTGCTCGACGACAGCGAATCCATCGAGTGGACCCCCGCTCGCATCGCCCTCTTCCGCGTCTACTCCGGCAACCTCACCGCCGCACAGGTCCGCGAAATCTGGGCCTCTCCCTTCACCTCCACCGTTGGCCAGCCCGCTCCCGGCTTCCAAAGCTCTGGCATCGTCAATAGCGCATCCTATGCTTCCGCCAACGCCATCTCTCCCGGCGGCTTCTTCTCCATCTTCGGCACCGATCTCGCCGATACCACCGGCGACTGGGGCCAATCCTTCACCAACAACACCGCCCCCCGCCGCCTCAACAACGTCCGCGTCCTCATCAACAATCAGGAATCCTTCGTCGTCTTCACCAGCCTCGGCCAGGTGAACGCTCTCGCCCCAGACAATCTCCCCGACGGCCCGGTCACAGTCGTCGTTGAAAACGGCAACCTCCGCAGCACCACCGTTCAAAGCACTTCCCGCTCGGTCAATCCCGCTGTCTTCCGCTTCAACGCGCAGAACAACCGCTTCCTCGCCTCCACCGCTAATGACGGCAGCGCCTACATCGCCCCCGCGAATCTCTTCGGTACTGGCGGCGCACTCAACGGCCTCGCGGTCCGCCCCGCCCGTCCCGGCGAGTTCATCGTCCTTTACGCCACAGGCCTCGGCCCCACCACTCCGGCCGTCCCCGCCGGCCAGATCCCGCCCACGCGAACCGGCGGCTACCCGCTTACCAACACCTCCGAGATCCGCCTCACACTCAATGGTCAAACTACCACTGTTCGTCCCGTCTACGCCGGCCTCTCGGCTTTTCCGGGCTTGATCCAGGTCGTCTTCCAAGTGCCTGAAGTAGCCAACGGTGAATATGAAACGGTGATCCTGGTAGGCGGGCAATCTTCGCCCTCTGCGGCCTTCCTGCCCATAGCCAGATAAACTAATGGAGGATGGATGCCTCCGGGGACGTAACTACTCTTCTCAACTCATGGCGTGATGGCGACCAGGATGCGCTCGGTCGCCTCATGACCATCGTGTATGAACAGCTGCGCAACATCGCCCATCTCCACATATCTCGCGAATCCCCGGGCCAAACATCCAGGCCACGGCTCTCGTTCACGAGGCCTACCTCAAGCTAGCCGATCAACGCCGTGTCAACTTCGAAAATCGAAGCCACTTCTTCGCTGTCGCCGCGAAGATTATCCGCCGTATTCTTATCGATCGAGCTCGACATCGCCTTTCGGCCAAGCGCGACGCCAACCTCAACACCCCCCTTGATCTCCTCCCCCAGTTGCAGGCTCCCGAACTCCAGGCCGTCGATTCTTCAACTCTCCTGGATCTGGACATAGCTCTCGATCAGCTCGAAGCCCGCTATCCCAAAATCGCCAAACTCGTCGAACTCCGCTACTTCGCCGGCCTCACCATCGAGGAAACCGCCGAAGTCCTAGACCTCTCCCCAACCACCGTTAAGCGAGACTGGCTCACCGCGAAGGCGATGTTGGCCCGCTCGATCCAGTCCGGCCCAGTCGCTGCGCCGCCACATCCGCTCTAGCCTTTATGAAAGCTCTTCCCGCTTCTACCCCCAGCCCTCTTTCATAAGCTGTCTTCGCCTCCGCCCGCCGCCCAAGCTTCCACAACACATCCCCGCGCAGCAACTCCACCTGGTGTACCAACTCAGGAATCATACGGTTCTGCTTGGCATCTGGATCCATCGGCTCCAAGATTTCAGAAGCCTCGTCGAGCAGGACTCTGCTCTCATTCCACAGCTTCTGATCCTCTAGCATTCCTGCCTTGCGATACATCGCGCTGACAAGAGCCAGCTTGCTTTGTTGATCCTTGCCTCTCCCAGTCGCCAGCGCGCGTCGTAGATCGAGTGCGCTATCCATCTCAGCGCTAGCTTCCGCCAGCTTTCCCTGCCTCTGCAAAGCCCAAGCGATATCCACATGGCAAGTAGATTCTCCCATCCGGTCCTTTCCTTCGCGGTGAAGCGCGAGCGCCTTGCGGTACCACTCAACCCCCACTCCGTAATTGCCCAGCACCCCCTCCACCGCACCCAGTCGCTTATACGCATAAGCCTGAAACGGCCGCAACTTCGGCTCCCCAGGATGCTTCTCTCCCAGCTCTACAAATCCTTCTGCCACAACACGCAAGACCGCTCGCACTGGTTCGAATTCCTGCTTCTCCACGAGAGGTTCCAGCTGCGTAATCCGCGAAGTCAGCCAGCGTGTGCTGGCCATGAAGTCCTTTGGATTCTCTTTCGAATCCAGCTCATAAAGAACCAAAGCTCTCCGGTAAGCCGTCTGCGCACCCGCTGGATCTTTCATCCTCGTGCAACCATCTCCCACCCCATCGAGCGCTTTCGCCAGACGCAATCGAATTTCCCGGTCCCGCGGTGCTCGCGCCGCCAACCTCTCCAGAATCACTACCGCTTTGCGAAAGCTCACTTGCGCATCACCAAAATGGCCCAGCGACTCGGCATTCCTCACCAACGTCCCTTGTACGTTGCCGACCTTTAAATACGAATCCGCCAGATCTTTTTGCAACCCTATATCTGCCGATTCGTCCTTCGAAAGTTGATCTAGATACTCAAGTGCCCGCGACACAATCAGCTTTCGGCTTTCGAGCGTCCCTGGCACTTTGCTCACCTCATCGTGGATCTCGAACAGCAAACTCCGCGCTAGCCCCCGCACCTGTTCGAACCGCAGCGCCGCATTGCGAGCCTCCCAGTACGCCTTACCGAATCCCGCAGCTATTAACAGACACACCACCAGCGCCACCCTCTGCCGCACTGCAAACTTCCACGCGCGATACCCCCACGTCGCCTCCACTGCTCGCACTGGCTCCCCGCGACTGTACCTTCCTAAATCCTCCCGCAATGCCAGCACACTCTCATAGCGATCCCCGGGCTTCTCGGCCATCGCCTTCAGCACAATGCTCGCCAACTCTGTCGGCAACTCCGGCCGTGCAAGCACCTCTCGGCTCGCCCCTTCGAACGGATTCCTGCCCGTCAACACCTCATACATCACCACACCCAGCGAATAGATATCGGTCGAGGCCGTCAGCGTTTCTCCCCGCAACTGTTCCGGGCTCGCATACTTCGGCGTCAACCGCGCCGCCACTGTCTGGCCCTCTTCATCCGCCGCCTTACTGATCCCAAAATCGATCAACTTCAACACGCCCTCTTCGCTCACCAGCACGTTCGATGGCTTCAGATCGCGGTGCGCGATCAACGCCCGGTGCGCCGCCTCTACCGCTTCGCAGAGCTTCCCGATCAGCGCCAGCTTCTCATCAAGCCCCTTTCCCATGGTGTAAACATGCAGCGGCACACCCTTCACCAGCTCCATCACCAGATAGGCTTGTCCGCTGGTTGTGATCCCCGTATCGAGCAGCCGCGCGATCCCCGGATGCTCCAGCCGCCCCAGCAGCCGTGCCTCTCTCTCGATCTCCACCGAACTCAACCCCGCCCGATGCCAGATCTTCACCGCTACTCTCTGCTCGGTCCCCAACTCAAGCGTCCTCACCGCCTCATAGACGCTACCCATTCCCCCCTCGCCAATCTTGCGTTCTAACCGGCAATTTCCCACCTTCGCGCCCAGCAATGGATCTGCCATCGCTCCGAGCTGCAACCCCACTCCTCGCTCCAGATACTCCAGCTCTCCCGCTTCCAACAGCGACATAACCTCTGCCCTCAGCCCAGGGTCCGTCGTGTTCGCCACAACAAACTGCACCCGCTCTCCCTCAGGCCTCTCCATGGCCTTCTCAAGCAGCGCCGATACATCCTCCCATTCGTCCATATTCATGCTTTGTATCACTTTTTAGCATGACTTCTCAAAACAGAACAGCACTGCGGCCCTGCCAGTAACCATGCCGTCGTAGGAGAAAGGCACAACACCTTGTTGGAGTTATAACGCCCAACTGCCTTCACAAGTTAACGCCACCAGAAAACCTCAGCGACGCCGCACAACACAACTGGTTCCTCCCGAGGAACCCCGGCTACTTTTGCCTCATTCGCAACATCTCGAGCGCCCGCACGATTTCAATATCTCCCGGCTTACGTTCCCGCGACTTGCGCAACATCACTTCCGCTTGCGTCAGGTCACCGCTGCGTGCCAGCACTAGTCCGAGATTCTTTTCGAGATCAGCTTGCGCCCGGCACTCTCCGCACAACTCGATCGCTTCCCGCAGACGCTCCACGGCTCGCGGCCAATCATTCACAGCCGCCGCGCTCAGGCCGAAATTGCCAAGCGATTCAGCCTGCTCGGCCACCTGCCGCGACGCCGTCAATCCCGCCAGCCGAGCCCTGTATTCTGACGCCCGCTTCGCATCCACCTTCTGCAATTGCCGCGACAACGCGTACAGAGCCTCATGATGGTCCGCCCGTACCGTCAACAATTTCTCCCACGCCGCAATCGCTTCGGCAACACGGCCAAGCTGCACGCAAATTTGCCCCTTCAGAAACAACCCCTCTTGATGCATTGGCTCGCGTCGCAGCAACTGCTCCGCAATGGCGAGCCCTTTCTCCGGCTGCTCAAGATTCCGGTGGCTCGCCGCCAGCAAATACCAACCATGCGCCAGCTTCTCGTCCGCTTTCACCGACGCCTCGAGATGCGGCATGGCGGCCTCAAACTGTTTCTGGTCAAACAAAACCCGCCCCAGGTTGTATCTCGCTGCGGAACTCGCAGGAGCCAAAGCAACCGCTTGATCAAAAGCCGCCCGCGCCCCCTCCAGGTCATACTGATCGGCCCGCGCGATTCCTAGATTTAAATGCGCCTCGGCCGACCCCGGCTCGATCTCCACAACACGGGCAAACAGCGCCACTGCTTCTTTCCACTGGTTCAGCCGGCCCGCCACCATCGCCATCGCACTCAGCACGCGCGCCTGTCTCGGCATCAATCGATTCGCCTCGACCAGGTCCTTTTGCGCATCCCGGAATCGACCCTGGCTCGCCCGCATCAAGCCGAGGTTCAACCACGCTAGACCCGACTTCGGATCCAGTTCCGTAGCCCGGCGAAACTGTTGCTCGGCTTCCACAAAGCGGTTCATCTGGCCCAGCAGCACCCCATAATCGATGCGAGCTTCTGCAATGTCCCCGGCTTGCTTGAAGGCATTCTCCGCGCCAGTGCGATCCCCGCTTCGCAACCGTGCGAGCGCTAGCTGATACTGCGTCACGCCAGCAGCCGTATCGGTCGCCTGGCGCCGGCTCTCCTGCACCACACGCAACTCGGCGGCCGCCTTCTCTGGCTCTCCCAATTGTCGGTACGCCTGCGCCAATTGAAATCGCGTTTCCGCCACGGGATTCAAATCACGCGATTTTTCAAGCACCCCTCGCGCCTCGGCTGCTTTGCCCTGCCGCAACAGAACGAAACCCAACTGGTAGTGCGCGTCCGCATGACGCGGTCCCACAAGAACTGCTTTTCTCAATTCGGTCTCTGCTTCCGCGTACCGTTCGAGCCCGCGCAGGGCAAGCCCCTTCAGGTAAGCGGGTTCCAGTGATTCCGGTCCGCGATACTGCCGCAACACCGCCAATCCGCTCTCGTAATCTTTCGCGGCTACCAAGGTCCGGCCAAGGGCGAGAATCGTGTCCTGCTGGCCGGGCTTCAATCGTAAGGATTCTCTATATGCCGCGGCAGCCTCGGCAAAACGGCCCACAAGCCCATAAGCGCGCCCCAGGCCTGTATGCACTGGCTCAGCTTGTGCGTTCAACGCGCGGCCCCGTTCTAGCACCGAAACAGCCTTCACCCCTTGCCCCATCTCCGTGTATACGAAGCCCAGCGCCAGATAATGCCCAAGCTCATTCGGCTCAGCCGCGAGTGCCCGCTCAAGCAACGGCGCGGCCGCTGGGAATCTCTCTTCGAGAATCAGCTGCCGCGCCTGTTCGCGTAATTCAAGTGGAGTCTGGCCAAAAACCAGAAGCAGTACTGCCAGCTTCATCAAAAGACGAATCTAGCACCCAACTGCAGCTGGCGTGGCTGGTTCGCCGTGCCGGTGACGAGGCCAAACAGCTGCGAGTTCGACAAATTGCCGTTGGGAGACGCATAGACCGGGTGGTTCAACATATTGAAGCCTTCAAACCGGAACTCAAGTCGCCGGCCTTCCCCGAGGAACTTCAAGGGGAATTCACGGAACAGCGAAATGTCAAAGTTCTCCCAGCCATCCGACCGCATACGGAAGCGTCCAGAGTTGCCGAAGGTGAACGGAGTCGGCGACTCCACAAGCGAAGTATCGAACCAACGGCCAGTAGTCGGGTTCGACAACTTGGGATTGCCGAGGAAGTTCAACCGCAGGTAGTTGGAGTTGCCCGTATTCGCCAGGTCACCATTGATCTGCAGGTTATAGGGCTGGCCAGAGCTCAACCGCACAATCCCGTTCATGCGCCAACCACCGATCAGGTAATCGAGTGCATTGCCGGTCTGGAAAGACTTGCCGCGTCCGAAGGGCAGGTCGTAGACGAAGTTCATCGTCGCCACATGCGTCAGGTCGAAGCCCGACACACTGCGGTCATTGTTGAACGTATAGGGGTTCTGAACCGAGCAGCCTTCAACGCCATACCAGCCCGAGCAAGCGATGTCGATCGACTTCGAGTAGGTGTAGTTGATCATGTACGCAAAACCGTTGCGGAACTTCTTGTCGAGCAGAACCTGCAGCGCGTGATAGTTGCCTCGGCCCCAGCTACGGTCATAGTAGGTCGGCCGGATGTAGGGGAACGGAGCACGTTGGCGGAAGTTGCCCGGTCCTGGAGTGGTGGCGACGTTGTAGAAGCCGCCGATATCGAGACGGCGCGATCCGGAACCGACATAGTTCACCGTCACGACGGTGTCGTTAGAAATCTGGTGCTGCACACCAAAGTTCCACTGCATCGAGTAAGGGTTGCGGAAGTTCGGGTCCATGTACCATTGCACCTGCTCGAAAGGCGTAGCCTGAGGCAGTGCTCCCGAGGGGAACGGATTCAATCCGCTGAAGCTTGGCGTCGGCTGTGCCGCTGTCGGGTTGTTGAGGTTTTCCTGCAGTTGCTCGCCCACACTCGGCCACTGCGCCGAATAGTTCTGAGCGGTCTGCACAACCGCGGCGTAGTTGTCGAAGAAGATACCGAACGAAGAGCGGATGGCGGTACGTTGGGCGAGCCGGTAGGCGAAGCCAATCCGCGGCTGCCAGTTATCGCTGGTGTTTCGGTATAGTTTCCCGTTCTGGGAAACTTCGACGTTCGCTGGCAGGCGGCCACCCGGAACGCAGGGCGCGCGGCGGAGTTCCTCGCACGAGCCAGGCTGCTTCTGGATAATGTAGACGCCACGCTGCATGTCGTAGCCACCGGTGAAGATATTGTCGTTACCTTCCTGGCCGAGAGCAGGAATGAAGGTCTTGTCGTAGCGCAAACCAAGGTTAACGGTGAGGTTCTGATTTACCTTCCACTGATCCTGGACGAAGAATGCCATATGGCCACCGCGGCGAACCGTAGTGGCACGGTTACGATAGCCGGCGGCATCTGGCACATTCAGCAGGAAGCTGGCCAACTGACTGCCGCTGTTACCAGGGCTGAGCGGATTCGACGTCTGCAGCGGGCGAAAAGTCGCACTCGCGTTGCGGGGCGAGCCGAAGAAGTCCATGTTGTTCCACTCGCCACCCATCTTGATCTGATGGCTGCCCTTGATTTTCGTGAGCGAAGCCTTGTACTGCCAGACGTCTGAAGGACGATTGAGGGACAGGGATTCGGCACCTGCAACCCAGCCGTCGATATTGAGCGCTGGCATGAGTGTTTGACCATCGAGGAAGCTGCAGCAGAACAGGTTGTTGTAACCAACGTTGCGTGCGAAATCGGCCGGTAGGCTGCGGAAGCGGTTACCGTTGTTGTCTGTATTTACAAGACGGCCAAATTGGGCTTGCAACACGGTGGAGGGGCTAAAGGTGTGCACCCAGCTCGTGCCGACATTGAAGGCATTGAATTCACGGAAGCTCGCAAGAATCGGACGACCGCCGGACGCCGTCTGGTCGAGCATCGAATGGCTAAAGCGGAAGAATACATTGTCCTTCGGGCCAATCACTCGATCCACGCGGAAGCTGTATTCCTCTTGGTTCTGACTGAAGGCAGAGGGGTCCAGCGCATTGCGGTCTGCGGTGATCGGAGCGCCGCCTGCTGGGAAAGTTGTACGCGCATAAAGCAGAGTGCCGGGGTTGATCCGGCTGGCCGGGATGATATTGCCGGCGAAGGGATCACGAATGAAGCCCACCCCGTTCGGGTTGGCTCGCGTTGTGGAGGGGTCGTAGATTTGCCGTGTTTCATCGCTCAGGTTGCCTCCAAGGTTTGCCGCAGTCGGCACGCGGAACAAAGCGTTGTTCGCGCGGCGGAAGCGCCAGCCCTGATAGCTGCCATGGAAGAACGTGTTGTTGCGGCCGTTCAGGAGTTTCGGGATCAACACCGGCCCGCCCACAGCAAAGCCAAACTGGTTCTGACGGAAGGGAGTAACCGCGGGAAGGAAGGTATTGCGAGCGTCAAATTCGCTGTTGCGCACATATTCCCAGGCCGAACCGTGCAACTGGTTTGTGCCGCTCATCGTTGCGACGTTCACAACACCGCCAAGCACACCACCAAACTCTGCCTGGTCGTTGTGGCTTTGAACCTTGAACTCGGCAATAGCGTCGACGATCGGATTAACCGCCGGCGTGGAGAGCATCAGGCCCTGGTTCGTGATGCCGTCCAGCGTCCAGAAATTGGAGCGGTTGGTCTGCCCGTTAATCGCCGGGAAGATAAAAGCGCCGATACCGGGGTGGGCGAAGCCGGAACCATTGTTCTGCGAAACGCTGACGGGTGCAACCCCTGGTGTCAAAGAAAGCAGCTGTGTGAAGTTGCGGCCATTCAACGGGAGGTCTACCACCTGTTGTCGCGCCACAACAGCACCGATTTCAGATGTGGAAGCCTGAACTTCCGCACCGATGGCCTCAACGTTGATCGACTGGTCCACCGAACCAATCTCCATCACGATATCGATCGTGGCAGTCTGATTGACTGCGAGTGTGAACTGGCTCAATTTGTTCGTGCGAAAGCCAGCTTTTGTGACTTCAAGGGTGTACTGTCCAGGAATAATATTCAGAAAAGCGTAGTAACCACTTTCATTGCTTGCCGTGCGCGCTTCCACCGACGTCGCGGTGTTGCGAATCACAAGATTCGCACCAGGAATCACGCTCCCGGAAGAATCCCTCAAGGTTCCGTTGATTGTGGCTGAGGAGGCCTGCGCATATATTGCCGATGCGCTAGCGAAACAGAGCGCAAGTGCGCATACAAGTGTTCGATTCATAAAAACTTGACTCCTTCTGAATTCCGAATTGGCGAAATTATATCCCAAGCAAATATCGACTTCAAGGATAGAATTTGAAATACTCTCTCTGGGTCATTGGCATGGAATCGTTACTCTTTGCCCTGTATCTACTGGGTTATGACGCCATCACGGATCTGAAGTCGATCCGAGATTCGGCAGATGCGCTAACTCGCCGAAGTCGTGTAAACGAGTTCTTGAAGCGGTATCCGGAATCAGAACACCGGGCTGCTGTGTATGAAGCGGGAGCGCTCGCCTGCTTTGAATTGAGCGACACGGCAACGGGGCTCTACATGGCGCGCCAGTCGCTGGAAGTCTATCCGGAGAACCCTCTACTCACGAGTACGATGGCTGCTGTCTTGCGAAATCGAGGCGACGAGAAAGGGGCTCGCGAGTATGCGTCGCTGGCGCGGCGATACCTCAACTTGTTCCGTCCCAAGCATTGGGAAGCTCTACGGCCCAGCATGGAGGCAACGATTGAGAAGATCCTTGGGCCCGCCCCACCCCGGCAAACCCCAGTCGCCGGGCAGTATGCCGGAACCGCATCATGCCGGGGTTGCCATAAGCTGGAGTTCGATGCGTGGGGGCAAACGGGCATGGCGAAGATGTTTCGCCCTGAGAACTCAGCCAAGCGGGAATACGTTGAGATCGGATTACGCCGCTATCCCGTGGATGCGCGGATCGGTTCCAAGTGGCAGGAGGCTTACGCGACGAAAGCCCCCGATGGAAAGCTTCACGTACTGCCTCTGCAATTCAATAAGTTGCTCGGCAAATGGGTGAATTACTGGCGCATGATCGACCCGCCGCACTTGGACCGCGGCGACCCGAATCTGTTCCATCAATTCCGCGAGGTGACGGAGTATCAGACAAATTGTGCGCCTTGCCATACCAGCCAGTGGGGACCTAAGGAATCGAAAGAGCCGGGGATCAATTGCGAAATGTGTCATGGGCCGGGCCTGGAGCATAGCCGCGGCAAACCGCTGCGAAAGCTGAGCGCGGAAGAATCGGTGGCAGTCTGCGCCCAGTGTCATGCGCAATCGGCGATAAGAACGATCCGTGCGGAGTTTCCCCCGCGCTATGAGCGCCGCCCGTACACAGACTTCGCACAGAACACATTTCATCCTAACGGCCGCTTCAAAGAGACGACTTTTCTCGTGGAAGCCTTTGAACGCAGCGCATGTTACCGAAAGGGAAATGCAACTTGCGCCTCCTGCCATGACCCGCACCCTAAGAACGGCAAGGTAAATCAGAAGGGACTGAAGTACGCCATCGACGATGACGCGATGTGCACACAGTGCCACAAACAGAAGCACGATGAAAGCGCGCGCTGTGTGGAATGCCACATGCCGAAGACCATGAACGCCCTGCTGTTTGTCGCGAGAACGCACCAGATCGAGAAGCGGCCCTTGAAGTAAAAACAACAATGTGATAATTACTGCTTCATGATTGCTGGGTTAATAGTGGCAACGCTGCTGTTCGGGCAGGACGCGCAAGAGATTCTCTCGCGAAACTGCCTCGCTTGCCACGGTGCAGCGCGGATGGGCAATGTGGATCTGCGAACGCTGAAGAGCGGCGATCCCCTCCTGAGCAAAGTGGCACACATGGTTACCAGCAAGGCCATGCCGCCCGGCAAGAAGGGTTTAAGCGAGTCAGAGATCAGCACGATCTCCGCATGGGTCAAGGCAGGCGCACCAGGACTCGACAAGCCGCTCGAAGTCAAAAGCAACTGGTGGTCGTTTCAACCGTTAAAGCGGCCAGCTTTGCCGGTTGGTGTTGGAAACCCGGTTGATCTGTTTGTGCGAGAGAAGTGGAAACAGGCCGGGCTGAAGCCCGTGCGCCCCGCGACAAAGCGCGAGTTGTTGCGCAGGGTGAGCTTCGCGCTCTCGGGCTTACCACCGACGGAAAAAGAGCTGGCCGAGTTCGAGCAGGACCGCCGGCCGGACGCATACGCAAGGCAGGTGGACCGCTTGCTGGCAAGCCCACAATACGGAGAACGATGGGGAAGGCATTGGCTCGATGTCGTGCGGTATGCGGACACGGGAGGATTTGAGACAGACATCTACTTCCCCAATGCGTGGCGCTATCGGGATTATGTGATCCGGAGCCTGAATCAGGACAAATCCTACAAGCAGTTTGTGCAAGAGCAAATTGCGGGCGACGAACTGTTCCCGACGGACCTCGATCTCGATGGCGGATTCCAGATTGCGCCCCAAAAACTTTCAAGACTGGACGCAAGCATTGCAACAGGGCTATACACGATTGGCCCCGTCTACCATGAGGCTGCCCTGTTTGGCGGGCAGGTGCGCTACGAGTGGCTCACCGATGCGGTCGACACAACGGGGGAAGCGTTTCTGGGTTTAACGCTCGGCTGCTCCCGCTGCCACAACCATAAATTTGATCCGCTCACGCAAAAGGACTATCACGCGATGATGGCCGTGTTTGCGGCAAGCGAGGAAAAAGAGATCCCGGTGGTAAGCCGGTTTGCCACGTTCGGATTCAAGTCGGGGTATCCGAGCTGGATCCGGGTGGAGGAGTTGAAGGGCGCCATACAAAGGATTGACCAGGGGGCGAGGAAGCGGGTTGTCGATTCGATGCGCAAGCGATTCAGCGCCCAGGAGCTGGCCGCCTATGACACGCCGGTGGAGAAGCGAACACTGGAACAGCGCAACACCGCAGCCCGCGTGGAGGCGGCGATGACGCAGGCGGGGCTGCAGGAAAACGCAGAAGGCAAGCAAGCCGACATTCCGCTGACCGAAGCGGAGAGCAAAGAGCGAGAACGCCTGGTTGTGGAACTGGGCCGGGCGACGCTCAAGGCGAACCCCGTGCCGCAAACAGCAACCGTCTTGGGAGCCGCGCCTGTCACGCCGAAGGTGTACCTGACGCACCGCGGAGACTGGCGCAGCAAGGGCGAAGAAGTCGGCCCTGGCGTACCTGCTGTGCTGTCAAGGGGAGTCCAGATGGATGCGGCCAGCGCGAGGCGCTCGGCCTTGGCCAAGTGGATCGGCAGCGAAGAGAATCCGCTCACGGCGCGCGTGATGGTGAACCGCGTCTGGCACTGGCACTTCGGCAAGGGAATCGTCGCGAGTCCAAACGACTTCGGCCGGCAGGGCGAAGAACCGACGCACCCGCAACTGCTGGACTGGCTGGCGGCCGAGTTTATGGAATCGGGCTGGAGCCTGAAGAAACTGCACCGCACGATTCTGCTGTCTGAGACCTACCAGTTGAGCAGCGAAGCGAACGAAGCCAATTTGAAGATCGACGCCAACAACCGCTACTTGTGGCGGATGAACCGGCAGCGGCTAGATGCCGAAACATTACGGGACGCCGTACTCGCCGTGAGTGGGGAGCTGAACTTGAAAATGGGCGGTCGGCCGGTGGTATCGAAACTGAGCCCGGAAGAGTACACGGTGATGTGGGCGCGCAACCAGTGGCCCGAGTCGCTCGATGAACGCGAGCAGGCTCGGCGAAGCGTTTACCTCTATGTGAAACGCACCTTTCCCCTGCCCATGTTCACAACCTTCGATGCGCCTGACACATCCCAAAGTTGCTCACGGCGGGAGAATACAACCGTCGCGCCGCAGGCATTGACGCTTATGAACGGCGAGTTCATGGTGCGTGAAGCGAACAAGTTGGCGGCCAAGGCCGGAGACGCAGAAGGGTTGTGGCGGAGGGTCTTCGGTCGCGCGCCCACGGCAGCGGAGCGGGAGCAGGCGGGGCGCCTGAAGGACCTCGAACAGATGGCGCTGGTATTGCTAAACACGAACGAGTTTCTCTATGTGGACTGATTGCCCGAAATCGATGGCGGCGCACTCGCGCCGGGACTTTCTGACGCGAAGTGCGCTGGGCTTCGGTGCGCTGGCGGCGAACGCTATGGCAAACCCCTATGCCAGGCGCAGCCCTCACTTTGCGGCCAAAGGCAAGAGCGTGATCTTCCTGTTCATGCATGGAGGGCCAAGCCACTTGGACACGTTTGACCCAAAGCCGGAACTGCAGCGGCTCGACGGGCAACCGATCCCGAAGAGCTTTGGCAAGGTCGACTTCCAGTTCTCGAATATGGAAAAGACGCCGCTCATGGGCTCACCGCGCAAGTTCAAGAAGCGAGGGCAGTCAGGGCTCGAGATCTCAGACCTGTTTGAGCATACGGCGGCGCACGCCGATGACCTATCGGTGATCCGGTCCTGCCATCATGACGGCTTCACCCACGTGACGGGGCAAACATGGATGAACACCGGTTGGGGGCGTGTGGGGCGGCCGAGCGTGGGCTCGTGGGTCGTATACGGACTCGGGAACGAAAGTGAGAATCTACCTGCTTATGTGGTGATGCTCGACGGAGGTATCAAGGCGGGTGCCCCCGCTTATGGAGCTGGATTTCTACCAGCGGCCTATCAGGGAACAGTGCTGCGCAGCGAAGGGCCACCAATCCTGAACATCAAACGGCCGGAGGGAATCTCGGGCAAAGAGCAGGAAACCATGCTGTCGGTATTGCGCGACATGAATGAAGCGCACCGGGCTCCGCGGGCCGACGATACAGAACTGGCGGCAAGGATGGCGAGCTATGAGTTGGCGTTCAAGATGCAGATGTCAGTACCCGAGGTAACGGCTCTCGAACGCGAGACTGAGGCAACCAAAAAACTCTACGGCCTCGACGACCCGATGACGGCGGAGTTCGGTACGCAGTGCCTGATGGCGCGCCGCATGGTGGAGAAGGGCGTGCGCTTTGTGCAACTGTATTCTGGCGGAAAGAAGGGTGCCGAGGTGGGCTGGGATGGACACAACGAGTGTGACCAGAACCACGAGTTTATGGCCCGCAAGGTGGACAAACCGATTGCCGGGTTGCTGGCAGACCTGAAGTCGCGCGGCCTGCTTGAGAGCACTGTCGTGTTCTGGGGCGGAGATTTTGGCAGAACGCCATTTACCGATGGCGCCGAGGGCGGCAGCGGCAACCGCAACGGGCGCGACCACAACCCTTATGGCTTCACGGTATGGCTGGCGGGCGGAGGTGTGAAGGGCGGTCAGGTCATCGGCTCCACGGATGAGATCGGCCTCAAGGCGCAGGAGGACAAGGTGGACATGCATGACCTGCATGCCGGGCTCTTGGGGCTGCTGGGGCTCGACCACAAGAAGCTGACCTATCCTTTCCAGGGCAGAGAATTCCGGCTGACGGATGTCGGGGGAGAAGGCAATCTGCTAAAACGATTGAGGAATGGATAAAACATCCAGGCGGAGTTGGTTGAGCCTGTTGGGCGCGTCATGGGCGGCGAAGGCGCAAGGCGTATCGTCACGCGTGGCGCGGCCGCAGCAACGCGGGAAGCCTTCCGGATTGCCGTTTCACTCAAAGCTGACCGATATCGCCAAACAGGCGGGTTTGCTCGAGCGTTGCACCTATGGTGGAGAAACCGCCAAGCAGTATCTGCTCGAGACGATCGGTTGTGGCGTAGCGTTTGTTGACTACGACAACGACGGATGGCTGGATATTTTCCTGCTCAACGGCACTCTGCTCGAAGGATCGAACGCGACAAACCGCTTGTACCGCAACAACCGGGATGGCACCTTCACAGACGTCACCAAAGCCTCGGGGCTGGAGCGAACCGGGTGGGCTTCGGCGGTCTGCGCCGGAGATTACAACAACGACGGATGGACGGACCTGTTTGTGACCTACTGGGGTCAGAACGTGCTGTACCGCAACAATGGCAACGGAACCTTCAGCGATGTCACCAAGCAGGCGGGCCTGATCGAGGCAAAGCGGCGCTGGGGTGCAGGCTGTACATTTGTTGACTATGACCGTGACGGGCATCTCGATCTTTTTGTCTCGAACTACGTCGACTTCGACCCGGAGAAGGTGCCAAAACCAGGGCAAAACTCTTTCTGCAACTGGAAGGGAGTACCGGTAAATTGCGGTCCGCGGGGGCTGACCCCCGGCTACCATTCGCTCTACCGGAATCGAGGTGATGGAACGTTTGAAGACGTGAGCGCAAAGTCTGGTGTGGCGAAGGCGCGTGGCAGCTATGGGATGACGGCGGTGGCGGCGGACTTCGACAACGACGGCTGGCCGGACATCTACGTCGCTTGCGACTCAACGTCGAGCTTTCTGTTCCGCAACAAGCATGACGGTACGTTTGAAGAGGTGGGGCTTGAGCGCGGCGTGGCCGTGAATGAAGACGGGATGGAGCAGGCGGGCATGGGAGTGGGCGTCGGAGACTTTGACCTCGACGGGAACCTCGATATCTTCAAGACGCACTTTGCGGACGATTCGAACATTCTGTACCGCAATGACGGCAAGGCGAACTTCGAGGACGTGACGACACGCAGCGGAGTTGGCGTCGAGACCCGCTATGTGAGTTGGGGCGCGGGCATTGTGGACCTCGACAACGACGGGCAACTAGATCTGTTTTTCGTGACTGGCAATGTCTACCCGGAGATTGAAGCGAAGCTGCCCGCCTACCCGTTCAAGACCCCGCGCGCAGTGTTTCGCAATCTGGGAGGCGGCAAGTTCGAAGAGTTGTTGGATCAGGCCGGGCTAGGAGTGAGCGAGGCGCACTCAAGCCGCGGCTGTGCGTTCGGGGACTTCGATAACGATGGCGACATAGATGTCGTGGTAGTGAATCTCCATGAGCCGCCAAGCCTTTTGCGCAACGATGTCACCAGCAACGGGAACTGGTTGAAGGTCAAGCTCGAAGGAGTGAAATCGAACCGCAGCGCGATTGGGGCCCGAGTGACGTTGCTCTATGGAGGAAAGAAACAGGCACAGGAGGTGATGAGCCAGGGGAGTTTTTATTCCGTCAATGACTTCCGGCTGCACTTTGGTCTCGGGGCGGTGGACATCGTCGACATAGAGGTGCGTTGGCCCAACGGCGGGCTTGCCCGGTTTCCCAAGGTAGCGGCGGGACAACTGATCGAGATCAAAGAGGGTGCGGGAATCGTAAAGGCGACGCCTTGGAAGAAGAAGGGCTAAGCGATGTTGTATGCACTGATGGTAATGAGCTTGGTTGGGCAAGAGTACGTGGGCTCGACCGCTTGTGCGCCCTGCCATCGCGCCATCAGTGAACACTGGAAAAAGACGGCCATGGGGCGCAGCATGAGCCCCGCGGCAGAGCACCTTGGCAAAGTAGCCAGCGTGGTTGTGGTGGGCGCGGAAAAACTCAGGCGCGAGTTTCGCGTCGAGGTCGAGAACGGACTGATGAAGCAGGAGGAAGCCGGCGAGGGCTTTCGCAATGAACATATCGTGCGTTGGGCAATTGGGTCGGGTGTAAACGGCCACAGCTTTGTGGTGGAGCGTGGCGACCATCTCTTTCAGGCGCCGCTTTCCTTTTACTCGCGCGTGGGCCAATGGGGGCTGTCCCCTGGGTATGAGTTTGCGGACTATGGCTTCAACCGGCCGATCGCCGCAGGCTGCATCCACTGCCACAGCGGACACCCGCGCACGGTGGCGAACACAAGCGGAAAGTATGAGTCGCCTGCCTTTGCCGAGTTGGCGATTGGCTGTGAAAGCTGCCATGGGCCGGGACGGAAGCACGTGACGGCGCGCGGGGCCAAAGGCAGCATCGTGAACCCGAAGAAGCTGGAGCGGGAAAGGGCCGACGAGATTTGCATGCGCTGCCACCAGGGTGGCGATGCGCGCGTGCTGATGCCCGGCAAGACTGAGGGAGATTTCCGCCCCGGGCAGGCGCTGGCCGAGACAGTCGCGATCTTCCGGCTACCAAGGCAGAAGGATACAGATCTCTTGGAGCATCACGAATCGATGCGCTTGAGCGAGTGTTACCAGCGGAGCGGGACGATGACCTGCCAGAGTTGTCACAACCCGCATGAAGTGAAGACCGACCACCGGGCGAAATGCTTGAGCTGTCACACCGGCAGTCTGGGCGAAAGGCACCCGGCTCGAGATAGCGATTGCCTGAGCTGCCACATGCCGAAGCGGGAAGTGGGTGTGATTGCCCACTCCGCGCTGACGAACCACCGGATACCGCGGCGGCCTGATGCGAAGGTGGCACTTGAGACCGGCGAAGAACTCGTCGCTATCAACCAACCGCGAAAGCCATGGGGGGCGCTGATCGAGATGCAGGCTTACGGGATCGTGGCCGAGAAGGGTCCGCAATGGATGCGGAAGTTTGAAGAGCGCCTTCTCGAGGCAGCGAAGGAGAAGCCCGAAGAAGCAGTGGTGCTGGCGACGCTGGGAAGACGGTCACTGCGGGAGAAAAACTACCCGCAAGCGATCGGGCAATTACAGCAAGCCCTACAGCGCGGTTGGAAAGTAGCGACCACTTATGAAGACTTGGGCGAAGCGCTAGGACGGGCAGGCCAGGGAGAGCGGGCTATTGCCACCTTGCGCGAAGGGATCGCGGTGGCACCCTTTCATCCGGTCTTGTACAAGTCGCTGGCGTTGCGACTGATCCAGGCGCAGCGGTTTGCGGAAGCAAAGGAGACGCTCACCAAATACGTCGAGCTTTTCCCGGAGGATGATTTCGTCAGGCGACTTCTGAAGCAGGTATCAGGGGGATAGCAGCGCTTCGCGAGCAAGAAGATTCTGCGGAGCGAGTTGCAGCAGACGCTCAAGAATTGTGCGACGCTGCGCGGGTTGGCACTCGGTTAGCAAGAAGTATGCGCGCGGAGAAAGCGGCTCCAGAGAAATCGCTTTTTCCAGTTGTGCGATCGCCGAACCAGTATCGCCAAGGCTGCGTTCCACCACGGCGAGCTTTTCCCGCAACGGGGCATCGTTCGGACGGAGGGCAACAGCGGAGCGCAGGAGCTTGCGCGCGTCCACCTTTTGATCTTTCAGAAAGAGAACCATGCCGAGTGCGGTGAGTACTTCAGGGTCGCGCTCAAGCCGGTTGATGAGACCAGCAAGGCGGCGGTAGCCGCTTTGAATCATTTCCGGAGAGTTATCCCGCTCGCCAATTTCAATCGAGGCAAGGCCAAGCGCCCGCTCCCGCTCCAAGGGAGTGCCCGCGTCTCGCCACACGCGGAGTTGGACTGTCGTGTTGCTAGCCGCTTGCGGGCGCGACTGGATGCGGTGATCGGTGAACGCGGAGTGGCCTCCGTCAGAAGCGGGTCGGCGGGGCATGTGGCACGAAGTACATTCGGCGGGGGCGGCAGGATGGGCCGAAGAGAGCGTGGCGTGGCAAGAGCGGCAGGTGGATGTGATGTTCACTGGCTCGCCGTGCACAGAATGACAAGAGCCGCACCAGAGCTTACCGGAAGATTGACGCGAGCATTCGCTAAGGCTGAGCTGTTCGACATGGCTTACGACCCGGAGATCCTGGCGAGGACGGTCATAGACGATGGTGAGAGCGCCGATACGGGTTTCGCCAGTCAGGTGGCAACGCTCGCACACGACTTCGCGCGCTGCGGTCGTGAGCCGGACGGGATTGGAGATGTTCGCACGCGAGGGCCGTGCGAGGTGAGCGGCCGAGTTGCCATGACACTGGTCGCAAGAGATGGGTTGAGGGTCGGCGGCGTTGCCGTTAGAGTGGCAATCGAGGCATTGTGCCGTCACGCGGCGATCAAAGTCGAGGCGGGGGTGGCGTTCGTAGCCAGGCGCAACGGCCCAGACCTGCTTGTCACGATACAAAGCCGCCGGGGATTGAAAGAGAGTGTTGCCGACACGCACGAGGAAGCCCGCGGCGTGAGACCCCGAGCCGATGCGGTAAGCGATGGGGTATTCGGCGGAGATCTTGCCACGCTCGATGCGGTGCCACAGGCGGCCGTCGCGCGCAAACGACTGCACGATGGAACCAGAGGCGGCATGAACAAAGGACCCAGCGGGCAAAACAGAGGCGGGTGCGATGGCATTACCCATCGGAGTGAGACCAAAGGCCTTGACTTGCGCAGGATGGCAAGATTGGCAAGGGTGGGCCGCAAGGAGCGGGAGAGCGGCGAAGATAAAGCAGGCGCTCCAAATCATGCCATGACAATCATATCTGTTTGTGATAGACACTCAAGCATGCGAAGACGAGAATTCCTTTCCGTGGTGCCCTCAGGCATGGCGATGGCACAGTTTGGCGAGATGGGCCCGCCGGCGAAATACGAGGCAAACTTGGATTCGCTCAAGCGTCACCCGCTGCCGAAATGGTTTGGGGATGCGAAGCTGGGCATCTTCATCCACTGGGGTTTGTATTCCGTGCCGGCTTGGGCGCAGCCGAGCGGGGAGTTGGGCAAGGTCGACTGGTCGAAGTGGTTTTACCAGAATCCCTACGCGGAATGGTATTTGAATTCGATCCGACTCAAGGAGTCTTTGGCCTACGCGCATCATGCGAAGACCTATGGGGCCGACTATGACTACTACCGGTTCGCCGAGACCTTCACTAAGGAGAGCCAACGGTGGAACCCGGAGGAATGGGCCGGGCTGTTCAAGGATGTGGGGGCGCGTTATGTGGTGCTGACGACGAAGCACCACGACGGGTTTACCTTGTGGCCATCGAAGGTGAAGAATCCCGTCAAGGCGGACCTGCCGACGATCGGCAGGGACCTCGTCGGGGAATTGACCGGAGCGGTGCGTAAGGCGGGGATGAAGATGGGGCTCTACTATTCAGGGGGCCTCGACTGGACGTTTGAAGCCCGGCCAGTGCGGACGATGATGGATGTGCGCACCACCGTCGTGCAGACGCAACAGTATGCCGACTATGCCGATGCGCACTGGTATGAGTTGATGGACCGCTATCAGCCGGCCGTGTTGTGGAACGACATCGGCTATCCACGTGCGGGCAAGATCGAGAAAATCTTTGCCGACTTCTACAACCGAGACAAAGAGGGTCTCATCAACAACCGCTTCGGGCGGGACCACTTTGACTTCACGACGCCCGAGTACTCCCGCTACGACACGATCGTCGAGAAGAAATGGGAGTCCTGCCGCGGACTCGGCTTCAGCTTCGGCTACAACCAGATTGAGGGGCCAGAACACGTTTTGGCAAGCGACAAGCTGGTCGAGCTGTTTGTCGACATTGTCAGCAAGAACGGAAACCTGTTGCTCAACATCGGACCAAAACCGGACGGAAGTATCAGTGCGATTCAGCAGGACCGGCTCAAGGCGCTCGGAGGTTGGTTGAAGGTGCACGGGGAAGGCTTGTTTGATTCAAAGCCCTGGATCCGTGCGGCGGCGCGCGAGACGGATGCCGACGTGCGCTTCACGCGCAAAGGCGATGCCGTCTTTGCGTATCTGCTGAAGCAGACAACGGGCAACGAGTTGCGCGTGCCGCGCGTGATGGCCGCGGAGGGCACGAAGGTAACCAAGCTCGGCGAGGCAGGGACGCTCGAGTGGCATCAGGCTGGTCCGGACCTCATCGTGAAGACGCAACACCGGGGATCGCTGGCGGGAGCGCTGAAGATCACCCCGGCACCCTATCAACTAGTCCGGGACTAATCAGCGGGCTTGTCCGCAGCAACAGTCACACTCCGCCGATGATAGAATTTGTGCCCATGAAGCAGAATCGTGGTTTGGCGAGACGACAGTTCCTGGCAACGCTGTCGGCGTTGACCCTCCCCTTTCAGGCACAGGCAGCAAGGCCGAAGAACCGCCCCAACATCGTCGTCATCCTTGCCGATGACTTGGGCTATGGAGATGTGGGTGCGTACAACTCTGATTCGCGGATCCCAACCCCGAACATGGATCGGCTGGCCCGCGAAGGCGTGCGCTTCGTCGACGCCCACACACCCTGTGGCGTCTGCTCGCCGACACGCTTTGGCCTGTTGACCGGTTGTTATCCCTGGCGCACGGAGCTGAAGTCGCAGGTGCTTTGGCCTTGGGACAAACCTCTCATCGACGAAAAGCGTTTGACGATGGGCAAAATGTTGCAGAGCATGGGCTACGCAACTGCGGCATTCGGCAAGTGGCACCTCGGTTGGGATTGGGCGACCACCGACGGATCGAAGGTGAATGATCAGGTGCGCATCGGCGATCCTCAGCGCGAAATCCGCAACGCCTTCGCCCCAAAGGTGCAGTTCGACAAGCCCATTAAGTCGGGCCCAACCAGCCGCGGCTTCGATCATTACTTTGGTGTCGATCTACCGAACTTCCCGCCCTACACCTTCATCGAAAACAACCGCCTCACGATACAGCCCACCGAACAGAAGCCGGATTCAATGTTCGGTTGGCCGGGCGCAATGAAGCCGGGTTGGCGCCTCGAGCAAGTCTTGCCGGAGATCACAAATCGTGCGGTGGGCTGGGTCACAGAACACGCCAACCAGGACAAGCCATACTTCCTCTACTTCCCTTTGACCGCGCCCCACACCCCGATCGCACCAGAGAAAGAATTCGAAGGCAAGAGCCGAGCCGGCAAGTATGGCGATTTTGTGGTTCAAACAGACTCCTGTATCGGTCAGGTGATGGACGCCATCCGCAAGTCGCGAACCGCCAACGACACGATTGTCATTTTCACAAGCGACAACGGTCCGGAAAATCTCACCTACCCCCTGAACCCAGAATTTGGACACTCGAGCCAAGGCCCTCTGCGTGGAGCAAAGCGGATGCTTTGGGAAGGCGGTCATCGCGTACCCTTCATGGCCTGGGCACCGGGCCGCATCAAACCAGGCCGCGTCGAAAAAGAAGTAATCTGCCTGACAGACATGATGGCAACGGTAGCTTCCATCACAGGCTATAAGCTGCCCCAGGAGGCGGCCGAAGACAGTTACGACGTCAGTGCGGCGCTCTTCGGGGCCAAGCGCCAGCGGCCCATTCGAGAAGCCACCGTGCATCACAGCATGAATAACGAATACGGGTTGCGCCAGGGCGATTGGGTCCTGATTGAGTCTCCAAAATCCGCGCATGGTGCGGCCGAGCCCGCATGGTTTCGTGAGAAATACGGCGTGAAGCAGCACGACCAGCCCGGCGAACTATTCCACCTGGCTGAGGATCTGCGCGAGACGACGAATCTCTACTCCCAATATCCCGACCGCGTAAAAGCGATGAGCGCGCTTCTGAAGAAGTACCAGGATGAGGGCCGCAGCGTGCCCCCGCGCCGCTGAACACAGCAACTTGCGGCAATCACGTTCCCCGCTACCGATTCTTTGCCACACAAGCAAGCTTCGGATTCAGAACGACGTAGTTTTTCGAATTGGAAAAGTAAACAACCCGAAATAGGCTCACC
Source organism: Acidobacteriota bacterium (assembly GCA_016870995.1). Classification (GTDB taxonomy): domain Bacteria; phylum Acidobacteriota; class Terriglobia; order Bryobacterales; family Bryobacteraceae; genus Bryobacter. Next base: position 65,087 of record VFZU01000010.1, read on the forward strand.
GGCAGGAGTCCTGCTTCCTCACGCGACGACTGGGGAACCACAGCAGCCTTGGATACCCGATACTTTTCGCCCGCGATCTTCAACCGATGATCTTCGAGTACAACAGCTGAAGACTCTCCAGAGTGGGTGAAGAATTGGGATCCATTGCCACTGCCAATGATCGGCGCGGCCTTGTGGAAGAGCACCAGGGTATCGGAGCCGGAATCCAGAACCAGGCTGCCTTCACTGGAAGCAATTGCCGGCACGCCGTGGACCCTCGTGAAGTCTAGTCGGCTCCCACCCTCAAGCGAAGCCGGGCCGAAAACCAGCCGACGACCTGCATAGTCGAGCAGATAGTCGAATCGCGACAGGAACGCCTGTCCAAGCACACCTTGAATGTCCGCAGACACCCGACGCATCTCTTTCAGGTCGCTAAAAAGAAACTCCTGGTCAGAGGCCGTTGCCGATCCCAGGGATACTCCCGGCAGTCGAGCTCCGGGCACCTGGGTCACTCCCCCGGCGGTGACCATTTCCACCTGAAAGGTCGCGGCCAAGCCGAGTCTGCGGGCGAGAGCCGCATCCAGCTGATTGCTCTCGGCGCCGGTATCGAGAAGGAATCGAAAAGGACCTTTTCCCTCGAGATAGACACTATCGACAACCGGCAACCCGCGTCTCAGATCAATCGCGATGGAATCGCCAGAAACTCGACTTTGCTGTGCTTGGGCGGCGAGCGAAAGGCCACAGATCCAGATGGAACTCAGCACACTGAAAGTTGTCATGAGGCCACAGTGCGCCTCAAAGGCCCGACAAGTCGTGATGGAGCTCGGATGTTATGCCTAAGAACAGTGATGGAAGTGTGATGGAGTTACCGGGCTCCGTGTATCACTTTGGCCCATTCACGTTAGATCCATCGAATGTTAGACTTACGGCGGGTGGCATAGCCCGCCCATTGGAGCCAAGGTCCTTCCGCCTGTTGCAGTTTTTGATCGAAAACAGGCAGCGCGCAGTCTCCAAAGAAGAGATTTTGACGGTCGTTTGGGACGGAGTCGCGGTTTCAGACAACGCGTTGACCCGGGCCATCGCTCAGGTCCGCAAAGCGCTTGAGGATGACCCCAAAGACGCGAAGTACATTGAGACCATCCCAACCGTCGGGTATCGATTTCTGGCCACGGTTGAGGAGCAAACAGTTTCTGCCTTGCCAGCTCCGGTCGATTCCGCGCCAGTTAGCCCCTCCGCTTTCCCAAAGCTGAGTAGGGCTATTGCCACGGCTGCCATTGCCGTCATCGCCGGGCTGGCGGGGGCACTCTGGCTAACTACAAACGCGTCGAACAAGCCAGCTCCAAACGTTGCGGTCCCGTTCACCACGTATCCGGGCAATGAGGCCTATCCGACGTTTTCTCCAGACGGCAACCAGGTGGCTTTTACTTGGAATGGAGATCACGAGGAAAACTACGATATCTACGTAAAGTCGATCGGATCCGAGACTCCGCTTCGGATCACCACCGCGCGGGAGATGGATGCTCGGCCGCAGTGGTCGCCAGACGGGCGATACATCGCTTTCCAGCGCCAGTTACTGGGAGGCAGAACCGCACTGATGCTGATCCCGCCCCTCGGCGGTGCCGAGCGAAAGCTCGCGGAATTCACCAATGTCGCCGCTCAAGCCGTCGGAATGTTCTCGCACGGCGCAATCGTCGCTAGTGGGTTCTCCTGGTCGCGCGATGGGAAATGGATTGCGATATCCGGAGACTTCATCGGCGACGGATTGGATCGCATCAATCTGGTCTCCACTGAAACAGGAGAGTCGCGGCCCCTCACTCAGCCTCCTTCAAAAGATCTGGCCGACCGCGAGCCATTTTTCTCACCCATCGCGAACGAACTGGTTTTTGATCGGTCTCCTGTTTTTTCGGCGGCGACGCTGTACCGCCTTTCGCTAGACGACAACTTCCTCCCCAAAGGCGAGCCAACACTACTCTACTCAAGCCAGTTTCGATTGTTTGCGCCTTCGTGGATGAGCGGCGGCAATGAGCTCGTTGTTGTCTCGGGTTTATTCGGCTCCGGTCCCGGCGGAAAAGTCTACCGGATGCCTGCGCTTGGCGCAAGTTCGCTTACGAGGATGGAATCATTGGGTTCGGCGGTAAATTCTTTTGCCGTATCGAAGGACAATCGAAGGGCCGTGTATGGAGCAGGCACGAGAAATTCCAACATCTGGCGAGTAGAATTGGTCAGTGCGCGAGGCGAGGATTCAACTGCTTCCGGGGCAGCAAAATTCGTTGTCTCCACGCAGCGGGAAGTTCATCCGCACTATTCCACGGATGGCCGCAGAATCGCCTTCTACTCAACTCGCTCTGGCGCAACTCAAATCTGGGTTTGTGAAGCGGATGGCTCCAAACCTGCAATGATCACGAACTTCCCGAATGGGGTCGTCGGCTCACCTCGTTGGTCTACGGATGGACGCACGCTGGTCTTTGACGCGAATGTCACAGGGCACTTTCAAATCTATACGGTCAGTGTTGAAGGAGGAAAAGTCCGTCAGTTGACGAATGGACCAAGGCCAAGCTATGCGGGCAGTTACTCTCGTGACGGCAAGTGGACCTACTACGCTATGACTGAAGACAAAGCTGGTGCGCAAGTTTGGAAGATACCTTCCGAGGGCGGCGCGCCAGTGCGTGTGACGAAAAATGGCGGCTCCGCTCCCCAAGAGTCACTCGATGGCAAGACACTGTATTTCGTGAAGCAGTCCGGCGTCGGTTCGCTTTGGAAGATGCCAGTTGGCGGCGGTGAGGAGAAGCAGATCGCTAATTCGATTTTTCGCTCGAATTATGCCATCACGAGCAAAGGCGCTTACTTGATGAGCGGACCAGCGATCGACTTGCTGAACCCCGAAACCGGCCAGCGAAAAACGCTCTTCAAGACAAAGAATCCCGACCTCGGCCTCGCTGTATCGCCGGACGAGCGCTACCTCCTGTGGTACCAAGTCGACACCATCGGCAGCGACCTGATGCTGATAGAAAACTTCCGCTAAGAATTGCCTCGCAACACAACCTCGATCAATCGTTGCGAAGCGCCTCGGTCGGCGATAGGCGCATTCCCCGTCGTGCGGGTCCATAGCTGGCCACCAGTGCGGTGCCGATGAGAACCAGAGCGGTGAGTACGAAGCTACCGACGTCGCGCGGGGGAACTCCCGAGAGGAATATCGAGAGTAAAGGCGTAACGAGCGCTGCGAGAATCAAACCGATCACCAGCCCCAGTCCAGTAATAGCCAGACCGTCACGGATCAGCAATCGCATCACAGAGAGCGGCTCTGCGCCGAGTGCGATGCGGAGGCCGATTTCAGGCACGCGTTGCGCCACCGTGAAAGATACAACTCCGTAAATCCCTGCGATGGTGAGTGCCCAGCCGACCAACCCCAGCGCGCCCAGTAAAGCAGCGGCGGCGCGAGGCGGAAATAGCGCGACAGCCATCACACTACTCAGCGGCCGAGATCGCGTGGTCACACGTGTGTCGGTTAGGTTCAGCGCGTCCGGTAGCGACCGGGCCAGCGCTGTGGCGTCGCCTTCTGTACGGACATGGATCTTGATATTACCGGCATCGGCTCCGTAGACCCAATACACTTGCGGCTGCGTCTCTTCGCCAAGAGTCAGATAGCGGCTGTCAGCCACCACCGCGACAATCTCGCCCCAAGGCTGCTGAGTTTCGCTCGCCCGCCGAACCCATTTTCCAATTGCACTTTGTTTCGGGAAGACGCGGCGCGCGAAAGTTTAGTGCACGATTGCGACGCGAGAAGTATTCTGTCGGTCATCTTCGTTGAAGTCGCGGCTATCCCGAAGCGCGATACCCATCGTGCGGAAATACTCCGGCAGCACCCAGTTGGTGTTGACCTTGAATTTCTGCTCTTTGTCGCCACGATTCACTTGCACACCGGTGACGATGGAATCCATGCTGAGGGGAACGACGTTAGCGCCCGACACCGCAGTGACGCCCGGCAGTTCTCTTAGCCTGCCTACCGCGGCTCGATAGTAGGCTGCCACTTCAGCCTCCTTCAATTGCCCACTGCGCGTATCCGCTTCGACGATCGCCACGCGGTCCAGGTCAAAGCCAGGATCTATGTTTGAGGAGTAGGAAAGGCTTCGCAAGAAAAGTGTTGTGGAGACCAAAAGCACTGTAGAGATCGTGACCTGTGCAGTAATCAATATTCCCCGCAACGACCAGTGGCGGAAGCCATGGGCACGTGGTGCCGCGCTGACACCGCCTGTAACCGACACCCGCCATGCCTGCAACACGGGCGCGAATCCCGTAACCACTGTGGCGATCCCAACAAGCAACGCCAGGTAGGCGAACAGGTTCAGGTCAATTGGAACATCCACTTCGAACGGCACTGGAAAGGGCATCGGCATCGATACCAAAGCCCGAGAGATCCAGATGCTGAGCAACGCTCCGGTTGAAATACCTGCCAGTACCAGCAACAGGCTTTCGGTTAACAGCAGTCTGGCCAGGCGCATCTTTCCACAACCCAGGCCAATCCGAATTGCGATCTCGCGTTGACGGGCCATGCCCCGCGCTACCAGCAGCCCTGCCACATTGATACACGCGACGATAGCGAGTGGCAGGACGAAGAGAATCAGGGCCGATGCGAACAGCACCAGCACTTTCAGCATCGATTCGTCGGTGTTCCAGAGTAGGCCAAAGCGGTGAACAGAAAATGTCTGTACGCGTGCGAGCCCTTCGTTTTCCTGCGGTTTGGCCGCCTCAAGGTCTTTTGCTTTGACCAGCACGCGTGATCGCAATTCGGCCACTGTCTGTCCCGGCCCCAGCATCGCGAGCATCTCATAGCGGTTCGTTGCGTTGCGTAGGGGTGTACCTGCTGGCAAGTATATGGAAGGCGCGATTCCCAGTCCCCAAATGGAACGAAACTCAGGCGGCAGCACGGCGACGATCGTATAGGGGCGGCCGGTAAGGATCAGCTTGCGGCCAATCACATTCGCGTCTGCATCGAGTTGCCTTTGCCAGAAAAGATGTGTGACAACGATGCTGTCGGGAGACTGCTTCACGCTCTCTGGATCAAATAGGCGGCCTCGGCCAGCCTCAACTGACAGCATGGAAAAGTAGTGAGGGCTAACGGCCTGTCCGCGAACCACCAACGGCTGGCCGTTCTGATACAACATCAGCTCTTCCATGTTGTATCCAGCACACGTGACACCCTCTGTTTCCTCGCAGATCGCTTTCAGGTTTTCATAAGGGATGCGATTCCCATTGCCAACCCATAGCTTCAGCAGTTCGCCCGGGCGGCCGACTGAGATGGGCTGCAGCAGAACGGCGTTCACAACGCTGAAAATAGCCGTGCCAAATCCAGTGCTCAGGCCCAACGAAAGGCATCCTACGGCCAACATGGCTTTACTGCGGCAGAGTCCGCGCCAAGCGTAGAGCATGTCCTGCAACAGTCCTTCGAGCGCTCCAGGAATCCAGATCTCTCTCGCAGCCTCTCTGGCAAGCGTGATGTTTCCAAGGCGGCGGCTAGCGGCGTCGCGGGCGATGGCGGGTTCCTGTCCGTCCTCACGATGCTCCTGCTCGGCCTGCGAGCGATGGAACTCCAGTTCTTCGGCGAGTTCCTGCTCCAGTCGATCGCGATGGAACCAATACTTTAGTCTTCGCAGTAGGCGCATCTCTGATGTCCTTTCAAGCGGTTCGTAAGACGCTCTGAATGGCGTTCACTACATGGTCGAAGTCACGAGTCTGGTTGGCCAGATGCTTGCGGCCAGCACGCGTCAGCGTGTAGTAGCGGGCGCGCCGGTTGTTCTCTGAGGCACCCCATTCGTCGGTAACCCAGCCATTGAGAAGCAGCCGCTGCAGGGCCGTATAGAGAGAGCTTTCCCCCAACTCGAGCACGTCATTGGAGGAGGTTCGAATGAATTGTGTGATCGAATACCCGTGGCGCTTGCCACCAGCTAGTGACTTAAGGATGAGCAAGTCAACTGTGCCGCTCAGGAGTTCCGGGGATTCTTTGTCTCTTGTTCCCATCGTTATATGAGGGGAGAGTAACGAAAGATCTAACGCATGTCAAGACCCATCGCGTTACGATGGGAAACCAGACTTGAAACAGCTGGGATAAGAAGGTCAACGCTGCTGACCAAGAGCTTTTATCGAGCTTTGATTCCCACAACCAGGTCAACGAACTCACCGCGAGTCAGCGGGCGCTCGGGAATCCGCTTGCGTTCCTCGGCTGTGAGCCGCTTTATCCAGCGACTGCGCAGTTCTGCATCCAAAGCCAGATCGGGCCGAAAAGAATGATGAGCGAACGGCCACGCATACTGCAACCCGTACCGCTTCTCAAGTACTCCGAAAGCCTCGGGATGAACGGCAGCAATATCATGCAGAAAGCCGCGCAGCCCCAACTGCTGAATGGCAAGAAAGCGAGGCGAGCCAGGCGCAATGTCAGACGTATAAACTACCGCAGCGCGGTCTCGCCACAACAGCTTCTGGATCTCGGCAACGGGCACTTTCGCAACCGAAACATTCTGAGTCACCGCCAAGTGGGCCGCGTGTCCCGCCGCATGTCCCAAGGCTGACCAAGTCGGTTCCAACCGCAGTGCAGAAAAGCCGATATGGGATGCCGATAACGCCACCGGCACCAGCAGGTTGCTGATGCGCTTCGGCACAATCACTCCGTAGGGCACCTGGAACGGCGCGGTGAAATGATTGAAGTCGCCGTCAGTGATCCCAGGATGCATCGCTCCCGCCTTGCCGTGGCCGTGAGAGTTCAGCGCATAGTCGCCCACAGCGATCGCGTCTGGATGCAATGGCGCGCGCACACCCACTTGCGGCTGCGTGTCGTGCTCAGTAAACGTGTACTCCCCCTCAACGCGCCTTGCCTCCCGCACATAAATGCTGGTAGGGAAGTGACCATTCTCAACGTATTCATCCTTCGCAAATCCCCACTGGCTCGCTTCGCTTCGGATTGCTTCCGGTAAGGCTTCATCGTTCTGTAAGAACCACAGCAAACCAAGCGCGTAACTCTTGTGACGGTCATAGATCACCTGCCGTTCAGCGAGGGATCCTTCTGGCCATCCATTCGTCTCACCAGGCAAAGACAATCGCAACGGAGTGCCCTTGATGTCGTTGATATCTGCTTTGCCATTCGGCAATTTCTGAATCCGCAGCACGCCGTCATGGTTCTCAGTGAAAGCCTTCTTCAGCATCCCGCCGTGAAAGTGAGGAATCGCGGCCGCGTACTCCTCGCGCCGATAATCGGCAGGCTTCGTCACTGGGACTCGTAGCGCAGGATCCATCGTCATGAGAATTCGGAAGTTGTAACACTGCACGAGCTTGTCGCCTTCACCAGTTGATCCAGGCAGAATCACACCATTCTTTACAAAGAGCTTGCCCGCAAAGCGCTCGCCATACTGCTTGGAAGACTCACGGCCTACACGATACGGCGCTCCTGCCGCAGCCGCTAAGTCTCCTTCGTACGACGCATCCACAACAGCGCGCACTTCCACCCGCTCTGCATTTCCTCCACGTAGGGCCACGATCCGGCGTAATCCTCCGGGCTCGTTGACAGACTCAACACGATCCAGCCGCCAACCCGTTCGCACCTGAAGATTCTTCTCGGCCGACAGCATCCGCTGCAGGATCATCAACGATACCTTCGGCTCCGCAAGGGCACCGAAGAAGCAGTCCTTCACTTGCACCGAGTCTTTGCCGTAAGTCTTGGTGTAGTGATCCAGCACGGCGTCCATGTATTCGCGGAAGAAGCCGGTCAACGCCTCCTGTGTCCGGAAGTCTGTATAAGAAAGTCCACCGGTGAGGAGCCCACCAACTCGTGGCGATGCCTCAAGCAGAATCGTGGAGTGTCCAGCACGAGCTGCAGTGATCGCTGCTGCGATCCCTGCAGGCGTAGCTCCGTAGACTGCGATAACGGCAGCATGGGCAGTTGACGCCAGAAATAACAACACCAGGAGAAAGTTCGACATCGCTTGCTCCCAGTTCTATCACCAAGTTGTGCCAGGATTCGACGGCGGGCTTGCGATCAATAGTCTTGCAAAGCCCACCATGGCGGAATGACCGCCCACTCGACGCAACCGCTACAGCAAAGGATGCGTCCGCTCACCCCGCTCATATACGACGTGCGCGCGTCCTACCAGCAACGGATCGAGTGGTCCGATCATTTCCACACTTCGGTTCGCATAGGGTAATTTGTGCAACACATAACGCATTGCATTCAACCTGGCGCGCTTCTTACAGTCAGACTTGATGACCGTCCACGGCGCATCCGCCGTGTCCGTATAGAAGAACATCGCCTCTTTCGCCTTCGTATACTCTTCCCATTTGTCGAGTGATGCCAAATCGACCGGCGACAGCTTCCACTGCTTCAGCGGATGCACCTTTCGTTCCTTAAATCGGCGCCGCTGTTCTTCGCGGCTCACAGAAAACCAGAACTTGATCAGATGAATTCCACTGCGCACTAAATTCCGTTCGAACTCTGGCACCTGGCGCATGAATTCGGCGTACTCATCCGATGTACAGAATCCCATCACGTTTTCAACGCCGGCCCGGTTATACCAGGAGCGGTCAAACATCACGATCTCGCCTGCCGTCGGCAGATGTTCGACGTAGCGTTGAAAATACCATTGCCCACGCTCTTCGACCGTCGGCTTCTCAAGCGCCACCACGCGCGCACCGCGAGGATTGAGATGCTCCATGAAGCGCTTGATCGCGCCTCCCTTGCCAGCTGCGTCTCGGCCTTCGAAGAGTAAAATCACGCGCTGACCTTCGGCTTTCACCCAGGCTTGCAGCTTCAGCAATTCCACCTGCAAACCGTACTTCTGGCGCTCATACGACTTGCGGGTCATCAGGTTCCGGTATGGATAGACGCCATCGCGCTAGTTCTCAACTAATTCCAGATCCTGATTCGGCGGTGCCGGATCCACAAGCCGACGGTGTTCTTTCAACCGCTTCCGCATCACTTCCAGATCGTCGGGCGAAGTGCCTTTAAGGATTGCATTCACCTGATCGATCAGGCCATCATGCACCTCCGCTTCGTGCGTTTCGGCGGATCCCTTCACAAGCACATCATTGAGCGCGTTTGCTCTTGTCTCTAGTGCTCCGGCTGCCGATTCCGATGAAGCAAATTTCTCGATCGTCTTCGGTGTGCGTGCGGGAGCTGTGTCGCCTGAATGGGCGGCGCGACTGCGAGGCGAGGGAGACTTATCAGCGCCTTTGAACTCTTCAATGGCCATAACAAGAAATCCTCCGCTTTCATCTTAGCTCCGCGGAAAAGCAGCGGCTGCATCATCTGAAGCAATCCTGCAATGACGCTTCTTGTAAGCGCAACCCTATGGCCACCGATTCCTCGTGGCCGCAATTTGAAAAGAACTCCTCGTCAGGAGTAGCCGTAGCACTCATTTAGACTTTCGTTCCATCGAGTTTGGGGTCGTTGGTATATCGGTATCGAGTGATGACTTGATTGCCTCCCTCAAAGAACAACGACACAATGAACCAGAACAGGCTGAAGTGGACATCCTCAGAGAAGAACACCAAAACCAGGTAAAAAATGTTGCCAACTGTAGCCTCCGTTTCGCCCCTTTCCTCCCACACACCTACCAAAAGTAAAACCGGCTCCCTCTTGACGAGGAAGCCGGTTCATGTGACGATCTGACAATCCAGGATTAGAACATGTACCGCAGCGCGAACTGCACGTTACGCGCTGAGCCGGGAAGCGTGGCACCGATACGGCCGAAGTTACCCGAACCCTGCACGTTGCCGATCGAACTCACCGCGAAGCGGGGCGTGTTCGACATGTTCAACCATTCGCTGCGAATCTGGATCCGGTGCCGCTCGTTGAAGCGGAAGTCCTTGAACACCGAGAAATCCAGGTTTCTGATGCCGGGGCCAAAGCCGGTCTGCGGGCCCATGTTACCTCCAGTGCCCACCGCCGGATCGCCATAGGCAGTCACGTCGAACCATTGATCCGGCGTACGGCCGCCCGAGGGAGCCTGCATATTCTGCTTTCCGGGTACCGCATCCGGCCGGCAAGCGTTAAACGCCGCGCGGCAGTTCTGCGAACGCATCGTAAACGGCTGACCCGTGGAGAACGTCAGAATGCCGTTCACCTGCCAGCCGCCGACCAGCATGTCCACGCCGCGGCTCACGTTCGTGCCAAACTTCTTGCCCTTGCCGAACGGAAGGTCGTAATTGAAGTTCGTCACAGAGCGTTGCCGGACGTCCCAGGCGGCGTTCGAGTTTTCGCAACGGAAGCCGCAGTTGATGTCATACAGACCGAAGCCCGACGAGCCGGAAAGAGTGGTTCCGGTGTTGGCGAACGTATGGCCCCAGGTATAGGACGAAACGAACGCCATTCCGTTGGAGTAGCGTTTCTCAAGCTTCGCGGCAAACGCGTTGTAATCCGAGGTGCCGAAGGTTGAGGTCAGTGAGAAGCCGCCGCGAAGGAACGGATAGAGGCGGCGGGAGTTCACGTCCGCGCTCGCATTCGTATCGTTGCGCGGCGTGTTGGGATCCCAGTTGATCAACTGACGGGCGCCGTGCGAGCCGATGTAGCTGAGTTCGAGTGCCATGCCCCCGGCCATCTCGCGCTGGACACTGACGTTCCACTTCGAAACCATCGGGTTTCGGAAGTTCGTCGATACACCGCGGAAGCTGATGTTTGCCGGCAGGTTGAACGTGTTCAACGGGAATCCGTCAGAGAAGCGCTGCAGAAAGGGATGCCCCATCTGGAAGGCGCTATCGAGGTTCAGATCCATGATGTTGTTGAACGGCACGCTCAACCCGCGGTTGGGGCTGCCGCCCTGATTCTCCTCGCCACCGTAGAAGATGCCATAGCCGCCGCGTAGCACGGTCTTATTCAGCAACTGGTAGGCGAAGCCAATCCTCGGACCCCAGTTCGTCTTGTCCCAGGGGATTAGGTAACGGTCCACACCGCCACGGTTGACTTTGATCGTGGGGAAAGCCTGAGCGAAGTTCGACGGCAATGCGTCGTCTTGGTTCTTACCGGCCGGGATAAACAGTGTCGCCGATTCGGGAACGTAGTTGGCTTGCCGTGCGAAACGCTCGCGGATCGGGGAGACGATCTCATAACGCACGCCGAGGTTCAGCGTCAGCTTGTTCGACACCCTCCAGTCATCCTGGAAGAACCCGGCGTAGCTGATGCGCTCGGACGAGATGAAGTTTGTCGTGGTCAGACGGGAGTTACCCGGATAGCCCAGCAGGAACGAAGCCGATCCGTCGCCCGTCTGTCCGGGGTTCACCTCGCTAGCCGTGCGGTTTTGCGGGAACTGGAAATTACCGCGCGATGCCGGAACCTGGAAGAACGGGAACTTCACTTGACGGCTTTCATAGCCGGCCTTGAATGCATGGCGGCCCTTGTTGATTGAGACGTTCTGAATGAAGTTCAGCACGTTGTTGTATTCGCGCGTCGGCAACCAGTTGGAACCACCGAACGCGGAGTAGCCGCCCATGTCGAGCTGAGGCAGACCACCGTTGCGTGCCGCCGAACCCGTGGGGTTGATCCCGCGAATGCCGAATGCCGCATATTGGTCGACAGTCGAGTTCGCCTGGTACCGCTGCGTCACCAGGCGGGAAAACGCCAAACGGGTTTCGGTCAGGATCGTCGAACTCCATACGCGCGTGTACGAGAGCATCGCGTTTCGGCCCAGATTCTGCTCTTCGGCTCCATTAAAGCCGGCCGCATCGAGCGCCCCCGGCAACGGTGAGGTGATGGCCTTGTCTTCGTTCGACCAGCTCAAGCTGCCAAAAATCGAGTCTTTGTCACTAATCTTGTGGTCAATGCGAACATCGAATTGATCATTGTCCTGCCTGGCTGGCGCAGTTGGCAGGTAGTTCTGGCCCGGCAGGCGGTCCGTCAGGTTCTGATTCGGTGCTGGGAAAAGATCCATCAGCTTCTTCGCCGCTGGATCAAAGCGCGCTGCGGGAATGATGTTGCCAGGGAAGATATCGCGAACGATCGCGGTACCCACAGTACGCTGCGTCAACATATCGTAGATGCCGCCTTGGACCGCCGTTTGGCCATTCGCAGCCGTGTAGGTCGTGCCACTCAGCAAGCTCGAATAGTCGCCATTGCGGAAAGCCGCTTTCGGAATCGTGATCGGGTTCGTGATGCCACCCAATCCAGGGATGATTCCCGACAGCGACCGAACCCGCGTTCCCTGATAATCGGCGAACCAGAACGTCCGGTTCTTGATCAGAGGACCGCCAATCGCCGCTCCGAACTGGTTCTGCCGCACATAGGGACGAGCCGCGCGTGCACGATTCCGCTCCCAGGTGTTGGCATTAAACTTGTCGTTCTGCAGGAACTCGAAAACCGTGCCGTGCAGCTGGTTTGTGCCCGACTTGATCGAGACGTTCACCACGCCGCCGGCGGCACGGCCATACTCGGCGTTGTAGCCGTTCGTGATTACCTTCATCTCGCCGATCGCTTCTACCGAAGGTCCGATGACATAAGCGGTCTGGTTGATGAAGTCGATCACATTGACGTTGTTGTCGACGCCGTTTAGCAAGAAGTTGTTCTGACCGTTGGAGCGAACGCCGTTAGCGGAGAACCCGCCGCCAGCCGCATCGCGGGCGCCTTGCTCGGCCGGCACAACGCCAGGAGCGAGCGGTGCGAGAAAGGTGAACTTGCGCTGGCCGCCCAGAGGCAGTTCGCTCACCACCCTTGCTTGCATCGTGTTACCGAGCACCGGGCTTTCTGTCTGCAACAGCGGAGCTTCTGCCGTGATGTCCACCGATTGCGAGATGTCGCCAACCGCAAGAGTTATGTTGACACCGACGCGATCACCCGCCGTCAGCGGTATTCCCTTACGCACCGTCTTCTTGAAGCCCACCGCTTCCACTTCAATCGCGTAAATGCCCGGCTTCAAGGCCGTGCGGACAAAGTTGCCGGTGTCGTCCGTTCGGGTTTCCGAACGCACGCCCGTTGCTTCTTCAATCAAGGCGATTTTCGCGCTGCCGACCACGGCACCGCTTGAATCAGTGATTGTTCCTGTCAGCGTGCCTAAGTCACGCTGCGCGAATATCGAGGTGGCTAATAGCACCACTACGCTTGACAACCGAGTCAGGAATCTCATTTTCACAACCTCCAGTCAGACCAATGACAAATGTCGGCCAGCCTAGCCAATGTCATAGGATATTATCGAAAGCTTCGGACAGTGTCAATCAACCCTCTGGGAGTCTTAATCATCTGTCTCGGCCTGGTGGCGCTTCAGGCAGGCCCACAGGGCTTCTCCGACTTGGCGTCGTCGTGGGGCTTCACCCGGAGCGTCCGGTATGGATCCACGGAGTCGACACGCTATCTGGTGGAGACCACGGGTACCGGCGCGGCGATCTTCGATTTCAACGGCGACGGGCGCAATGACGTTCTGATCCTGAATGGCCCCGGTGAAATCCCCCTGCTCTACCAGAACGAAGGCGAGGGGTCGTTTCGCGAAATAGCGAAAGAGGCCGGGCTCCCGGCGATTGGGTGGGCGCAATCCGTCTGCACGGGCGACATCGACAACGATGGCGACGAGGACCTGTTTTTGACCGCCTATGGCGTCAACCGTCTGCTCCGGAACACTAGCGGCCGCTTTTCGGACATCACAGCCAACGTCGGCCTTCCGGCCGGAGGAACGCGATGGGGGGCTGGCTGCGCGATGCTCGACTTCGATCACGACGGGCGGCTGGATCTCTTCGCTGCCAACTATGTCGATATTACGCTTGAGAAATCACCAGCCCCTGGCTCGATGCCCGAATGCAAATGGAAGGGCCTCGATGTCGCTTGTGGGCCAAGGGGCCTGCCGGCGGCACGCAACGTGCTATACCGCCAGACGCCCGACGGCCGCTTTGAAGACGTCTCGGCGCGCGCGGGCATTCTCAAACCGGGTGGACGCTACGGGCTCGGCGTGGCGGTCGCGGATTTCGATAACGATGGCTGGCCGGACATTTATGTCGCCTGCGATCAGACTCCCAGTCTGCTCTACCATAACCTAAAGAACGGCACCTTTCAGGAACGCGCCGCCGAAGCAGGTGTGGCGTACGACAATGACGGCCGCGTCCAGGCCGGTATGGGTGTAGCTGTCGCTGACTTTGACGGCAATGGCTTCCTCGATATCGCCAAGACGAATTTTTCCGGGGACCTGCCCTCGCTCTACGTGAATGAGGATGGCTCGTTCTTTCATGACAGCGCCGAACTGGCGGGGCTGGGCAAGTACAAGCTGCTCGGCTGGGGGGTGGCGTTCTTTGACTACGACGCTGATAGCTGGCCCGACCTACTCATCGTGAATGGCCACGTCTATCCCGAAGTGGATCGCGCCAAGGCTGGCGAAACTCACCGTCAACCCTCATTGCTATTTCGCAACGGCGGCAAGGGAAAGTTCATCGATCAGAGTGCCGACCCCGTGCTGGCGATTCTGCGCGCCTCCCGCGGACTCGCGTTGGGCGACCTGGACGGAGATGGGCGGCCCGAGGCGGTGATCGTGAATCTAAATGCGCCTCCCACGGTGCTACGCGCACCCGCGACGGCAGGCAACTGGCTGCGCGTCGAATTACGCGGAACGAAATCGAACCGCTCGGCCATTGGTGCCCGGGTCACAGTCGAGGCCGCCGGGAGACGCCAGATTGCGGAGCGATCGAGCGGCGGAAGCTATTATTCACAGCACGAGGGAGCCTTGTATTTTGGACTCGGAACCGCCAGGAAAGTCGACCGCGTCATCGTCCGCTGGCCGAACGGCGGCATCCAAACACTGACCGGCGTCGCCGTTAACGAGACCCTCCGCGTGGAAGAGACGGCGCGTTAGCCACTCGTACCTCACGATTCACGCCCGCTACCGGAATCGTGTCCACCTGGCCGTCCGGCCAGCGAACTTCGAGGCGCTCCACCTTCGTCGCTTTTCCCAACCCGAAGTGAAGACGGGTGTCATGCTGGCTCAAATAGCTGCCGCCCGCGCGAACCTCATCCACCCGCATGATTCCCCCCGCGGTCACGCGCACGCGTGCCCCAATCGGCGCCACCACCCGTAGCCAATTGCCCGCGGCTTTGTTCTTCCAAATGGATGGCGCTTCGTTCTGATGATTCACCACCACCTCAAGCGAGCCATCGTTATCGAAGTCCGCAACCGCCAACCCGCGCGAGGAGTGTGGCAACTCCGGCGCCTCCGCAGCCCGGAAACGACCGCTCTCATTGCGGTACGCCAGCGCCCGCTGCCGGTACGCGCCGGATTCCGGAAAAACATGGCCATTCACTTGAATCAAATCGAGCCAGCCATCATTGTCAAAGTCGAGAAGCGCGGTACCCCATCCGACATAACGGGTTTGGAGGCCGAGTCGCGCTGCCGCCGTCGATTCCTCATAAGCACCGTCACCGCGGTTGCGGTACAGCGTCACTCGCTCATCCGAGAAGTTCGTGCGAAAGATATCAATGTGGCCATCGCGATCGTAGTCGCCCGCCGTGACCCCCATGCCGGAAAGCGCTCGGCCGTTCTCGTCGAGCGCCACACCACGCAGCAAACCTTCTTCGGAGAAAGTGCCGTCGCGGCGGTTCAGGTAGAGCAGGCTGGGCGTTTGGTCACACGCCACATAGATATCCGGCCACCCGTCGTTGTCGGCGTCGGTGACGATCGGTGTCAGTGCGTAGTTCTGGTCGGGCTCCGCGATGCGCGAAGCTGCCGAGACGTCGGTAAAGCGGCCCTTGCCGTCGTTGCGGTACAGCGCGTTGCGCGCAAAGGGCAGGCCGCGCGGCCCACAATTCACGGGCAGACCGCGATAAAAGCAGTAAGGATTCGCGCCCGGGGGCGGCGTGGTGGCGAAATCAAACTCAAGATAATTGGCGATGAAGAGGTCGAGGTCGCCGTCACGGTCATAGTCGAGCAGGGCGCACCCCGAGTTGTAACGTGTCCCCTTTTGCGGCAGGCGTTGTTCTCGAAAAGAACGTCCGCGCTGATTGAAGTAAATCGAGGGCTCGCCCCAGTAGGTGACAATCAGGTCGGTGAATCCGTCGTTGTCGAGGTCTCCCGCGCAAGCGCCCTGGCCCCATCCGACACGCGGAAAAGCAGGCCCGTCAGCGAACTTTGTTCCTCCGAGGTTGCGATAGAGCCGGCTCGGCGCTCCGTCTCCAGCGACGAAAAAGACATCGGGCAAGCCATCGTTGTCATAGTCGAAAACCGCGATTCCGCTGCCGGTCGTCTCAAGAATCCACTTCTTCGTTTTCTCACCGCCATTGGGCAACACGTGAGGGAATCGCGTCTCTGTCCACTGTGCGAGCACCAGCGCCGCCCAAAGAAGTCTCACGGTTTCGATGGTTCTCCGAGGCGCTTCAGAAACTCGGTGAACTCGCCTTCAGGCGGCTTGCGCAGCCGGTCGAGCTCCGCCTTCTGCGTCTGTGCGTCGGCCAGTCGACCGGCGTTGCGATAGGCCACCATCAAGCCATAGCGAGCTGACTCGTGAGCGGGTGCCAGCTTCACAGCTTCTTCGAGCAATTCAATCGCGCTCGCCGGACGCAGTCGCGCGAGCGCAACCATTGCTTCAACGAAACCCGGTCGGAGTTGAAGAGCCCGTTCGTAGTGCTCAGCCGCCGTGGGTTTTTGCTGCGCCGCATCGATTTGCGCAATCTGAAACTCGGCAAGCGCGTCTTCCGGATTCCGCTTCAGCTCTGTCTCGAACTCGCGGCGCGCTTCGTCGAATTGTCCCGTCACCAGCAGTGCGCGGCCCAGACGGTAGTGGAGATTGATGGCTGCCGGATTCTTCGCGATGGCCTTGCGGTATTCCTGAGCGGCTTCCGCAGGACGAGCCTGCACATCGAGAATTTCTCCCGAAAGTTGGTTCACACGGTAGGAAGCGGGGGCGTGCTCGAAAAGCCTCGCCACAGTGTCATTGAACGCCTGCATGTGCAAACGCGCCGATTGATACAGCACGTCGGGATCGCGTGGGAACTCGCGACCAAGCTTCTCGGCCAAAGGCAAAGCCTCTTCCATCCGGCCGAGCAGCGTCAGACATTGAAGCAGCGCCGAGCCGGCAAGGCGCCGCAACTCAGGGACCTCGTAACGCACTCGAAGCTTCGGCTCGGCATCGGCACAATGGCCGGTATTCACCTCCGAAATCGCGAGAAACACGTCCCGCAACGGTGAAGGTTGAACGGTCGACAGCGACTTGCGCGCTGACTCAAACTCGCCCCGGCGGAACTGCGCGATACCGTCCTCAAGAGCTTGCGCGACTATTAGAAGGCTAATGGCTAGCGTCATCCAGCACCAGATCCAGTCCGCCGAATCGACCTCGTCGTCTTCCGTCCAGTTCACGGAAGGCCAACAACGGAGGTGCGCCGGGCGCGATTCGCAGTGTTTCCTGAATGGGCTTTAGCGCCGTCGTGCAACCCGATGCCGCGATTTCGCGTAGGAGCAGGTAAAAGATCACAGAGCTCACAGCGCTCTCATCTTAGCTCTTCCAGCGCCCGGCGGGCAACGCGACTCTCCGGCTTCTTCTCAAGCAACCGCTCCATCACTGAGCGGGCTCGGTCTCGGCGTCCTTGCTGGAGGTAGATCCTCCCAAGGTTGAGATACAGCGTTTCGTCCTCGGGAGCAACAGAGATCCCATACTCAAAGGCCGCGATGGCGTCGTCGAACTTTCGGTGCTCCCCATAAAGCACGCCCAGGTTGTTGATGGCGCCGGCGTGGCTGCGGTCAATCGTGATCGCTTTCTGCAGCCAGTTGCGAGCTTCTTCAAAACGGCCTTGTCGCGCAAACATCAGGCCGACACCGTTGGCGGCCTCCACTGTGGGCTGCTGGTTCAACGCGTCGTCGAGATAGAGCAGGGCAGCATCAGGCCGGTTCTCAAGCCAGAAGGCAGCACCCAGTTTCATCAGATTCCGCCGGGGCGGCACAACATAACGTCCACCGAACGGGAGTGCGCTGGCCGCGCGGCGCGGACCGATTTGAATGTCGGTAAGTTCACCAGCGCTATTGGCGTGAAAGATCGCCTTGGCAGGGACTGGCTGTCGCCAGTCACGAAGATACTTCGAGAGGATCTGCTTTTCATCGTCCCGGCGAAGCACCTCCGGAAAAGCCAACGGTTCCAACAAGCGCATCGATTGCTGCACGGGCGTGTTCACTGCTTCTACAGTACCGGCCGGCCACGCCACTCGCCGGGCAAACGGAATGCTCTGGAACTTCGTCTCGCCTTCGCGAATGACATATCGAGCACCGGCCGTCAAACCTTCCACGCGTTGGCTGCGGCCAGAAGGCCAGCGAATCTCGATTGTTGAAGCCGGAGCGAACCAAATCGTCTTCGAATGCTGCGAGAGATAGCCTGAGCCGGCGGTCACGTGCTGCATTTGCCGGCCAGCCCGTATCACCGCGCCGATGCCACCGCCCGCGAGCGTAATCGCCATGGAGGGACGCGCCGCACCACGTTCATTGCGCAGCGCACGCACCTGCGGCCCGCGGCGGCTCTTCAGCAGAATGTCAGGATGACCGTCGCCGTCGAAATCTGTGATGGCGAATGCTCGCGAGTCATCGGCGAAGTCGATGCCACTTTGCGTAGAGGCGTCCCCGTAGCGGCTTCCGGCGCGAGAATAAAAAACGTTGCGTTCGCCACCACACCAGTTTTCTCCTTCGCGAATTGCGTTGTTGATCTCATTCCAGCCGGTCTCATAAGCGGCGCCGGTTTGGGAGACTACCTTTTCCCAGAAGAACTCGTGACGATCCCTCGGCAGGTCGCCGGTGATCATGCCCGAAGTGACGTAGATTTCCGGTGCGCCGTCATGGTCGAAATCGCAGGCGTCGGCGGACCACGCCCAACGCCCCATCTCCGCCTGACGCATTTCCTCAAACTTGCCATTGCCGAGATTTCGATACAGCGAGTTTCCCTTGGCATGCCGACGGTAGGCGTCAGCCGGTTCTAGCTTGCGCTCCCTCACGATGCGCTGGCCGGGTTCGCTATGCATGTTTGAGACGTAGAGGTCGAAGCGGCCGTCTCCATCGAAATCGAACCAGGCAGCGCTCATCCCGGGGCCGACATCGTCAACGCCGGCTTCGGCGGCAACATCGCGGAAGCGTTTCCCGTCCCACCGATAGTAATTGTTGCGGCCAAAGTCGTTGGCGACATAAAGCTCGGGACGGCCATCCCCATCGGCGTCGCACCAAGCAGCGGCGAAGCTATACCGGTCGTTGTTCTCGTCGAGCCCAACGTCACGCGTGACATCCGTGAAGCCGCGGCCCGTGTTGCGGAACAGGAAGTTCGGCGGACCATTGCGCGCATCGTGATACGGGCTTGGGTAGCGGTACTGTTCTTGCCCCTGGTAGTAGATATAGCTGCAGAGATAGAGGTCAACCAGACCGTCGCCATCGTAGTCTGCCGCTGCCATGCCCGTAAAGGAGCCCTGTGGTGCACGTGCGAATTGAAAGGCTTTCTCATCGAGTTCGAATGTGCCGTCGCCCCGATTCAGAAACAACAACGGACCGCCAGGCCGCAGCACGACCAAATCCTCAAGACCCCGATTGCGCGTATCAAAGAAGAGTGCCGATGCGGTGTCATCCAGAATCCCGACGCCGGCCCGCTCCGTGATGTCCGTCGCTCGCCCGTCCGGGCCAAACTTGTACAGGCGATTGGGCAGTCCGCCAGATTGGCAAACATACACTTCATCGCGGCCGTCGTTGTCGATGTCGCCCACGGCAATGCCTTGGCTGCCATAAACATCCGTACCGCATGTGACATCCATCACCGAGCGCCAGTACGGAATCCCGAACCGCAGTTGATCGCGAAACGAAGCCACACCACCAAAAACATGCGCGGTTGCGTCAGAAAACCAACGCTGGCCCTGGTAGGCAGCCAGCAGCAGATCCCGGCGTCTCAAGCCCACTGCAACCACTCCCGGCAAGCACTCGCCAACGCCTTCGAGTCTGGCTTGTTCAAAGTGAAATCGGGAGGGGAGATGACGAGCATCTCTTCGAGTCCGGGCGCTGCGAACACGTGCACGGTGTTGCGAACATACTCGGCGTACTTCTCGAACTCTTGCCAGATGTAAAGATAGAGCACTTCGAGATCGACGTAAGTACCCAGCATGTCGCCCTGGGCTGGAATGGGGTTAGCCTTGTCCGGATCATCAAAGATCAGAAGCGAAGAGAATGGCTTCATCTTGTTGCGGATTCCAAACGCCGTAATAATGAGCGATGGGCGGGCGCGTCGAATGGCCTGCACGGCGGCCCATTCAACAAACGTGTTGTTGACCAGTAGCGTCCCGTTGCCGGCCAGAAGGATCGACCGCGTGAATTCGGCCAGCAATAAGTCGCTCACGCCCTCCCCAGGCAACAGTTTCATCTGTTTCAGCCGCGCTCCCAATTCGCGAGGTCCTCGAATTTGCTCCTTCTCGACGACTTGCTGCACCTCCCGCATCAGGCGCTGGCGATAAGGCTCCAGTGCGTCGTAGCTCATCGAGACGGCCGCACCTAGCTCTATGTCTCGACCGGTTTGGATCAGCCAGCGGTCGTAGGGCCGCGGCTCAGGTGCGCTCAGTAGCGACACCAGAGGCGCAACATCGAGCGGCTCGGCAAGGGCGACGCGCTTACCACGCAGACGCGTCCAAAGCCGATCTGGCCCCACGGGCAATTCCGGCGGCGAAAGCACGATCGACAATCTGGGCCGGCCCTTTCTTTGAATCTCCTGGTCGAGCATTGGATTGAGCTTCGCGAAGATCGCCGCAATCCCTGACCGCCACTCCGGATAGTGCGGGTTGCGATTCAGGAAGTCGACCTGATCGAGCGTGAATGAACGGCGGGGCCAGTTCTTTTCGTTCACGCCCATCTTCCGCTCCACCGCGCGAAGCGCGTCGAACTCGTTCGACGGCGTGCGATTGATCAGCGTGAAGAGACGCTCGAAGTAATTCTGTTCGGCGGGAAAGAGCAGTGCCCATTCCTTGAACTGCTCGAGGAAGTAGGTCGCGAACGTAGCGGGGATACGCTCGAAGAGGCCCTGGTCGATGAGCGATTGCAGAGCGGGAGAAACCATCACGAGATTCCTGGCAGCGGCCGGCCGGCGCATTCGAAGGGAATCTCGAGCATCCGGGCCGCCGTTGCCGTGGCATCGATGTGGGCCACCGGCTGCTCGGTTTCTCCTTTGCCGGCACCGAGGGCGAGCATCCACATGTTGCGGCAGGAGGCATCACCCGAACGATGATTCAAAAATCCATTCGCGGTGTTGATGTCGCCATCGCGCCCGAGTTCAGGCAGCACCAGCATCGTCGTGCGGTCGCGATAAGCCGGATTCGCCTGCACTTCGTCCCACAGCATCCCCGTCAGGCGATCCGTACGCGTCACCGCTTGAAGGTAGAGAGAGTACGCGCCCCAATGCGCAACATCCATATCCCAGAAGTTCACCAGGATCAGCCGGGGCGAGAACTCGCGCATCACTTCGCGGGCGATGAAAAAAGTCAATTCGTCTCCGGATGCGGGGGCCTCCGGACCATTGATGTATTCGACCAGAGCGTGCGTCAGAGTGCGCTGTACCTTCTGGTCGAGCGAGCGGCCACCTTTGAACACCGTCCAACCGACGCCCTCATAACCTTCCTGCAGTATGGAGGCCAGACGCCGCTGTACGTTGTCGCGATCCGCGACGCCCAGGCCCTCACCGCGTCGGACCACATCCTTCACCGCTTCGAGCAGCAGCTGCTTCGGTAGCACCACGTTCGCTCCCGCCGCTCCGCTGATGTTGGCGAAACTCTTGTTCGTGCAGATCGCCCAGGCATCCTGCGGATTCGCCTTACGCTGTTTGCGATAGGCCTCAAAAATCGTAGTGGAAGCCGGCGGCTGAAATCCGAAGTCGTCGACGCGTTGCCACTGACCCGTGACGATGGAAGCGGTGGAGTTGAAATGCGAGAGCACCCCGAGGTTGCGGCAATCGCGGTAGAAATAACCTTGGCCCTGCAGCGCAGCCAGTCGTGGAATATTGCGCAGCCCTTCGCGCGTAAAGGTCTCGGCGTACCGAACGCCCCCGCCGAAAGTCACAATAATCACCTTGCGCGCCGACTCGGCCGGGTCAGCGCCTGAGACCTTGAGTTGGTTCGCGATCGTGACGCCCGCGGCCTGCAGAAACTGCCGTTTAGAGAGCATGGGTCTACGCTCAATTCTATCCATCCTGAATGGATCGATGAGATAGACTAATCGCTGATGCTCAAGGCGGCCTTCCTCGTTGGCTTGGGGTTTGCATTCGCCCAGACACGACCAGATCCAGCTAACGCCTCTGCTCGACTTCAAGCGGCAATCCAGGCGAACCCGGAGATCGAAAGCAACTACACCGAGTTGGGAAACCTGTTACTGAGCGTACATGACTTCCCGAACGCGATCATCGTGCTCGAACATGCTCGCCAGAAATTCCCTCGCAGTCCTCAGGCCTCGCTTTCATTGGGTGTGGCTTACTACGCAATGCGCCGCTTCCCTGATGCGATTGGCCAGTTCCTCGACACCTCAAAGCTCGCGCCCGATATCGAGCAGCCTGTCGAGTTTCTCTCTCGCTCCCTCGAGCACACTGGCGCAAGGCAGGACGAGGTGATCGCCTGCTTCCAGAGGTTCGTCAAGAATCAGCCGAACTCGGCGGTCGGCCACTACGCCCTCGGCAAGGCGAAAGGCGATGTGGCGGAGTTGCGGCGCGCGCTAGCACTCGCACCCGGTTTGGCAGACGCCCATCTTGAGCTGGGCCAACTACTGGAAAAAACCGCCAAGGTGTCCGAGGCGATCCGTGAGTACGAACGCGCAGCGTCACTTTCACCGAAGGACCCAGTGCCCCACTACCGCTTGTCCCGGCTCTACGCGCGGCAGGGCAAAACCGCATTGGCCGAGGCGGCACGACAGCGCCACCAAAAGCTGTCGGCGCAGGAGAATCGACCCCAGGAGAACCCGAGATGACACGACGCGGAATGTTGCTCGCCATGCAGCCATCGAAGCTGCTCATGCCTTCGGACACGCCCGACGAACTGGGCTTTCGCACCATGTGGTACAACCCGGTTCCTCCCATCGACAAAACGAAATGGCGACTGCAGGTGACCGGCTTGGTGGAGCGGCCACGCTCTTTCACGCTGGCCGAACTGCGCGCGCTGCCGCGCGTGGAGCAAAGTTCGCGAATGAAGTGCGTTCAGTGCTGGAGCGCGCGGGCAATCTGGGCCGGCTTTCGCTACGATGCGCTTGCTGACCTGGTGAAACCGCGGTCCAACGCACGTGCCATTCGTATTGACTGTGCCGACAAGTGGTACGAATACATGTCGCTCGCCGAGATGCGAAACCCTCGAGTACTGCTCGCCCTGGAGCGCAATGGCCAGCCGCTGCCGGATAAGAATGGTGCTCCTTTGCGGCTCCTGGATCCCTCGAAGTACGGCTACAAATCGGCGAAATTGATCACGGTGATCACATTTGTCGAAGAAGGCAAAGGGTCGATGGCATGCGATATCGGACCCTACTATTCCCCTTCAGGTGAGATTCTGGCCGGGTATGACACGCCGCTCGATCTGGTGCCAGACGCAGCGCGCCCGGGATGGAAGCTGGATCCAAAAGCACGCCGCAAGATCAGCGGCGGCGAGATCACAGCGTACTGACCTCCTCTTTGCGGAGCCCATCTCCAGCCCCGTGTGATCAATACGCCTTGACACTTAACTCTGCCCTGGCCATTCCGGCACTGAATCTTACCAGCTGGTGCAGTACTATAACAACATCATCGAGAAGGGCAAGTCCTATGGCCGCCAGACCAGGAGGTCCAACGGCAGACTCCGCTCGTTGACCAACTGTCCGAACTCTCAACATAAGCCACACTATCGGCAACGGCGCGGCCCATCAGCAGCACCGGAATGTTCTTCCAACACAACCCCGTCTTGTGGCGGCGATGGTCCGCGTGGCGGGCTGTGGGCACGACGATTCTTAAGCCTTTTGGGCGACCGTCGCGGTGGCGGAATCTTCGGCTAAGCGACTTTCGGCCATCGCCACGGTAAACGCTGTCTGAACAGCCGTATCGGGGTTCAGAGAGATGGAGTGGATACGAAGTGCCGCCAACCAGGCGGCAAATTCGGGAAAGTCGGAGGGCGCCTGCCCGCAAATCCCGATGGGCTTGCCCGCACGATGCGCAGAGCGAATAGCGGATTCGATCATCATTCTGACAGCAGCATCGTTTTCGTCAAAGAGTGGGGCTACGGTGGCGGAGTCGCGGTCCAGCCCCAGTGTTAACTGCGTGAGATCGTTGGAGCCAATCGAGTAGCCGTCAAAGATGCGCAGAAAGTCATCGGCAAGCAGGACGTTGGATGGAATTTCGCACATCGCATAGACTTCGAGACCTTCTTTTCCTTGCTCGAGACCATGCTCTTTCATGACGGCCAGAACCTTCGCACCCTCCGCGACAGTGCGGCAAAACGGGATCATCACAACGACATTGTTGAGCCCCATTTCGCCTCGCACGCGCGCCAGCGCCTGGCATTCCAGCGCAAAGCCCTCAGCGTAACCGGGATGATAGTATCGCGAAGCACCCCGAAACCCGAGCATTGGATTCTCTTCTTCGGGTTCGAACTCACGCCCTCCTAACAACTGGGCATATTCGTTGGTTTTGAAATCGCTGGTGCGGACGATGACAGGTTTGGGATAAAAGGCTGCTGCAATCCGCCCAACTCCTTCGCTAAAGCGCCTGACAAAGAAGGCAAGAGGGTCCTCGCCTCCCAATCGCTTCCGGATTTCCTCCACGGCCGTGCCGTCCTTTAAGTGGGGAAATCGCACCAGAGCCATCGGGTGGATGCCGATGTGGTGCGTCACAATAAACTCCGTTCTGGCCAGTCCGACCCCCGCATTCGGCAAGGCTGCAAAGCGAAAGGCCTGAGACGGGTCACCCAAGGTGAGCATGATCTTGGTGCGGGTTGGTGGGAGATCCCGCGTGTCTACCACTTCTTCCACATACTCCAGACATCCCGCATAAACGCGACCCACCGGACCTTCGGCGCAACAGACGGTAATGTCATCGCCGGTCTTGATGAGTTCAGTGGCCCTTCCAGTTCCTACAATGCAGGGGATTCCGAATTCTCTCGAAACAATTGCCGCGTGTGCGGTACGGCCGCCGTGGTCCGTGATGATTGCGGCAACGCGCTTCATGACGGGCTCCCAGTCCGGGTTCGTGCTGGAAGCCACAAGCACATCTCCCGGCTTTACTTCATGAAGCGCCGCTACATCCGAAACCACTCGCGCAACACCGGACCCGATTTTCATGCCCACTGCCTGACCCGAAACCAGCGCTTTCGCCGGCTTTGCCTTCAGTCGAAAGACGCTGGCCATCGCGGTTTCCGGTTTGGCGGCATGAACCGTTTCCGGACGGGCCTGCACAATGAACAAGGCTCCGCTGATGCCATCTTTGGCCCATTCAATGTCCATGGGCACGGGGCGTTGTGCTCTTTCTGAATAGTGGGCTTCGATCTCGCAAGCCCAACGGGCCAATTGCATTACTTCTTCATCTGTAAGGCAGAAGCGGATGCGATCTGCGGGAGGCGTCGCCACGCTTCTGGTGGTTCGAGTGCCCTGCGCATAGACCAGTTGCACTTCTTTAGATCCGACGCTGCGGCCGATAATGGCGTCTTTGTCATTTGCCAGTGTGGGTTTGAACACAGTCCATTCGTCAGGTGTGACCACCCCTTGAACGATGAACTCACCAAGCCCATAGGATCCTGTCACGGTCACGGCATTGCGGAAGCCAGTTTCCGTATCGAGAGTAAAGATGACGCCAGAACTGGCAAGGTCTGACCTGACCATAGGCATCACTCCAACCGAGAGTGCTATTGTCGATTGGCCATACCCAAGCCGGGCCCTATAGCTGATGGCACGATCGGTAAAGAGAGAAGCAAAGCAATGGTGCACAGCGCGGAGGAGGGCCTCTTCGCCGCGGACGTTCAAGAAGGTTTCTGCTGCGCCGGCAAACGATGCTTCGGGAAGATCCTCGGCTGTGGCAGAGGATCGCACTGCGAGTTCCGATTCGCGCCCAAGACGCAGGAGCAGTGCGCGGTATGCCGTCGTTATGGCGGACCTCAACTCATCTGGCAGAGGTGTTTCGAGAATCATACTGCGAGCCGCCTGTCCACGGGACGTCAGTTGTTCCAGGTTCTCGGCGTCGAAATCGTGGAAGAGTTGCTCCAATCGGAGTTTCAACTGGTTATCTTCGAGAAACCGCCACCATGCTTCAACGGTGGTGGCGAAGCCGTCTAACACACCCACTCCTCTCGGCTTCAATGCGCGGTACATCTGCCCTAACGATGCGTTCTTGCCCCCAACCCGGGCCAGGTCTTTCATGCCGATTTCTGCAAAATCCAGTGTGTAGGATTTGTTCATCTTGCTTCTGCCTTTTCTCAAGAGAATTATCACAGAGCCGTTGCAAGAGAAGGCCAGTCCTGACATACACAACTAAGATTCACGATCGTCTTTGATGTGCGGGCAGGGCGCTGGGGACTGATCCGCAGAAAAGGAGTTCTTGGGACTTCCGCTATTCGACCTCGTGATCTGCGGATCGTTGCGATACAGGCCGCAGAGCCCGCAGGCAACCGTGCGCAACTCATCGCCATAGCGGTCCTGGCTCGAGACCAGGACCGCTGCAGTTTCACCACAAACCGTACAGGGGATTCAACCGTTGCCGAACAAAAGGTCTTCTCCTGTTAGGCGATCGCATTTTTGGACCGCGATCAGAAGCTGAAGCGCAGCGCCATCTGCAGGCGGCGGCCCTCAAGCGCACCGAGGATACGGCCAAAAGTCGGACTGGCCACATTGATGTCCGGCGGATTGAAGCGCACGTTGTTCATGGCATTGAAGGCCTCGAACTGGAAGCGCAGGTTGTAGCGTTCGGTGAAGTTCCAGGTCTTGAACAGCGACAGGTCGAAGTTCATAAAGCCAGGGCCCACGATCACGTTGCGGCCGGAGTTGCCGAAAGTCAACGGCGCGGCGGCGCGGAAGGCGTTGGGGTTGAACCAGAAGAGATTCGAATTGTTCGAGCCGAAGCCTTCGCCGGGGGTAATACCGCCAAAGCTCGACTTCGGGTTGATACCAGTGGCATCGGCACGCTGCGTCACAAAACCGATACCGGTGTTGTTGGGCGAACCGATCACGCGATGCACGCCGGACTGCATGGCGCCGATCGCGTTCAACTGCCAGTTCCCGAGAAGCACGTCGGTTCTCTTGCTCCAGTTGTTGCCGAAGCGCTTGCCCTTGCCGACAGGAATGTCATAAGTGCCGGAAAAGACGAAGCGGTGGGCGATGTTGAAGTCTGACGGACCCCAGTCCAGCTGGAAGTTCGCCGGGTTCAGGTTGGGCGTACCCCAGGCGCCGCCGGAGTCGTTGTCCATCGACTTCGACCAGGCGTAGGCCGTCAGCAGCGAGAATCCGTTCTCGAATCGCCGGTCGAGGCGCAGGTTGAGAGCATGGAACTGGCTCATGCCGGAAAGCGAGGAATAGAGCATGCCGTTCAAGCGCGGGAAGCGGCGTACACCGGGGGTAACGCGATAGAGCTCACCCGGTGTGGCATCGGCGTCCGAATTAAAGCGCTTCGTCAGGCGGCGGCCCTGAGAGCCGACATACGCAGCCTCGGCCACCCACTTGTTACCCAGCGTGCGCTGCAGCGACATGTTCCACATGTAGATACGCGGCTTGCGACCGTCCATTTCCTGTGCAAAGAGGAAGATACCCTGCGGCGTCTGGTAGTTGGAATCGATCGGAGGAATCTGAATGATGGGCAGAGCGTTGACACCAAAGGTCATTGGCGGCAGCCCGCGGCCCGTGAAGTTGTTGTTCTGCTGTGCGAAAACCGGCGGGCCGTTTGTGATGAACTGGGTTTCGTTCATCTGGCCCTGGTCGAAGTAAATACCGATACCACCGCGCAAGACCCAGGCCTGTGCAAACGTGGGGTTGTAGGCGAAGCCGAAGCGGGGTGCGAAGTTCTTGTAGTCAGGGCTGACAACCGAGTCGCGGACCTGGCCCAGAGTCGGAAAGATCTGTCGGCCGGTACGGAAATCGAAACCGTAAACATTGCGACGCTCCTGCTCGATAGGGGAGGGCGGGGTGATGAGCTCGTGCCGCAGACCGTAATTCAGCGTGAGTGAGCGGGAGACCTTCCAGTCGTCCTGTATGAAGATGTTCTGTGTGTGGAAGCGGAAGTTGGTGGCCGAAGATCCGACGGCACCCGAGGCATTGAGCGGGAAGCCAAGCAGGAAGTCGGCAACCGGGTTGCCACTGCCCCCGACGGGGTTCCCGGTGGCGGGGTCGAGAGCCGAAGTGTAGGCCGGGCTGCCGAAGGTGAAGCTGCCACGCGGACCGTTATCAGAGTTATTGAAGTTTCGCGACTCACGGATTTCGTACCCGAACTTCACGGTATGTCCGCCTTTGATCCAGGTGGTTGCGTTCGAGAGCTGGTAGTTATGTAGGTTATTGCCCTGCGTCAGGCCATTCGAGCCAATGCCACTGAAGCCGACCCAGCCAACGGTCGGCACGCCGAAGTTGCGGGTAACATCAGACACGCCCGTGATGCCGATTTCCGAGGCGATATTGCGATCCACTGGAACCTGCTGACCAAAGAGCTTGGCTTGATTGTAGGCAGCGCGGAAGACGTTCACCACGTTCGGGCGCAGAGTCGAAGACACCTGGGCCACGGCAGCGCGGCCGAAGCTGATCACCTGAGCGCCGCCCAGAGGCTGTAGCGCGGCAGGCGAAAGCGGTGCATCCTGCTCGTTATAGCGGAAGAACAATTGATGCGTATCGTTCAAACGATAGTCAGCGCGAATGTTGAACTGGTCATCGTCCAGACGCTGAATCGGAATGCCGGTCAGGTTCACGCCCTCAACTGCATTGGAGTTCGTGACGGGAATGTAGGGGAAGAAATTGCGGCTGACCCGGTTGATGCGGTTGGCTGGGATCACGTTGCCCGGGAAGGGCGTACGCGTATTGGTGGCGGGGTTAAAAGTGAGCGGATCGTGGATGATCTGCGCCGCGCGATCCGCAAAAACGTTCTGCGTAAAGTTGCCGGCCAGCTCGGCGTTCTGCCGGGGAAAGAGGCCGCGCTGCGTGATGCCAAGGCGTTGGCGGAAGCCTTCGTAGTTGCCGAAGATGAAGAGCTTGTCTTTGATGACAGGGCCGCCCACCGCGAAGCCAAACTGGTTCCGCTTGAAGGGCTCAACTGAGCGGGCAAAGAAGGTCCGGGCGTCGAGCGCGTTGTTGCGCAAGAAGTGGAAGAGACTGCCGTGCCACTGATTGGTGCCGCCGCGGCTGGCTACGTTGATGATGCCGGGCGAGTTGCCAAACTCAGCTTGAAAGAAGTTGCGCTGAATCTTGAATTCCTGAACCGCGTCAAGTGAGGGCGTAATAGACGAATCGCCAACGCGGGGGTTTCGCAGTTCGACACCGTCGAAGAGGTAGGAAGTGGAGCTCTCACGCTGGCCGCCCACCAGGATGGAACGGTCGGAGCGGCCCGTGGTCGAGGCGACGAAGCTGGCCGGACCCTGCGCCGCGGGGATCTGCGGCACCACACCGGGAGTCAGCGCCCCCAGCGTGATGTAGTTGCGGCCATTGAGTGGCAGGTCGTTTATCGCTTTGCGAGTGACCGTTTGGCCAAGCGAAGCAGTGTCGGGCTCAAGCAGAGGAGCAACCGTGCCGGAAACGGTAACGGTTTCCGTAACCTGGCCGAGGCGCAGCTTCACGTCGGCCCGAGCAGTCTGGGCGATGCCGAGGTCGAGCTGTTCGACGATGTAGGTCTGGAAGCCCGAAGCCTGCACGGAGAGGCGATAGCGGCCCGGAGGGAGCTGCGGGAAAACGTAGTCTCCGCTCGAGTCCACGTTGGCCTTGCGGGCCAGGCCGGTATTGACTTCAGTCAGAGTGAGCGCAGCGGAGGGAACGGCACCTCCAGATTCATCCGTCACAGTGCCGGAAATGGCAGAGGTGTTGGTTTGGGCAAACAGTGCACCAAGGGTGAGAAGAAGAGTGAGTATTGCTTTAGTCATACAGGGAACCTTGCGGAGACTCATATCAAACTGGTTCACGTATCACAATATGAATAAGCAATAATTATTCACCGTTAACACTTTCCTAATTCTGCTCGCTGGATTTCGACATCCCAGACGGCGACCATGCGCTCGTCATTCGCTGCAACGGCCAAGCGTCACAGCCCGGCTCCGTGCTACCCGTGGGGTTGCCGGTCAACTAGTGCTGTGACCGGGTAGCTTGTCGCCCGCCGCTCTCCTCACCGCACGCCAGCCTGCTTCGCTGACAACAGCGCGTGAGCTCGGGGACAGCTTGGCAAAACCTACATACTCTTCTTTCCTGGTGCCGGAGCGCCTCGCCTCTTCTGATACTCGTCCGCAAGCCTCACATAGGTGGGCGTGTACACATCGATGCCGCCCATCGGTGAGAGTTTATTGAGAATCGTTGTGTCCCGCGTAAAGTAATCCACGAACATGTTTTGGAAACTCCAGAAGTAGTTCGGCGTCTGCGACACCACGCCACCCTACGGACTCGTCCAGGTTGTCAACGTCTGCTTGCTCGGCTGGCCATATTTCATTGTCAGCATCGACATCACTTCCTGATCCGCCACCATCCGTGTCGTCACTTTGATGCGCTGCATCACATTCGCGCCGTCAACGTACACCAGCACGTTGTCGGTGAACTTCGTATCGAATACCCGCCCGTTCACGAAAACGGAGATCATTTTCAGTCCCATCTTTTCGTGATCGATGACGTTGGGTTCGCTCTTGAGCGCTCCAAAGAAGCCCGCAATACTTGCCCCATCCTCGCTGCTGCGAAGCGGTACCTCCATGGGCATTTGAGAGGTTTCCTCGGGACAAGA